>CAZUCW010000108.1:0-7686 GCA_964618825.1 uncultured Aquabacterium sp.
GCTCACACCCACGCCGTGCAGGCCGCCCGACACCTTGTAGCTGTTCTGGTTGAACTTGCCACCAGCGTGCAACTCGGTGAGCGCAATTTCAGCCGCCGAGCGCTTGGGTTCGTGCTTGTCGTCCATCTTCACGCCGGTCGGAATGCCCCGACCGTTGTCGATCACGCTGATCGAGTTGTCGGTATGAATGGTGACGACGATATCGTCGCAGTGCCCCGCCAGCGCCTCGTCGATCGAGTTGTCGACCACCTCGAACACCAGGTGGTGCAGGCCGGTGCCGTCCGACGTGTCGCCGATATACATACCCGGGCGCTTGCGCACGGCCTCCAGGCCTTCGAGGATCTGGATAGCGCCTTCGCCGTAGCCCCCGCTGTCTGCACCACTGCTTGAACCACCATTGGATGGCACGGCCGAGCTGGCAGCGTGTTGATCGGGTTGCGTCGGTTGGATGTCGCTCATCGTGGTGTACCCAGAAATGAAAAACGCCCCGAAGCTGGCCAATGCACAGCTCAGGGCGTCCCGATTTTAACGGCAGGCACCCGTGCAACCGGCTCGTGCCCAAACAAGCCCCAAACGAATAGCCACATGCCGTTTTTCGCCCATTTTTCACACCTGAGTCGTCGATCTACTGTCAAAGCTTTCTTCCATCATCCGAATAGACAAAACATGGAACACGCTTTGTCTGCGCCGCCACAGCCCGCGCCCGATTCTGGGGCCAGCGAGTCTGCAAGCGCACGTGTGCACAAAGAACAAAAGGTGCGCCTGCAGCGCATCTCGATGGCTTTTCTGTCTTACCAAGTGCCTTGTTTGGTAACGGCCTTTTGCTGGTACCACGGCATGGTGCCGCTGTATGCCGTGTGGGGCTACGTGATTGCAGCGTTGCTCTTCAATGGCAGCTTCATGTTGTTGGTGCGCAGTGGGTTCAACCTGCGTTTGCGCGATCCCAGCATGACCGTGGCGCAAATGACGCTGTCAGTGGTGCCTGCGGCAACGGTGATGTTTCTGATCGACGCCGGACAAGTACGCGGCGTGTTTTTGCTGATTGCCATCGTGCCATCGCTCTACGGCATCATGGCCCTCAACACCCGGCAATTTGCGCTGTCATCGGGCCTGATCTTTACCGTCTACACCGTGCTGATGGCTGCCCTTTGGCACTGGCGGCCACAAACGATGGATATCAAGGTCGAACTCATCCAAGCCTTGGCTTTTTTCTTTGTGATGATCGAGATCTCGTTCATCGGGGGCTACATCCACAAGCTGCGCAGCAAACTGCGTGCACGCAATGGCGAGTTGCACCAAGCGCTCGATGAGCTCAAAACGGCAATGGAAAAAATCCATGAACTGGCCAACCATGATGGGCTCACCGGCTTGATCAACCGTCGTCATCTTTTTGAGGTGCTGTCACTCGAAGCCGCTCGCCAGCAACGCACCCACGGCCCGTTTTGCATTGCGATGCTCGATATCGATCACTTCAAGCAAGTTAACGACACCCATGGCCATCAAGCGGGCGACACGGTGCTGCGCACTGTGGCCAGCGAGGTGCAAACCCGGCTGCGCACCATCGATATTTTTGGCCGCTACGGTGGTGAAGAGTTTTTGATGATCCTGCCGCAGACACCGCTTGAAGGCGCCAAGATCAAAGCTGAGCGGGTGCGCCAGCAGGTGCAGGGCCTGCATCTGGACGACATTGCTGAAGGCTTTACGGTCACGGCATCAATTGGGGTGGCCGAACACCGCCCCAACGAAACCATCGAACAAACCATCGCTCGAGCCGATGCGGCCCTCTACCGCGCCAAACACGGCGGACGCAACCGCGTATGCGCCGAAGACGACAGCAGTAGCGATGAGAGCGACAGCGCGCTCAAATGCGCATTGGCATCACCACATACTTGAAGCCATCAAGCTCAGGCACGGTGATCAACGCCGAGCTGTTGGCGTCTTGCAGCGCAATGTCCACCATATCCTGCCCCTGGTTGGACAGCACGTCCATCAGGTAGGTAACGTTAAAACCAATCTCGATGCTGTCGCCGCTGTAATCGATTTCGAGCTCTTCCTTGGCCTCTTCTTGCTCGGCGTTGCTCGATGCGATCGCCAGCACACCCGGCTCGAAATTCAGGCGCACGCCCTTGAACTTTTCGCTCGTCAAGATGGCCGCGCGCTGCAGGCTGGCCAGCAAGGGTGCACGTCCCAACGTGATGTGATTTTTGTGATTTTTGGGAATGACGCGGTTGTAATCAGGAAACTTGCCCTCAACCAATTTGGTAACGAACTCCATGCCGCTGAAACCAAACTTGGCCTGGTTACCGGCAAAGCGCATCTCGATCGGAGCGCCTTCGTCTTTATCGTCTTTGAGCAGGCGCTGCAACTCAAGCACCGTTTTACGCGGCAAGATCACCTCTTGCTTGGGCATCTCGACATCGAGCGTGGCCTGCGCCAGGGCCAGGCGATGCCCATCGGTGGCAACCAGCGTGAGCGTTTTGCCTTCAGCCACAAAGAGAATGCCGTTGAGGTAGTAGCGGATATCGTGCACCGCCATCGCAAAGTGCACTTGATTGATCAGCGCCTTGAGTGTTTTTTGTGGCACCGAAAAACTGGGCCCGAAATCAGCGGCCTCCTGCACCAGCGGAAAGTCTTCGGCAGGCAGCGTTTGCAGCGTAAAACGGCTTTTGCCGGCCTGCAGCGTGATCTTGTTTTGTGCCGCCGAGAGCGACACGTTTTGATCGGATGGCAGGCTTTTGAGGATGTCGATGAGCTTGCGCGCACCCACGGTGGTTGAAAACTCACCAGCATCGCCATCGAACTCAGCACTGGTGCGCACCTGAATCTCAAGATCGCTGGTGGTGAATTCAACGTGGCCCTGATGTTTGCGAATCAAGACGTTGGCCAGGATAGGCAGGGTATGCCGACGCTCGACGATGCCGCACACGGCTTGCAGACTGCCGAGAATTTTTTCCTGGGTTGTCTTCAACACAATCATTTCAGTCTTTCAAATTGGTAGTCTTAGTAGAGCAGCGTTCTGACTGTGAACAACGCTATTTTCTCTTGATCCATCAACACTTTAGATTCAGGACAAGCCTGTGGAGCACTGCCGGGTAGCCCGGGCACAACAGTGCAACAACTTGCTTGCCGCGCTGGTGCTTGTGGAAAAAGCCTGGGTTTTCAGCTTTTTATCCCCAGACTTGTCGTTTGACAGCGCGCCCGCGATGTGCTCGGTTTGAGCTACTGCGGTTGGGTCGGTCTTTGCCATCAAAATCAGCCTTTGAGCGTTTGTTCAAGCACATGCAGTTGCTGATTGAGCTCGGTGTTTTTTGTGCGTTCGCCGCCGATTTTGCGCACGGCGTGCAGCACGGTGGTGTGATCTCGTCCACCAAACAACTCACCGATCTCGGGCAGGCTTTTTTGCGTCAGCTCCTTGGCCAGGTACATCGCAATCTGGCGGGGGCGAGCGATGCTGGCCGGTCGCTTCTTGCTGTACATGTCCGCCACTTTGATCTTGTAGAAATCGGCCACCGTTTTTTGGATGTTCTCGACCGAAATCTGCCGGTTTTGAATCGACAGCAGATCTTTGAGTGCCTCGCGCGCCAGGTGGATGGTGATTTCTTTATGGTTGAACTTGGAAAAAGCCAACACCTTGCGCAGGGCACCTTCGAGTTCGCGCACGTTGGCACGCACATTTTTTGCGATGAAAAAAGCCACATCCTCAGGCATTTGGGCGCCTTCTGATTCGGCTTTTCTGATCAGAATCGCCACCCGCATCTCGAGTTCGGGAGGCTCGATGGCCACGGTCAGGCCCGAATCAAAACGCGAGGTGAGCCGCTCATCGATATCCACCAATCCTTTGGGATAGGTGTCGCTCGTCATGATGATGTGGGCTTTTTTGGCAATCAATGCTTCAAAAGCATTGAAAAACTCTTCTTGCGTGCGGTCTTTGCCGGCAAAAAACTGCACATCGTCGATCAGCAGCAGATCGAGTGAGTGGTATTTGGCCTTGAGTTCGTCGAATGTTTTGCGCTGATAGTTTTTAACAACGTCCGAGATGAACTGCTCGGCGTGCAGATACAGAATTTGCGCATCGGGCTTGTCGGCCAGCAGCGCATTGCCTACCGCATTCATCAGGTGCGTTTTACCCAGGCCGACGCCACCGTAGATGAACAGCGGGTTGTACATCTGCCCCGGGGCGCCTGCCACATGCAGCGCGGCGGTGCGGGCCATCTGGTTGGCGCGGCCGGGCACCAGGGTGTCAAAAGTCAGGTTGGGGTTGAGCCGGTTTGTATTGATGGCGGCAGCGCGCGGTGTGAGCGGAATAACGTTGCTCGGAGCAGACGCTGGCTGTTGAGTTTGTGTTTGGCCACTAAAAAGGGCCGAGGCATGTTGGCCCATTGGGGTCGGGCCAGATGGTGTGGCGGTGCGCAAGGCATATGCCGGGGCAGATTCGCGGGCAGCCAGTGTCAACTCGAGCTTGACCGGCTTGCCTGCCAATTCGCCCAGCACCGATTCGATGCGGCTGGCGTATTGGGTGCGGATCCAATCGAGCTTGAAGCGGTTGGGCACGCTCACGCTCACCAGCGTGTCGTCGTCGCGCTCGGTGATGGTGGCAGCCGGTAGCGGCCGGATCCAGGTATTGAACTGTTGTTCGGGCAATTCAGCTGCCAGACGCTGGCAGCCTTGTTGCCACAGATCGGCAGACATGCTTTTTGTGGACAAGTCGAAAGATGGGGGCGCGATTCTAGGCTCAGAATGGCCAACGCGAAGAGGTTATCCACAGCATTCTGGAGGGCGCTCGCCCGGGCCGTCTCCAGCATATACCCGCAGGTGCTGGATGCGCCATTGCTCAGCTCACGCACATGGTTTGTGATGTGCCTGTGGTGTTTTTGTGGTGCTTGCAAGGCATTGCAGGTGGGGGTGGTGTTGGGGTTCGTTGACCGATTGCCTCAAATTTGATCTAATTTCAGGTTCCGCCTCGAATTGCGCTAGGTGGGCTTGGCTGCGTCTTTGTCTTGCTGGCCCATGCTCTGGTGCGAAGAGGGTCTTGGGGTCTTTGTTTACCGGTATTTCTTATGAAACGCACTTATCAGCCTTCGAAAGTTCGTCGCGCCCGTACCCATGGTTTTCTGGTTCGCATGAAAACGCGCGGCGGACGTCAGGTTATCAATGCCCGCCGCGCCAAAGGCCGCAAGCGTTTGGGTCTGTGATCTCCTGCAGGGTTTCGCATGATGATGAGCGGCGCGCCGAAGCGGTTCGCCGCCTCTCTGGCCGCTGCTGATTTTCAGCGGGCGCTGGGCTCTCGGCCCCGTGCCCGCAGCACGCATTTCGTGCTCCACCATGTGCCCGCCGTGGAGTTGTCAACAGGAACGGACATGCCGGATGCCTCGCCTGTGGACGAATCAATACGCCATGCACCGCCAACTTGGCGGCTGGGTTTGGTGCTGCCTAAAAAGCAGGCACGTCGGGCGGTAACCCGCTCTCTCATGAGGCGTCAGGCGCGTGCGATCTGCCAGCGTTTGGCCGCCGATTTGCCACCGGGCGATTGGGTGCTGCGTTTGCGCTCGCCATTTGATCTCGCCCTGTATCCGAGTGCTGCCTCTGAAGCCCTAAAAGGGGCTGTGAGGACAGAGCTGTGGGCGCTTTTCACCCAGGCTTGTGAGGCACGGCGATGAGGCTTCGTGGCCGCCGCTGGGGCCGTGCGCTGTTGTTGGGGTGGATCGGGCTGTCGCGCTTGCCACAGCAAGGGCTGATCCTGCTGGTGCAGGGCTACCGCTTGTTGCTGAGCCCCTGGCTGGGCTCGTCGTGTCGCTTTGAACCCACCTGTTCGGCTTATGCCTTGCAGGCGCTGCAGCAACACGGAGCAGCCGCTGGGAGCTACCTGGCTACACGTCGGCTGATGCGTTGCCAGCCCTGGTGTCGGGGCGGACACGATCCGGTGCCCAAGCATGCACCCAAGCTGTTTACTTCTTTGTTCAATACGAACAGCACTGCATTGCGCCGCACGGGCGCGAGCGTGCCGTCGCAACATGAGTCCTCTTTATGACTGACATGCGCCGCACCTTGTTGTGGATGATCTTTGCCGTCTCGCTGATGATGCTGTGGGATGCCTGGAACAAGCACAACGGACACCCGACCGTGATGGGGATGCCTGTGCCTCAATCGGTGGCTGCGTCGGGGCCGGCAGGCACTTCGGGGGCGTCGTCGGCAGCAGCGGGGGCAGGCAGCCATGTGGCCCATGCTGCAGCACCTGCTGCCACGCCAGCCAGTGCGGCGCCCGCAGTGGCTGAGAGGGTGACGATCACCACCGATGTGGTTAAGGCGACGATCGATACCGAAGGTGCAAGCCTGGTGAGGATCGAGTTGCTTAAGCATCACGATGAAAAAGATAAAAACAAAAACATCGTGGTGCTCGACAAAACGGATACGCACACCTATGTGGCGCAATCGGGCTTGTTTGGTGTGTCGGCTGAGCAGGCGCTGCCCAACCACACCACGGTGTTCAACATCGAAACGACGGCACGCACGCTGGATGCAGGTAGTGATCAGCTCGAAGTGCGGCTGGCTTCGCAGCCCATCAATGGGGTGAAGCTGATCAAAACCTATACCTTTAAGCGGGGGGATTACGCCATCGGCGTGCGGCATGAGGTGGTGAACACATCGACGGCGGCAATGCGTCCGTCGCTGTACCTGCAGTTGCAGCGCGATGGCAGCAAGCCGCAGGGATCACAAGAGCCGTCGTTCTTTGGTGGGCCGCAAGCGTATGCGGGCATGGCGGTTTACAACGCCAAAGGCAAATATCAGAAGGTTGATTTCGAGTCGATCGACAAGGGTAAGGCCGAGTTTGAGAAGACGGATGACAACGGCTGGGTGGCGATGGTGCAGTTGTATTTCGCTTCGGCCTGGTTGCAAAACGATAAGGTGCCGCGCGAGTTTTTCAGCAAAAAAGTCAACACGCAGTTGTATGCCACGGGCATGCTGTTTGGCCTGGGCGAGATTGCAGCGGGGCAATCCAAGCGTTTTGATGCTTCGCTGTTTGTGGGGCCGCAAGAAGAAAACGTGCTCTCAAAACTGGCGCCGGGGCTCGAATACACCAAAGACTATGGCTGGACGCATGTGATTGCGGCGCCGCTGTTTTGGCTGCTCGATAAGTTGCACGCTATGTTGAGCAACTGGGGCTGGGCCATCGTGGCGTTGGTGGTGCTGCTCAAGGTGGCGTTTTACGGGCTCAATGCCAGCGCCTACCGTTCGATGGCCAAGATGAAAGCCGTCAACCCGAAGATCCAAGAGATGCGTGAGCGGCTTAAGAGCGATCCGCAGAAGATGCAGCAAGAGATGATGCGCATCTATCGCGAAGAGAAGGTCAATCCGCTGGGCGGCTGTTTGCCTATCGTGATTCAGATTCCGGTGTTCATCGCGCTGTATTCGGTGCTGTCGTCGTCGGTCGAGATTCGCAATGCGCCCTGGATTGGCTGGATCACGGATCTGTCGGTGAAGGATCCGTATTACGTGTTGCCTGCGCTGATGACGTTGTCGACCTTGCTGCAAACGTGGCTCAACCCGACACCGCCTGATCCGATGCAGGCCAAGATGATGTGGATCATGCCGCTGCTGTTCAGCGTGATGTTCTTCTTCTTCCCGGCGGGCCTGGTGCTGTACTGGCTCACCAACAACGTGCTGTCGATTGCCCAGCAGTGGATGATC
>CAZUCW010000109.1:0-7594 GCA_964618825.1 uncultured Aquabacterium sp.
GGGTTACGAGCTGATGTGCGCCCTGGCCGAACGCGTTCCTGCACGCGCGGTTGATTGATCCGCACCGAAGAAAAGCACCCCCCATGGCCAAGGATCGCACCGTTTACACCTGCCAGGCTTGCGGCGGCACCAGCCCGAAGTGGCTGGGCAAGTGTCCGCACTGCGGCGAGTGGAACACGCTTGAAGAAACCATCGCCGAGCCTGCCAGCAGCGGCAAAAATCGTTTTCAGGCGCTGGCCAAATCCAGCCCGGTTTCAACGCTGGCCGATATCGAAGCCGCCGATGTCGAGCGCACGCCCACCGGGCTCGATGAGCTCGACCGCGTGCTTGGCGGGGGCATCGTCGAAGGCGGCGTGGTGCTGATCGGCGGTGATCCCGGCATCGGCAAATCGACGCTGCTGCTGCAGGCGGTCGATGCGCTATCGCGGCAAATGAAGGTGCTCTACGTAACGGGTGAAGAAAGCGGCGCGCAAGTGGCGTTGCGCGCCCGCCGGCTGGGGCTCGATGGCAGCCAGGTGCGCGTGCAGGCCGAGATTCAGCTCGAGCGCATTCTCGCCACGCTCGACACCGAAAAGCCGGCCTTTTGTGTGATCGACTCGATCCAAACGCTTTACTCTGATCAGCTCAGCTCAGCACCCGGCTCGGTTGCCCAGGTGCGTGAGTGCGCTGCCCACCTCACGCGCACCGCCAAAGCCAGCGGCTGCACGATGGTGCTGGTGGGCCACGTTACCAAAGAAGGCGCACTCGCCGGGCCGCGCGTGCTCGAGCACATCGTCGACACGGTGCTCTACTTTGAGGGAGACACGCACAGCAGCTTTCGGCTGGTGCGCGCCATCAAAAACCGCTTCGGTGCTGTCAACGAAATCGGCGTTTTCGCGATGACCGAAAAAGGCCTCAAGGGCGTCGCCAACCCGAGTGCGATCTTTCTCTCTACCCACAGCGAGCCGGTGCCGGGCGCATGCGTGCTTGTCACCCTCGAGGGCACGCGCCCGATGCTGGTTGAGATTCAAGCCCTGGTGGATTCGGGCGGCCCCAGCCCGCGGCGCCTGAGCGTCGGCCTCGAGCGAGATCGCCTGGCGATGTTGCTGGCGGTGCTGCACCGGCATGCGGGTGTGGCGTGTGCAGATCAGGATGTATTTGTCAACGCAGTGGGCGGCGTGCGCATCAGTGAGCCCGCCGCTGATTTGGCCGTGTTGCTGGCCATACAAAGCAGCTTGCGCGGCAAGCCGCTGCCGCGCGGATTTATCGCGTTTGGCGAAGTCGGGCTTGCTGGCGAAGTGCGCCCGGCGCCTCGCGGGCAAGAGCGCCTGAAAGAAGCCGCCAAACTCGGTTTTTCGGTGGCCATCGTGCCCAAAGCCAATGCGCCCAAAAAGCCCATCGAAGGCCTCACCATCCACGCGGTCGAGCGGGTTGAGCAGGCCATTGATTGGTTGCGGCAACTCTGATCACAGATCATTCGACGCGCGCCAAGCGCCGCGCGCACTCAGCGCCGAGCAAACTCACGCAGCCGAATCCCACTCAGGATCAGGCTGCCGAAATACACCACTGCGGCAGCCACCAAACACCCGGCCAATACACCGATACGCGCCAGACGATCCATGCCGATCCAATCGACGTGGCGTGCCGCCCACCACAAGCCCCCCCCCAGCAAAGCCGAGGCCAGCACCACGCGTGCGGCAAAGCCTATCCACCCTGGCTGAGGGCGGTATGCACCGATACGAATCAACCCCGTGAGCAACCAGAGCGCGTTAATCACCGCCGCCAAACCGATCGACAACGCCAACCCCGCTTGATGCAACGTCGGCACAAACGCCGCATTCATGAGCTGCGTGAGCACCAGCACCGTGATGCCAATGCGCACGGGCGTGCGGATATCGAGCCGCGCGTAATAGCCTGGCGCCAGCACCTTCACGCCGATCAAGCCCAACAAGCCCACGCCGTAGCCCATCACTGCCAACGCCGTCTGCTCAACATCGCCCGGCTGAAATCGCCCGTAGTGATAGAGCACCGCCACCAACGGCTCGGCAAACACCAGCAGCGCCACCGCGCTGGGCAAAGCCAACAACAACACGAGGCGCAGCCCCCAATCGAGCAGGGTAGAAAAGCCCGCCATATCGTTCTTGGCCTGTGCCGCCGACAGCTTGGGCAACAACACCACACCCAGCGCCACCCCGAGCAGGGCGGTCGGGAACTCCATCAACCGATCGGCATACGTGAGCCACGACACTGCCCCGGCCCCCAGATGCGATGCAATCTGCGTGTTGATCAGCATCGATATCTGCGACACCGACACCCCCAGCACCGCCGGCCCCATTTGCCGCAAGACACGCCGCACGCCCGGGTGCGCATAAGACGCGCGCCATGCCGCCAACCCAAAGCGCAAACGCGGCCACATCTGCATGCGCCTGAGCGCCGGCCACATGGCGCCAAACTGCAACAGCCCGCCCACCATCACACCGCAAGCCAACGCGTAGATAGGCTCAACGCCCCATCGATTGAACTGCGGCGTGAGCAGCAGCGCTGCGCCGATCACACTCACGTTGAGCAGCACCGGCGTGGCCGCTGGCAAGGCAAAGCGCCCCCAGGTATTGAGCACCCCTGAGCACAACGCCACCATCGACATGCAAGCGATATACGGAAACATCACCCGCGTCATCACCACGGCCAGATCAAAGCCCCCGCTTTCGCGCAGCCCCGACGCCATCATCCACACCAACATCGGCGCGCCAAGCACACCCACCACGCTGAGTGCCACCAGCACCCAAAACAGCAGCGAACCCACTGCATCCACCAGCGCATGGGTGGCGGTATCGCCCTCACGGGCGCGGGTTTCAGACAAAATCGGCACGAGGGCCTGAGAAAACGCGCCCTCGGCAAACAACCGACGCAGCAAATTGGGGATGCGAAAAGCAACGTTGAATGCGTCAGTGGCAGCGCTGGCACCAAAGTAGGTGGCCACAAGCAATTCACGCACCAAACCCGTGATCCGGGACGCCAACGTGAGCACAGAAACGATGGATGCCGACTTGAGCAGACTCATCGTCCGCATTATAGAAAGCGCTTACGTCGCCTCTGGCCCGCCGGGCCCAGATCTGCTAGAATCGTCGGCTTTCCAACCCACTTGGCCCTCGTGGGGTGCGAATCGGCTGCCGCTGAATCCATACCGATCACAGCGCATCCGGGCATCTACAGGGCCCACACATCATGGCCTCATCTTCAAAAGCCAAGAAAACCGTTCGTATCGCCTCGGGCCGCAAGCGCGCCCGCCAAAACATCAAGCTCAATGCCGCCAACACGGCCCTGCGCTCGAAGTTCCGCACCGCCATCAAGAGCGTGCTCAAAGCTGTGAAAGCTGGCGACAAAGCTCAGGCATCTGATGCCTTCAAAGCCGCTCAGAGCGTGATCGACTCTATCGCCGACAAAGGCATGTTCCACAAGAACAAAGCCGCCCGCCACAAGAGCCGCCTGGCCGCCAAAGTAAAGGCTCTGGCCACGGCTGCCTGATCCGCCCCCCTGAGGCACACCAAAAAGGCTCGCTTGGCGAGCCTTTTTGTTTTTTTGCTGCCGAGGCCTTACCCCCCCTATTCCCTTCAACCTGCTTTGTTGGCAGGCAGTGGTGTGTCGGGCAACAAGCACGCCTCGACCACCTGCAAATCGTTATCGCGAGCAAAGCTCATCACGAAATCCCAGGCCCGCGGCTCAATCTCGCGCAGCGCCTCGTTGACGATGACGCATTTGATGCCATCGATCACGCGCGGCACGCAATAAGGCGAGTAGCCGATATGCGCATGTGCGCCATGTTGCACCCCGCCTGGCCTAAAACAGGACAATGCCCCGGCCAGCCGCTCGGCCCAATCACTGGGACGAAACGTGCGACCCGAGGTCGTGATGCCCTGAATGAAAACTTCGCGGGGCTTATGCGGTGTGGAGTTCACGTGGGATGAACGGGCTGCGCAAAGTGCGCGTGCCAAGCTGGGGCATTGTGGAGCGCCGCAACATGCATGCCAACATCGGGCAAGCCCGGTGTTAGACATTCTTGCGATTTCGTCCACTAAATCGCCGATCCAAATGGTGGTAGGCCACGGCCCTGAGCCGGTTCAGCCACACCGGCAGCAGCTATCCCGAGGCTCATCGATTCCTTAGAATGCCCAAGGCGGGCCGCTCATTGCTCATGCTGAGTCGAGCGGGTCGCTTTTTCTTTTTTTGCAAAGGACCCTCATGAACGCCCCCACGATGCCCCACGTCATGCCCACCTACGGCCGCCTGCCGTTTGCGCTGTCGCATGGCCGAGGCAGCCGTGTGTGGGATACCGCAGGCCGCGAATACCTTGATGCGTTGTCGGGCATTGCCGTCAACACACTGGGGCACGCCCACCCCAGGCTCACCACCGCACTGCAAGATCAGGTGGGCAAGATGATCCACTGCTGCAACTACTATCAAGTGCCGCTGCAAGAAGAGCTGGCAGCCAAGCTGGTAGCGCTGTCGGGGCTCACCAATGTGTTCTTCTGCAATTCGGGGCTCGAAGCCAACGAGGCAGCGCTCAAGATCGCACGCAAATTTGGGCACGACAAAGGCATTGCACTGCCCGAGGTTGTCGTGTTTGAAAAGGCCTTTCATGGCCGCTCGATTGCCACGCTCTCAGCCACGGGTAACCCCAAAGTGCAGCAGGGCTTTGAGCCCTTGGTGTCAGGATTCGTGCGCGTGCCGCTCAATGATGTCGCGGCCATCGAAACCGTGGCACAGCGCAATCCCAATGTGGTGGCGGTGTTTCTCGAAACCATTCAGGGCGAGGGTGGCATCAACGCAGCGCGCAACGAATATTTGCAGGCCGTGCGCAAGATATGCGATGAGCGCGGCTGGCTGCTGATGCTCGATGAGGTGCAATGCGGCATCGGCCGCACCGGCAAATGGTTTGCGCACCAGTGGGCCGGCATCCAGCCCGATGTGATGCCTCTGGCCAAGGGCCTGGGCTCGGGCGTGCCCATCGGCGCGGTGGTGTGCGGCCCGCGTGCAGCCGATGTGCTCAAACCCGGCAACCACGGCACCACGTTTGGCGGCAATCCGCTGGCCATGCGCGCGGGGGTCGAGACGCTGCGCATCATGGAAGAAGACCGTCTGCTCGATAACGCCGCGCACCTGGGCACGCTGCTCATGGCAGGCCTGCAGCGCGAGCTGGGCGGGCTCAGTGGCGTGGTGGATATTCGTGGCGCAGGCCTGATGATCGGCATTGAGCTCGACCGCCCCTGTGGCGAATTGCTGGGCCGTGCCGCTGAGGCGGGCCTGTTGTTGAGCGTAACGGCCGACAAAGTGATCCGGCTGCTGCCGCCGCTGATCTTTACCGAGGCCGACGTGGCCGAAACGCTGCGCATCCTGGTGCCACTGGTGCGCCAGATGCTGGGCACGGCCTGATCCGCCTTGATGGCCTGAGGCCGAATTTCAGGATTTTTTCGACCCGTTTTGTCGACCCTCTTTTTGCGATGCCACCTGGTATGAGCACGATCAAACACTACCTGCAGTTCAAGGATCTCGGCGCCGACGATTACGCCTATCTCTTTGATCGCACGCGCGAGATCAAGCGCCGCTTCAAATCGTATGAAAAATACACGCCGCTCACGGATCGCACGCTGGCAATGATCTTTGAGAAGGCCAGCACGCGCACCCGCGTGAGCTTTGAGGCCGGCATGTATCAGATGGGTGGATCGGTGGTGCACCTCACCACGGGCGACAGCCAGCTCGGACGCAGCGAGCCGATTGAAGACACCGCACGCGTTATCTCGCGCATGGTTGATCTGGTGATGATTCGCACCTACGAGCAAACCAAGCTCGAGCGCTTTGCCTCGCACTCGCGCGTGCCGGTGATCAATGGCTTAACCAACGAATACCACCCGTGCCAGATCCTGGCTGATATCTACACCTTTATCGAACACCGCGGCAGCATCGCGGGCAAGGTGGTGGCCTGGGTGGGCGATGGCAACAACATGGCCAACACCTGGCTGCAAGCAGCCGAGATTCTGGGCTTTACGGTGCACGTGAGCACCCCCAGCGGCTACGAGATCGACCACGCTGTAGCGGGCCTGAGCAACACCGCTTGCGTCAAAACGTTCAAAGACCCGATGCAGGCCTGCCAAGGCGCCGATCTCGTTACCACCGATGTATGGACGAGCATGGGTTGGGAGGCCGAAAACGAAACGCGCCTCAAGGCCTTTGCCGATTGGTGTGTGGATGCCGAGATGATGGCCGCCGCCCGACCCGATGCCTTGTTTATGCACTGTCTGCCAGCCCACCGGGGCGAAGAGGTTGCCGCCGAGGTGATCGACGGCCCGCAATCGGTGGTGTGGGATGAGGCCGAAAACCGCATGCATGTGCAAAAAGCGCTGATGGAGTATTTGCTGCTCGGGCACCTGGCCTGACACCGACCCACCCCGTATTCAAGCCTCGAAACCCCTGAGCGGGCAGCCACTGATCGGACTCTCACCGATGACGCCAAGGCCCCGCTCGACGACCATTCCGACACTTTTTTCTGACCCGATGTTTGCGGCACGCAGACCACGCCGCAGGAGTTCAACGCATGACCACCGCCACCCCTCACCTCGCCTCTGAGACCCCCACCGTCGCCAGCTTGCCGGCCCAGCCCATCAGCGCCGAGGTGCTGATCGAAAAATACGCCAAGGGGGATGAGGCCAGCGCCGCCGATGTGTTCGCTCGCGTGGCTCAAGCCCTGGCCGAATCCGAAAAACCCGAACAGCGCACCGCCTGGGCTGAGCGCTTTGTGTGGGCGCTCGAAAACGGCTTTATCCCCGCCGGGCGCATTCAATCGGCAGCGGGCACCAAGCTCACGGCCACACTGATCAACTGCTTTGTGCAGCCGGTGGGGGATTCGATCTCGCAAGTCGAAGACGGCACGCCCGGCATCTACACCGCCCTCACCGAGGCGGCCGAAACCATGCGTCGCGGCGGCGGCGTGGGCTACGATTTCTCGGTGATTCGCCCGCGCGGGGCCTGGGTGGGCAGCACGCAATCGAGCGCCTCGGGCCCGGTGAGCTACATGCGCGTGTTCGACCGCTCGTGCGAAACCGTTGAATCCGCCGGCGCACGCCGTGGCGCGCAAATGGGCGTGCTGCGCTGCGATCACCCCGATGTTGAAGAATTCATCCACGCCAAAGACGAAGGCGATCTGCGCAACTTCAATATCTCGGTGGGCGTCACCGATGCTTTCATGCAGGCCGTGCAGGCCGATAGCGAAACCGAACTCGTGCACCGCGCCGAGCCGAGCGAGCCGCAAAAAGAAGCCGGCGCCTACCAACGCGCCGATGGGCTGTGGGTTTATCGCCGCATCAAGGCTCGCGATCTGTGGGATCAGATCATGCGATCCACCTACGATCACGCCGAGCCTGGTGTGCTGTTTTTGGATCGCATCAACCGCGACAACAACCTTCACTACTGCGAAACCATCGCCAGCACCAACCCCTGCGCAGAGCAGCCGCTGCCGCCCTACGGCTGCTGCTGCCTGGGCTCGATCGACCTCACGCGCTTTGTGCGTCGCCCCTTTGATGCTGACGCCGGCTTTGATTTCGATGCCTTTGCCGAGCTGTGC
>CAZUCW010000110.1:0-7592 GCA_964618825.1 uncultured Aquabacterium sp.
GTGTTGCGGCCGGAGGGATCGCCGATCATCGACGTGAAATCGCCAATCAAAAAGATCACCTGATGCCCCAGATCCTGCAGCTGGCGCATTTTGTTGAGCACCACGGTGTGGCCCAGGTGGATATCCGGCGCAGTGGGATCCAGCCCCAGCTTGATACGCAGCGGCACCCCTGTAGCCTCGGCACGCGCCAGCTTGCGCACCCAATCGGCCTCGGGCAACAACTCATCGCATCCGCGCTTGCTGACGGCCAATGCCTGCAAAACACGATCAGTTACAGGATATTGCACAGCAGATACCGCGTTTTGAGCATGCTGGCCCGTGACGTTGTTGGTGTTGAGGTCGGACATGAGCAGTAATTGGGGTTATGACGGGTCTGTTTTCGGCTTTTTGGGGGATGACGCGCCGATATACTCGCGGCACCTCAGGGGCGTCCGGCATTGTAGGGACAGCCGCTGCGGCGCCCTCGACGGCGCCACCCGCCATTGCCATCACCGTTGCGCCCGCCATGGCTGCGCCCATGCCGACAGGGCCTCAAGAATCATCGAGGACGCCGATTTGAATCTGCCGCTCGACACCTTGCGCCGCATTAAACAGGCGCTCCAGCAACATCCCCGCCGCATCACCCTGGCCGTGTTGACCCTGCTGGCCGGCTCGGCCATGACCGCCTTTGCCGCTTTTGGCGATGCCGCACTCAACGATGCTGCCGCCCTGCCCACCCAGCAACTCATCACCGAAGCCGTGCCGGCCGCACCCACACTGGCGGGCGAGCTCGAAGCCCTCGAGTGGCAGGATTTGCGTCTGCACCGCAGCGACCTCACGCGCGCCAACGACACTGCCGACACCCTGCTGCGCCGTTTGGGGGTCGACGACCCGCAAGCCGCCGCGTTTTTGCGCACCGATCCGGTGGCCCGCAAGGTGCTTGAAGGCCGCACCGGCAAGATGCTGCAACTCGCCACCGACAACGGCAAGCTCACGCAGCTGATCGTGCGCTACGCCGCCGACGCCAGCGAGCTGCGCGACACCCACTTCAGCCGCCTCACCATTGAGCGCGACGGCCTGGGGCTGCGCGCCAAGATCGAGCTGGCCCGGCTCGAGGCTGAGATCAAGATGGGCTCGGGCACGATCACCAGCTCGCTTTATGCCGCCGCCGATGATTCGCACATCCCCGACGGCATTACCTCACAAATGGCCGAGTTGTTTGCCACCGACATTGATTTCAGACGCGAGCTGCGCAAAGGCGACACGTTCACCGTGCTCTACGAAGCACTCACCGCCGACGGCGAGCCCGTTACCTGGGCACAAAACAGTGGCCGCGTGCTGGCGGCGCGTTTTGTCAACGATGGCACCACGCACGAAGCGATTTGGTTCCAAGAGGCCGGCACCCGAGGCGGCTACTTTGATGCCGCCGGGCGCAGCAAGGCACGCCTGTTTTTGGCCTCGCCGCTGGCTTTTTCTCGCATCACCTCGGGTTTTGCGATGCGTTTTCACCCCGTGCTGCAACGCTGGCGCGCCCACCTGGGCGTTGATTACGGCGCCCCGACCGGCACCCCCGTGCGCACCGTGGGCGAAGGCATCGTTGAGTTTGCCGGCTGGCAAAACGGCTTTGGCAACGTCGTCTATATCAAACACGGCAACGACCGCACCACGGTTTACGGCCACCTCAGCCGCATCAATGTGCGCAAGGGCCAGCGCGTCGATCAGGGGCAAACCATCGCCCTGAGCGGCGCCACCGGCTGGGCCACCGGGCCGCATCTGCATTTTGAGTTCCGCGTTAATGGCAAGCAGGTTGATCCGCTCATGATCGCGCGAGCCAGCACGTCGGCCACGATCTCGCCGCAAGCACGCAGCCGCTTCAGCCAGCTGGCCCAAGACGCCCACGCCCGCTTGCAAACGGCTTCTGCCGTAGCCAGCAGCGGCGCGCGCAACGTGCGCTTCGAATAAGCAGCAACGGCTGGGCGCAGCCCGCCACGCGCGGGCATACTCGGCGCCCATGATCGAGCTCTACATCGGATTGATGTCGGGCACCTCGCTCGACGGGGTGGACGGCGTGTTGGTGGCTTTTGACGCAACATCGCCCGGCCACCCGCTGGCGCTGCGCGTGCTGGCACATCAGGCCCTGGCATTCGACGCTGCGCTGCGCGCTGAGCTGCTTGCGCTCAACACGCCGAGCGCTAATGAGCTGCACCGCGCTGCGCTGGCAGCCAACCAGATCGCCCAGCACTACACCCGCGTCGTTAACGCCCTGTTGCGCCAGAGTGGCACCCCCGCGCAACAGGTGCGTGCCATCGGCGCCCATGGCCAAACGGTACGCCACCGCCCCGGCGAGTTCGACGGCATCGGCTACACCTGCCAGCTCAACCACCCCGCGTTGCTGGCCGAGGGATGCGGCATCGATGTGGTGGCCGATTTGCGCAGCCGCGATGTGGCCGCCGGCGGGCAGGGCGCGCCGCTCGTGCCCGCGTTTCATCAAGCCGTGTTTGCCCAACCCGACCGCGCCGTGGCGGCGCTCAACATCGGTGGCATCAGCAATCTCACCATCGTTGCGGGCCGCGCTGATGGCGACGCCTGGGGTTTCGATTGCGGCCCGGGCAATGTGTTGATGGATGGCTGGATTGCGCAGCACCACGGCCAGCGCTTCGATAGGGGAGGGCAGTGGGCGGCGCAAGGCCGTGTCGACACCCATTTGCTGCACGCGCTGCTTGATGTGCCTTTTTTGCGCCAGCCCCCACCCAAGAGCACCGGGCGCGATCTGTTTCATGCCGAATGGCTGCGCGCCCGGCTGGCCGGTGTGCCGGAGCTGTCTGCCGTGGATGTGCAAGCCACGCTGTGCGAGTTCACGGCGCACTGTTGCGCGCGTGCCGTGCTTGATCACGCCCCTGGCATCTCAGAGTTGATCGTGTGCGGCGGCGGCGCTCACAACACTTGGTTGATGCAGCGCCTGCAGGCGGCACTGCCCGGCGTGCCCGTAACGGCATCCGACGCCCACGGCCTGCCAGCCACGCAGGTTGAAGCGGCTGCCTTTGCCTGGCTGGCGCGCGCTTTTGTGCACCGCGAGCCCGCCAACCTGCCCCGCGCCACCGGCGCACGGGGCCCGCGCGTGCTGGGTGCACTCTATCCGGCCTGATCCCGCCACGGCAATTTTTGCCGCCCCAAGCAGATACGGCCCGCAGCACCTGCTTACGCAGCAGCGTCACACAACTTTGCATAATGCGAAGTTCTGCACACAAAAACACCTTTGCGCCATGCGCCGCAACGCCCCCGCGGCCAGCACACAAAGCGCGCTCGGGAGAGGCTTGGGCCGTCATGTTCAAACACATCTTGCTGGCCAGCGCGCTGTTGCTGCCCCCCTTGGCCCATGCCAACACCGAGCCCCCCGCCTGGGGCTTGATCATCAAGCTCAAAGACAGCGCGCCCTCGGTGCCAACGCAAACCCAAGCCCAAGCACACCCCCAAGCGCACACGCAATCTCAAGTGCAAGCCCGGCTGCAAACAGCCCTGCAGCGCATCAGCCTGCCTCAAACAGCACACCGCGCCTTGATCGGCCAAGCCATCCAGCACATCGGCACCGATCGCCTGCTCACCCCGGCGCAAGCGCAAGCCCTGGCTACCCAGTTGCTGGCCAGTGGCGAAGTTGAGTGGGTGGCGCCCAACCGACGCGTGAAACGTTTGTCGGCGGTAACGCCCACCGATACGTATTACTCGAGCCACCAGTGGTGGGCCTTCGAGGCCTCGGGCGCCAACACCGACCCCCTCACGGCCCGGCGACGCGGCGTGCCCAACCTCACACTGGGCTGGGATGTATCGACCGGCAGCAGTGGCACCATCGTGGCCGTGCTCGACACCGGCGTGATCGCACACGAGGATCTGAACACCGCGCGCTACGTGGCGGGCCGCAATTTTCACCACGGCATCACCAGCACCGGCGGCATGGGCCCGCTGGATCAGGCGGCGTCTGATTACTCCGATCCGGGCGACGGCCTGACGCAAGCCGAAAAAGACGCCAACCCGGTGGGATACGCCAACTGCAACGTTGAAAACAGCAGCTGGCACGGCACGGCGGTCACCGGCATCATCGCGGCCACGGCCAACGGCGCCAACACCGGCATCGCCGGCACCAATTGGGCCACACGCATCCTGCCCGTGCGCATTGCCGGCAAGTGCGGCGCCTGGGATTCCGACATTATTGATGCCATGAATTGGGTGGCCGATGCCGACGGCAGCAACGGCAACGCCAAACGTGCCAACGTCATCAACCTGAGCTTTGGGGGCGATGCCTCTTGCGCCAGCAACCCGGCCTACGCCGCGGCCATTGCACTGCTGCGCAGCCGTGGGGTGGTGCTGGTTGCCGCTGCCGGAAACGACCACGGCGCGGTATCGACCCCCGCCAACTGTGCCGGCACGGTTGCCGGCGTGATCTCGGTTGCCGCACTCAACCGCGACGGCTTCAAGGCCAACTACTCAAACTTCGGCGCAGAAATCACCCTCTCAACCGTGGGCGGCGACACAACATCGGATGGTGCCTGGGGCCCCTATCTGGGCGACGGCGGCATCACCACGCTGGGCAATTCAGGCGCCATCACGGTCGACACCAACCCAGCACACCCGCAGTATTACAACTACGCTGGCACCAGCATGGCCACGCCCATCGTGTCGGCCACCGTGGCTTTGATGTTGGCCGCCCAACCAGCGCTAACGGTCGACACCGTGATCTCGACACTGCGAGATTCGGTTCGCCCACACGTTACATCCGCCTTGATGCAAACCTGCTCTGCGGGCAATCCGGGGCGCTGCATTTGCACCACCGCCACCTGCGGCGCCGGCATCCTTGATGTAGAACGCGCCCTGTTAATGGCCACAGGCCAATCTGTATCGACGCTGTCAGCACAAAACATCGACAGCACAGATGTGCAGGCTGCCGTGCATGCCAGCAGCATGGACAGCGTCACAGCCACCAGCACGAGCGGCAGTGGCAGCAACCGTAGCGATAGTGGTGGTGGCGGCGGCGGGCTAGAAGGGGGCTCGCTGCTGGCGCTGGGGCTGTCTGCGGCAGCCATGGCCCGGGCCATGCAACAACCGCGATAAGCCACGAGAGATCAGGGTTGCAACGGCCCGCAAGGGCGCGGCGGGTGGCCCAACCACACAGCAGCAGGCAAAGCCGCCAGTGCAGATTGCGTTGCCGCGTTGGCATTGAGCACACGCAAGGTATGCGCCGTTTCGGGCGGGCGAGCCGGCATCACGCGGGCTGAGCGCACCCCCCGCTGAGCGATCTTGTTCAGTGCGTCATCGGCCTCAGCGCGGTTATCAAACTGCCCCAACGACAACCCCCACATCAACTCGGCCGGCTTGCGCACCACCGTGGCTTCGATCTTCATGCGCCTGAGCTCATCTTCTTTCTTGCGCAGCAGATCTTCGCTGGCGTAGCGGCCCATGTAGACCATCCAGGCGCCAACACGCTCATGGGTGCGATCCATCCAATCACCGGGCTTGAGCACCGTTTTGAGTTTGCGCTCAACCTGAATGCGCTCGGCCAGAGAGTAGGGCCCGATATCCAAACAGGCCAACGCCACGGCACCCGCTTGAGCCACGCTGCTCGCGGCCTCTGGCGCCGAAGCGGCTGACGCACTGGGCGAGACGGCTTCAGCGCCCGACGCCCCCGGCGCAACATCTGAGGCGGCTGCCGAGGCCGCGTCAGGAGGCGCTGCGCTCGAAGCGGCGCCATCGGCTGCGGTGGCCTCCTCATGGGCATGTCCGCCCTGCGCTGCCGCAGACAACACGCGAATCACTTCAGGATGCACTTGGCGCGCCATGCGATCCGGCTCGCGTTGGCCATTGGGCAGCGGGCCGACAACGCTGTCGAGCGCCCCTTGTGTCCACAGATAAAACAGCAGATTGGCCAAAAACAGGATCAGAACCAGCGCACGCAACATGGTTGTCCACAAACCCTAGGGTGATGATGACGATGAATCGAGGCCCCGCACCGGGCGCACGCTAACCTCACCGCTGGCCCAGGCTTGCGGGCCGAGCGCAGTATGCACGAGCAGCCGGCCCTGGGCATCGGCCCCCTGCGCCACGCCCTCGCCCAACAACGCGGGCCCCTGCCACAGCTGCACCGTTTGGCCGCGCAAAGCATCGCGCGCAGCAAAGCGCTCGGCAAACGCCGCCCAGCCCCCGTGCGAAAAACGCACCCAGGCCCGCGCCAACGCCGGCACAACGCGCTCAAACACCTGTGCCACCGTGGCCAACGGCTCGATTTCGGCCAGCGCTGCCACGCCCACGCTCGCCGGCCCTGCTGCCGCTGCAGCCAAGCTATTCGGTGCAGAGCCCGCATCGCCGGCCAACTCGGGCCCGGCAAGCACATTGAGCCCCACACCCACCACCACCACACGCTGGGCTGGCGCACCGGCTACGGGCGTCACCTCGATCAGAATCCCACCCAGCTTGCGTGCGCTCAGCCACAAATCGTTGGGCCATTTGAGCTGCACCTCGGGGCCCAGCACCTCGGCCAGCGCCACCCCCATCGCCAGCGACAGCCCCGACAGCGCTTGTGCGCCATCATCAGCGCCCTGCGGCCCGTGCAGGCCCGGCCACCACGGCAATGCCAGCGAAAAGGTGAGCGATTGCCCTGGGGCCGCCAACCAGCGCCGGCCCTGTCGACCCCGGCCCGCCAGCTGATCAAGCGCCACCATCACAGCGGGGCTGGCGTCACCCTGACGCGCGCGCTGCAGCAATTGGGTGTTGGTTGAATCGGTGCGGCCCACCACCTCAACGCTGGCGCCGGGCAACAGCTCATCGAGCACAGGCCACAGCGCTTCGGCTGCCCGCGCCAAGCTGGCGTGCAGCGCGTTGTGCAGGTGTAAATCGTTGCCGCTCACATGCGCCCGGCCAGCAGGGTGCCTCGACACTTGGGGCTGCCGCACAGGCAGCGGTATTCGTTTTTGAGTTTTTTTGTCAGGGGCTCATCGATCACCAGCCCGTAATCGTAGAACAACTCACTGCCGGCTTTGATTGCGCGTCGGGCCTTGATGAACACGCGCTGGCCGTCTTGATCGGCCTTGCAGTTGGGATCACAAGCATGGTTGATCCACTTGGCCGCGTTGCCCTTGAACTTTCCATCGATAACGTGGCCATCGTCGATGTGAAAGTAAAAAGTATGGTTGGGATCACTCGGATCATGCGGATGCCGGCGCAGCGCTTCATCCCAGGTGATGATCTCGCCTTTGTATTCGATGATCGTTTCGCCGCGCTTGAAATCACGCAACGCATAAACGCCTTTGCCATGAACCCCCGAGCGCTTAACGACCACGCTGGGCGCCGCGCGTGGTGCGGTGGTGGCAGGGATTGAAGCGACCGGCGCCGCCTTCGAGTGGCCCGATGTAGAAGACTTGGCAGAACGCACTTGCGTCATGGGCGGCTTTGGCTACAGTGAATTCATGGGTGCGCGCGCGTGTGTGCGTGCGCGCGAGAAAGAGGCGGATTGTAGAGTCATGAACAAAGCACTTGTCATCGCAGAAAAACCATCGGTCGCACAAGACATCGTGCGCGCCCTCACGTCCACCACGGGCAAGTTCGACAAGCACGACGAGTACTTCGAG
>CAZUCW010000111.1:0-7518 GCA_964618825.1 uncultured Aquabacterium sp.
CGTCAAGGCCGTGCGCGACGACGCCATCATGGCCACCGGACGCTCCGACTATCCCAATCAGGTCAACAACGTCCTGTGCTTCCCCTACATCTTCAGGGGTGCGCTTGATTCGGGGGCTACCACCATCACCGATGAGATGGAAATCGCCGCCGTGCACGCCATTGCCGAGCTGGCCCAGGCCGAGCAAAGCGAAGTGGTGGCTGCAGCCTACTCAGGTGCCACCCTGAGCTTTGGCGCCGAATACCTCATCCCCAAGCCGTTTGATCCGCGCTTGATGATCAAGATTGCGCCGGCCGTGGCTCAGGCCGCGCAAGAGTCGGGCGTGGCTACCCGCCCCATCCAGGATCTCGAGGCTTACCGCGAAAAACTCCAGAGCTTCGTGCACGCCTCGGGCACCACGATGCGTCCGCTGTTTGCGCTGGCGCGTCGCGCCAAGGCCAAGCGCATCGTCTACGCCGAGGGCGAAGACGAGCGCGTGCTGCGGGCCCTGCAGGTGGTGGTTGATGAGCGTCTGGCCGAGCCCACCCTCGTGGGCCGCGCCTCGGTGATTGCCGAGCGCATCGAACGCTTCGGCTTGCGGCTGCAAGAGGGGCGCGATTACCAAGTTGTCAACACCGATTACGACGCGCGCTACAAAGATTATTGGCAGACCTACCACCGGATGACCGAGCGCAAGGGCATCACCCAGCAGATGGCCAAGATCGAGATGCGCCGCCGGCTCACGCTCATCGGCGCCATGCTGCTGCACAAGGGCGAGGTCGACGGCATGATTTGTGGCACCTGGGGCACCACCGGCTGGCATTTGCACTACATCGATCAGGTGATTGGCCTGCGCCCCGGCGTCAAAACTTATGGCTGCATGAATGGCCTGATCCTGCCCGGGCGGGTCGTTTATCTTGTCGACACCCACGTTAACTACGACCCCACGGCAGAGCAACTCGCTGAGCTCACCGTGCTGGCTGCACACGAAATGATGCGCTTTGGACATCCACCCAAGGCTGCGCTGCTGTCGCATTCCAACTTCGGATCAAGCAACCACCCCTCGGCCGTGAAGATGCGCGAGGCACTGGCGCTGATCCGCGAACGTGCGCCCTGGCTCGAAATCGACGGCGAAATGCACGGCGATACGGCGCTCGATGCCCCTTATCGTCAGCAGCTCATGCCGCATTCCACCCTTACGGGTGAGGCCAACCTGCTGGTGTGCCCCAACATTGACGCCGCCAATATCGCCTACAACCTGCTCAAGGTGGCGGCGGGCAACGGCATCGCTCTGGGGCCGGTGCTGTTGGGCGCGGCCAAGCCGGTGCACATCCTCACGGCCTCGGCTACGGTGCGCCGCATCATCAACATGACGGCCATGACGGTGGCCGATATCAACGCTGTCAGATAAAGCCCAGAAAGTCACACAAAGCCCCATCTGGCAGGCGTAAACAACGTGTAAAAGCCCTCTTGGGCTGCCTCAATTTGAGGCAGCCCCTTGAGCTTTTGGGCGTGTTTCAGTACCATGACGGTTTCAGGATTCGGGGGGACAACCGTCATGGATACGGGGCGACCTTCGCGTGGGACGTGGCGGTTGTCGCCGCGCATCGGGCGGGGAGTCGTGGCTGGCGCGATGGCCGTGTTTGCGGCGTTTGCGCCGGCCAGCAGTGCACGCAACCTGGCGCCTGAGTTGGCTCTGGCGTCAGGGCAGCAGGCAGACGCCTCAAGTGTTGCACTGTCTGCGCTGCCGCACGAGGCGCAAACCACGCACCGTCTGATTCTGGCGGGGGGGCCTTTCTCCTACCAAAAAGACGGTGTCGTGTTTGGCAACCGCGAGCGCTTGCTGCCCCGTCATCCGCGAGGCTACTACCGCGAGTACACGGTTAGAACCCCTGGGGTTCGCAACCGTGGCGCGCGGCGCATCGTGTGTGGCGGCGAACCACCCAACCGGCCTGAAGTCTGTTACTACACCGACGATCATTATGCGAACTTTCGCCGCATCGTCGGATCACAACCAAGCACTAACCGATGAGACTCGTGAGGCCTCAAGCATACACGCTTCGGTATCCCAGGCTGTCGGCGTCAATGGCGCCACGCACTGCGGGTTTTGAGATCGTGTGAGCCGGAGGATATGGCCATGCTGCTACAAACCGTTCGTCCCAATATCGTTCAGGCGATCCGCGCGTTTCGTGTCGAGGATCTTCTGGAGGCCGCCCAATCGCAAGGGCAGCATTTTTTGTATGCCTATCTGGGGCAGGCCGATGCCAAGCAGGAGGTGCTCGATGCGCTGGCTGAAGGGTTCATGCTGCCGGCGCATTTCGGCAAGAACCTCGATGCGCTCTACGATTGCATGACCGATTTGGTGAACCGGGCCGGGCCTCAGAGGGGTTTTGTGGTGGTGCTCGATCAGATCCCCGATTCGCCACGCTTTGATCGCGAGGCGCGTGAGCAGCTGCTGGATGCCTTTCGCGATGCGGCCGATTATTGGGCGGATCGCAAGGTGCCGTTCCGTTGCTTTTATTCGTTCTCGGTGTCGCGTGGGCAAGATGCCGGGCAGGGGGATCGCCCCGAGAGTGCGGCCAGCGAGATTGTCGTTAGCAAGCCCGCCAAGCCGAGCAAGAATGCGCCGGCGCAGTTGGTGATGAATTTGCCGCCGATGAGCAGCGCGTTTGATACGGCGATGCTGCTGGTGGCGGCCTGATGCGCTGATCCCACCCAGAGGGCTGGCTTTTCAAGAAAAAACCCACCGTGATCCGGTGGGTTTTTTTGTGCTCGCATGAGGCTGCCTGAGGGCCGCCGAGGCGGTTAGGGCAGGGTGGCGTCTGGCGGCGGGGCAAGGGGTTCGCTGGGGCCGACGCGGGTGCCCAACCGAGCACGCATCCCGGTGGGTTGGGTGCCCAGCACAGCAGCGTAGGCGCAAGCATTGGCGAGTACGCGTTTGACGTAATCGCGTGTTTCGCCGAAGGGAATGGTTTCTACCCAGGCAGCGGCGTCGAGGGTGGCGCCTTCGCGCCAGCGTCTGGGACGGGCGGGGCCAGCGTTGTAGGCGGCTGCGGCCAGGGGTTGCGCTCCGCCGAAGTTGTCGAGCACCAGCTTGAGGTAGCCCACGCCGATGAGTGCGTTGGTTTGCGGGTCGTGCAGGTGTTCGGCGTCGTAGGGAATGCCGAGTTTTTTGGCCGTCCAGCGGGCAGTGGCGGGCATCACTTGCATCAGGCCCGAGGCTCCCACCGATGATTTTGCGGCGGTGATGAAGCGCGATTCTTGGCGGGTGAGGCCGTAGACGTAGGCGAGATCGATCTTGGCTTCTTTGGCAGCGGCGCTGAGTGAGGCGCGAAAGGGCAGCGGAAAGCGCTGGTTGAGATCGATCTCGGTGCGGGTGCGGTCGCTGGCATGGATGCAGCGATCCCATACTTCGCTGTTGCAGGCCAGTTGTGCGGCAGCGAGGAGCTCGCGGTCGTTCATGCCGCCGGGGCGGTGGTGGCTGAGGGTGTAGTTCCATTCGCGTTGGCCTTCGCTGCGCAGGCCCAGGGCGATGAGCTGCAGGCCGCGTTGCAGCCCGGGGGTGCTGCGGGCTTGGGCGAGCTCGGTGTTTTGCACGGCGGCAGCGCGTGGCCACGCGGGGGGCTGGCCAAGTTCGTCGAAGGCGAGCAGGCCGTAAAACGAGAACGGCGAGGCGATGCTGGCCAGCCACTGGCGGGCTTCGTTGTGCTGGGCGGTGTCGCCCTGGGCCAGCAGGGCGCGGGCGCGCCAATACACCCAGGCGGGATCTTGGCGTGCAGCGGGGCTCATGGCGTCGAGCGCTTGCAGCAGTTGACGCCAACGGCGCGCGGCGGTGCTGCGGTCGGTGTCGGCGGCTGCGGCAATACGCAGGGCGGCACGGGCTTGCCATGCGAGGAGGTCGTCTCCCCAATCGGGTTTGAAATCGGCAGGGTTGACGAAGGTGTCGATGGCGTCGGGGTCGGTGCTTTTTTCGGCCAGGGCGGCCCAGGCGCGTTCGTAGTGGAGCGCGGCCTGGGGTTGCAGTTTGAGAGCGGTTTGTTTGCCGATGCTGGCCCATACCCAGCTGGCGGCGTCGTGCGAGAGCATGCGTTGCCAGCGCGAGGCCATGAGCGTGGCTGCGTCGTCGGGGTCGCTGGCGGCGATGCGTATCAGGGCCAGGCCCTGTAGGTTGCCGGTGGCGAGGGTGAGCGCGCGTCGGTGCTTGGCCATGGCGCGTTTGGGGTTGTCGAGGATGTCGGCTACGGCGTTGGCAGTGTCGTCGCTGATCAGCGCGGCAATTTGTTTGGCTTGGCGCACACGGTTGGCTTCGACGGCGGTGCGCAGCTTGCGCCAGATGTCGGCGGTGTCGAGCTGGTGGCGTTGGCGCAGGGTGGTGCCCAGCAGGGCGCAGCCGTCGTCGGCTTCGCGCTGATCAAACCAGGCTTGGCGGGCGGCGTCGCGCGGCAGGGGGCTGGCGCCGGCTTGGGCGAGCAGGGCGTAGCAGGCGGCTTCGCGGTCGTCGCGCATGCGAAAGCGGGGCCAGGCTTGATTGAATTGCGTCCAGTTGCGGCGTCGACCGAGTTCGAGCAGCCAATCGTTGCGCAGGCGATCTTCAACGTAGGTGTCGGGCCAGCGGGCGAAGAAGGCGTCGATTTCGTCGGCGCTGGCGGTGTTCAGCCGTGTGTTGAGATCCCAGTAATCGACCCACATGGCCAGCGGGTGGCCGGCGGCGGCGGCCTTGGCCGCGGCCAGCCGGGGTTTGTCGGCGTTGCGCCAGGCTTCGCGTGCGTTGAGGATGACGCTGTCTTCGGGGGGCAGGGCGGTCTGCGCGGCTTGTGTGGTGTGGATGAGCGCAAGTGCGGCGCTCAGTGTGCTTGCGCAGATCAGCGCGAGGCGGGCTGGTGATAATGATCGACGGCGCAAGCAAAGGGCAAGGGGGCTCATATGTCGGTGTTCTCTTCGGTGGGTTCGGGCAGCGGGGTGGATCGGGCACGGGCGTCGTCGTCGCGCACGGCATTGCGGCGCACGCTCATTGAGGCGCGCGAGGCGTTTGCGGTGTCGCCCGAACAGGGTTGGGCGTCGAGTGCGCTGGCACGGCATCTGGCTGAGGTGTTGGTGAGCCTCAAGCCGCGCTGCCTGGGGGCCTATTGGCCGCTGCGCGCCGAATTTAACCCATGGGCTGATTGGCCTCGCGATCCGGCACTGGCCACCCTGCAGCGGGCGTTGCCTTGGGCGAGCCGCGAGCCGCGTGGCATGCACTATCGACGGTGGGATGGCCGCGAGCCGCAGGTGCTTGATGCGTGTGGTATTCCCAGCAGCCTGGGGGCCGAGGTGGCGCCCGATGTGCTGCTGGTGCCGTGCGTGGGCTTTACGCGCACGGGCTGGCGTTTGGGGTATGGCGGCGGGTATTTTGATCGCTATCTGGCCGATCACCATGAGGTGTTCACGATCGGGTTGGCCTGGGCTTGCGGCGAGTTGCCCGGCAGCACGTTTGAGCCGCAGATGCATGATCGGCCGCTCAATATGGTGGTGACGCAAGACGGCCCGATCGATGCCGCACTCATGAGCGGCTGGACGCCCGCCGCGAAGGCGTCGCCGCTGTGGTCGCTGTAGAGGTGCGGGGCGCGGTGGTGTGCGGGGGGCTTTAGCCCGCCAGGCCCAGCCGCGCACACAGGGCTTGTGTGCTGCCAGCCTGGTTCATCGTGTAGATGTGCAGGCCGGGGGCGCCGGCGCTGCGCAGCCGCTCGCACAACGCGGCGATCACATCCAACCCGAAAGCCTGGATCGAGGCGCGGTCGTCGCCGAAGCTCTGCAGCCGCAAGCGAATCCAGCGTGGCACTTCGGCGCCGCATGCATCTGAAAAGCGCAGCAGCTGCGTCGAGTTGGTGATGGGCATGATGCCCGGCACGATGGGCACGCGCACACCCAGGCGGTGCGCGTCGTCAACGAAACGCCAATAAGCATCGGGGTTGAAGAAGTATTGCGTGATGGCGGCGTTGGCCCCGGCTTGCACTTTGGTGGCAAAGGCTTGCAGGTCGGCGTGTGGCGACGCAGCTTGCGGGTGTGTTTCGGGGTAAGCCGCAACCTCGATATGAAAGTGATCGCCGGTTTCGGCGCGAATGAACGCCACCAGATCGCTGGCGTATCTGAATTCGCCCAGGCCGCCATAACCGCTGGGCAGATCGCCGCGCAGCGCCACGATGCGCCGGATGCCGGCAGCCTTGAACTGCTGCAGTTGTTCGCGCACGCTGGCCTGTGTGGCGCCGATGCACGAAAAATGCGGTGCGGCATCTACCCCATCGGCCAGGATGGCCTGCACGGTTTGCACGGTGCCGCCTTGCGTGGTGCCGCCTGCGCCGTAGGTTACCGAGCAGAACTCGGGCTTGAGCGCATACAACTCGCGGCGCACGGCGGCCAGTTTGTCGACGCCCTCGGGCGTTTTGGGTGGGAAGAATTCAAAGCTCAGGGGGCAGGCAGTGGGGGATGCGTTTGGCGTGCTCATGCGAGAGTCTCTTGGCGAGGAGGGCCGGATGGGGCTGGGGCGGTTGGATGGCCGTGTGGGTGCGGCTCAGGTGTCTGTGGGGGCGCTGGCCGCAGGCGATTGCGCCCAGATGAAGAACTCGAGGTTGCCATCGCCGCCCTTGATCGGGCTGTTGAAGCCTTTGTGCACTTTCCAGCCAAGGTCGGTGCAGGCGCGTCGCACGAGATCGCGGGCACGCGCGTGCTGGGCCGGATCTTTGACGACGCCGCCTTTGCCGACGTGCTCTTTGCCCACCTCGAACTGCGGTTTGATCAGCATCAGCACGTGTCCGCCCGGACGCAGCCACGGCGCCAGATGCGGCACGATTTTGGACAGCGCGATGAACGACAAATCGGCCACGATGAGGTCGAAGCCTTCGGGCGGCGCATGCTCACGCAAGGGGCTGGCATTCAGCTCGCGGGCGTTGGCGTTTTCGATGCAGACCACGCGGGCATCGGCCTGCAGCTTGGCGTGCAACTGGCCGTGGCCCACATCAATACCCACCACCTGGGCGGCACCTTGGTGCAGCAGCACATCGGTAAAGCCCCCCGTGCTCTGGCCGACATCCAGGCAGCGCAGGCCCGACACACTCAGCGCGGCCTCGCCGATCACGCCCAATGCGCCTTCGAGTTTGAGCCCGGCGCGCGAAACCCAACGCAGCTCGTCGTTGTTGGTGACGCGCAGCGGGGTGCCCTCGGGCAGGTCTTCGCCTGCCTTGCGTAGCGTGATCCAGCCCGTGGGGCCAAGCCATTGCACGGCGCCTGCATCGACCAAACGATGCGCCGCCGAGCGCGTGGGGGCGTGTCCGCCCGAAACGATCAAGTGATCTGCGCGAGGCATGGTGATCAATACCGATAGGTGTCGGGCTTGTAGGGGCCTTGCTTGGGCACGCCGATGTAATCGGCTTGCGCATCGCTCAACTCGGTGAGTTGGGCGTTGAGCGTGGTGAGCTGCAGCCGGGCGACCTTTTCGTCGAGGTGTTTGGGCAACACGTAGACCTTGCCGTTTTCGTAGTAATCGGCGTGCGTGAACAGTTCGAT
>CAZUCW010000112.1:0-7313 GCA_964618825.1 uncultured Aquabacterium sp.
CCGTTGGACTCGGTGATCTCCGAGACCACGCGCAGGGTGTAGGGGAACTCTTCCTTGCTGGGCAGCACGGCCATCAGCGCGCGCTTGGCCAGGCGGCCGTGACCAATCTCGCGGCGTTTGGGGCTGCCCACACGGCCCGTTTCGCCGGTGGCAAACGGGGGCATGTTGTAGTGGAACAAGAAGCTGTCGCGGAAATCGCCGGCCAGCGCATCGATGCGCTGCGCATCTTGATCGGTGCCCAGCGTGGCGATCACCAGCGCCTGTGTTTCGCCGCGCGTGAAAAGCGCCGAGCCATGAGTGCGCGGCAACACGCCGGTGCGGATCTCGATGGGGCGCACGGTACGGGTGTCGCGGCCATCGATACGCGGCTCGCCGTTGAGGATCTGGCTGCGCACGATGCGCGCTTCGATGTCAAACAGCAGGCCCTCTACCTTGACGGCATCGAACTCAACGCCATCGGCCGTCAGGGCGGCTTTCACTTCGGTGTAAGCCGCACGGCAGGCTTGCGTGCGCGCCTGCTTGGAGCGAATCTGATAGGCCGCACGCAGCTTCTCTTCGGCCAGGCCATTCACCTTGGCAATGAAGGCCTCGTCTTTGGCGGGAGCCTCCCACTGCCACTCGGGCTTGCCTGCATCGCGCACCAGCTCATGAATGGCGTTGATCGCAATCTGGCCCTGCTCATGGCCGAACACCACGGCGCCCAGCATCACCTCTTCGGTCAACTGATCGGCTTCAGACTCAACCATCAGCACGGCGGATTCGGTGCCGGCCACCACCAGATCGAGCTTCGAATTGGCCAGTTGCGAAGGGCCAGGGTTGAGCACGTATTCACCGTTGATATAACCCACACGCGCTGCGCCGATGGGGCCATTGAACGGGATACCCGAAATGCTCAGGGCCGCGCTCGATGCAATCAGGGCAGCAATATCCGCCGAAGCCTCGGGGTTGAGCGACAGCACGTGAATCACGAGCTGCACTTCGTTAAAGAAACCCTCGGGAAACAGCGGGCGGATCGGGCGATCGATCAGGCGTGAGGTAAGCGTTTCGAGCTCGCTGGGCTTGGCCTCGCGCTTAAAGAAGCTGCCCGGAATCTTGCCGGCAGCGTAGGTTTTTTCGATGTAATCAACCGTGAGCGGGAAAAAATCCTGCCCCGGCTTAGGATTTTTGGCGCACACCACGGTGGCCAGCACCACGGTGCCATCCATATCGACGACGACAGAGCCTGTGGCCTGGCGAGCGATCTCGCCGGTTTCCATCGTGACAGTGTGTTGACCCCAGTTGAAGGTCTTGGTGACTTTATTAAAGAGGCTCATGAGAGTGTCTCCATGCGTTGAGGATGCGCCCTTGGGCGGTGCGCGATACCCGGAGCGGAGGCCAGGTGCGTGATGCCATTCCAGCGAAGCGGCGGTGTGCTGCACCGCTGGAATGACACAACCACGCGTCAAAAACGACCCTGCTCCAAAAAACAAAAAGCCTGTGCTGGGGTGTCCAGACAGGCTTTTTGCAAGATGCGTGTCCTTACTTGCGCAGGCCGAGCTTTTGGATCAGCGCGGTGTAGCGATCAGCGTCGCGATCCTTGAGATAGTCGAGCAGCTTGCGGCGGCGGCTCACCATGCGCAGCAGGCCGCGACGACCGTGGTGGTCTTTTTTGTTGGCCTTGAAGTGCGGGGTCAGCTCGTTGATGCGAGCGGTCAGCAGAGCCACTTGCACCTCGGGCGAGCCGGTGTCGGCTGCGCCACGGGCGTTGGCTTTGATGATTTCGGCTTTGTTCAGATCGGCGACTGCCATGATGTGTTTTCCGTTCGTTTCGAAAGACGGAAACCCTGCCGTGGCATCACGAGGTGTGATGCGGGCGGTTTCCAGACGTGGGGCCCGCCATTTGCCCGAAAGCAACAGCCAGACAACCCGGTTTGACTTGCGGCATCGGGTGAAACCTACCCAAGCCGTGCGCGACAGCTCTGCTCAAGAGAGCAAAACCGGCGGAGTATAGCCGAAAGCGGCCATTCTCAAGCCGAGGCCAGATCCCAGCGTGGTTTAACTTCAAAGGTGTAGTGCCGTGCGGGGGTGGACCGCCCAGCTTGCACACGCATGGCAGCGGCCAGGGCAATCATGGCGCCGTTGTCGGTGCACAGATCGAGTTCGGGGTGATGCACGCGCACGCCACGCTTGTGGCACTCGGCAGCCAAACGCTCGCGCAGTATGCGGTTGGCTCCTACCCCGCCAGCCACCACGAGGCGTTTGAGCCCGGTGTGTTTGAGCGCAGCCAGCGATTTTTTGAGCAGCACATCGACGATGGCCGTTTGCGTGGCCGCTGCCAAATCGGCACGCGCCTGATCGCAAGGGCTTGCACCCAGGCGTTCGAGCTGCACGCGCACCGCTGTTTTGAGGCCGGCAAACGAAAAATCGAGGGTGCCGCTATGCAGCAGCGGACGCGGCAGATCGAACGATGCAGGGTTGCCGTGCTCGGCCAGACGCGCCAGCGCCGGCCCGCCGGGATAACCCAGGCCCAACAGCTTGGCGGATTTATCGAAAGCCTCGCCCGCAGCGTCATCGACCGTTTCGCCCAGCAGCGCGTAGCAGCCCACGCCATCGACGCGCATGAGCTGGGTGTGCCCCCCCGACACGAGCAACGCCACAAACGGAAACTCGGGCGGATCTGCCGACAAAAAGGGCGACAGCAAATGGCCTTCGAGGTGGTGCACACCCACGATGGGCCGGCCCAGCGCAGCACCCAGCGCACACGCTACACCCGCCCCCACCAGCAGCGCACCAGCCAAGCCTGGGCCCTGGGTGTAGGCGATGAGATCAACCGCATCGAGCGGCAACGCGGCCTGCGCCAGCACCTCACGCGCCAGCGGCACCACGCGGCGAATGTGATCGCGCGAGGCCAGCTCGGGCACCACACCGCCATAGGCTTGGTGCATATCGATCTGGCTGTGCAGCGCGTGGGCCAACAAGCGGGGCACGGCCTGCCCAGGGCTGGACGCCACCAGCGCCACGCCGGTTTCGTCGCAAGAAGATTCGATACCCAAAACTCGCATCACCATGCGGCGAGTCTACGGCAGCCCCCCCGGCGCAGCGGCCTGGCGCGGATGTTGCTGAGCCATGGGGCATGAACTCTGCCGCGCCCCTGCGCCTCGTGATCGTGGCGCCCGATTCGCTCGCCTCTGATCAGGCTGACGCTGCGGCGCAATCTGAGGCCGAGCGTTCGCGCACGCTGCGCATCAGCCTGCTGCAGGCCGGCTACAACATCGTGGCGGTGCTGCCGGCTGATGTGTTTTTGCCGGATCGCATCGCGCAGATTCAGCCCGATATGCTCATCGTCGATGCCGAGAGCCAAGCGCGCGACATCCTCGAGCACGTGGTGGTGGCCACACGCGATGCGCGTCGCCCGATCGTGCTGTTCACCGAAGATAACGACACCTCGCATGTGCCTGCCGCGATTGCGGCTGGGGTGTCGGCCTACGTGGTGGCAGGGATCGCGCCTGAACGTGTGAAGCCGGTGATCGATGTGGCAATGGCCCGTTTTGCACACGAAGAATCACTGCGCCGCGAATTGGCCGATGCGCGCACCCAGCTCGAAGAGCGCAAGCTGATCGATCGGGCCAAGGGGGTGTTGATGAGCCGACAGGGGCTGAGCGAACAAGAGGCCTACGCGCGGCTGCGCAAAACAGCGATGGATCGCGGGCTGCGGCTGGCCGAGGTGGCGCAGCGGCTGCTCGATGTGGCCGACATCCTCAGCTGAACGCAACCCCTTGCCGCACCGCACAGACACTGTGCACCGCGAACGCTCAAGCCGCTGCGGGTGCATCCAAATGGTGCTCACTCACGATCTGCACCGGGCGAGATCGCGGCGGCTGACGCTGGCACACCGCTTGCGTATCCCCACCACAAGAGATCAACGGCGATCTCGTTGAAGCGCCAGCCAAAGGCGGCGCGCGCTTCACAGGACGAAGGCGTCCCCACCCGGCTGCGATGTGTCGCAGCCTCGGTGAGGACGCCTTTTTGTTTTTCGGCTCGCAATCAACACCTCATATCGCCACCATGAAGCATTCACAAGATCTCAAATTAAACCGTCGATCGATCATCAAGGCAGCCGGCGCAGCGGGCGCCGCCGGCATGGTGCCGGGGCTGCAATCGGCCGTGTGGGCCGGTGGGTCGGATAAGCCCGAAAAGCAAGAGGTGAAGATCGGCTTCATACCGCTGACCGATTGCGCCTCGATCGTGATGGCTTCGGTGCTGGGTTTCGACAAGAAATACGGCATCAAGATCGTGCCCAGCAAAGAAGCCTCGTGGGCCGGCGTGCGCGACAAACTCGTCAATGGCGATATCGACATGGCGCATGTGCTCTACGGCCTGGTTTATGGCGTGCACCTGGGCGTGAGCGGCCCCAAAAAAGAGATGGCCGTGTTGATGACGCTCAACCACAACGGGCAGGCGATCACGCTGTCAAAAGCACTGGCGCTCAAGGGCGCAAGCGATGGTGCGGGCCTGGCGCGGTTGATGCGCACCGAAAAGCGCGAGTACACCTTTGCGCATACGCTTCCAACCGGCACGCATGCGATGTGGCTGTATTACTGGCTGGCCAGCGTGGGTATTCACCCTCTAAAAGAGGCCAAGGTGATCACCGTGCCGCCGCCGCAAATGGTGGCCAATATGCGCGTGGGCAATATGGACGGCTTTTGCGTGGGCGAGCCCTGGGGGCACCGTGCCATTGTTGATGGCATCGGTATCACGGCTACCACCACGCAGGCGCTCTGGCCCGAGCACCCCGAGAAGGTGCTGGGCACCACGGCCGAGTTCGCCAAGCAGTATCCGAACACCGCACGCGCCGTGATGATGGCTGTGCTCGAAGCCAGCCGCTGGATCGACGCCTCGTTGAGCAACCGCCTCAAGATGGCCGAGACGATTGCAGACAAAGCCTACGTGAACACGAGCGTCGATGCCATCAACCAGCGCATCCTCGGGCGCTATCAAAACGGCCTGGGAAAGACGTGGGACGACCCGCAGCACATGAAGTTTTTTAACGACGGCAAGGTGAACTTTCCGTACCTGAGCGACGGCATGTGGTTTTTAACGCAGCACAAGCGCTGGGGCCTGCTCAAAAGCCATCCCGACTATCTGGCGGTGGCGCGGCAGATCAACCGTGTCGATCTTTATAAGGACGCGGCCTCGGCTCTGCGCATCAGCGTGCCGGCCTCGCCGATGCGCAGCAGCACGTTGATCGATGGCGTGGTGTGGGATGGCTCGAACCCCGCCGCGTATACCGATGGCTTCAGGCTCAAAGCCTGAGTGGGCCCCACGTTTTTCAATCCTTCAAAGGAGACTCTCTCATGGCCAGCGCAGTGATCACAACCTCATCCCACCCCACCTCATCGCCACCCTCTTCATCGCCCACCATCAGGCCCGCCCGCCCAGCCCCAGCCACACCCCGAGCGCTGCATCTGGCCCAAACGCTCAGGGTGGATGCATCGGCCCTCGTGCGCCGTGCGCTGCCGCCAGTGCTGGGCCTGGGCCTGGTGGTGGGCCTGTGGGCCTTGCTCACGATGGGCAGCAGCACCTTTCCGACCCCGGCAGCCACGTGGGCCGAGGCGATGGTGTTGTTCAGCGATCCGTTTTACAACCACAGCCCCAACGATCTGGGCATCGGCTGGAACATCCTGAACTCGCTGCAGCGCGTGGCGCTGGGCTTTGGGCTGGCGGCGCTGGTGGGGATTCCGTTGGGCTTTGTGATCGGGCGTTTTGCTTTCTTCAACCAGATGCTCAACCCGATCATCAGCCTGCTGCGCCCGGTATCGCCACTGGCCTGGCTGCCCATCGGGCTGCTGGTGTTTAAGAGCGCCAACCCGGCAGCGATCTGGACGATCTTTATCTGCTCGATCTGGCCCATGATCATCAACACCGCCGTGGGCGTGCAGCGCGTGCCGCAGGATTACCTCAACGTGGCTCGCGTGCTCAACCTCAGCGAGTGGAAGGTAATCACCCGCATCTTGCTGCCCTCGGTGCTGCCCTACATGCTCACCGGCGTGCGGCTGTCGGTGGGCACAGCGTGGCTGGTGATCGTGGCTGCCGAGATGCTGACGGGCGGCGTGGGCATTGGCTTCTGGGTGTGGGACGAGTGGAACAACCTCAACGTGCACCACATCTTGATCGCCATTTTTGTGATCGGCATCGTGGGCCTGCTGCTCGAGAGCGCGCTGGTTGCCATCGCCAAACGTTTCAGCTTTGAATGAGAGGATTCAACATGAGCGGCTTTATCGACATCAAAGGCGTGGATATGGTGTTCAACACCAAGGGCGGACGTTTTCACGCGCTGAGCAACATCAACCTCGAGATCAAGCAAGGCGAGTTTGTGGCGCTGATCGGCCACTCGGGCTGCGGCAAATCGACCCTGCTCAACCTGATCGCCGGCCTGCTGTTGCCCAGCGAAGGTGCCCTGATCTGCAACAACAAAGAGATTGCTGCACCGGGGCCTGAGCGCGCAGTGGTGTTTCAAAACCACTCGCTGCTGCCGTGGCTTACCTGCTTTGACAACGTTCACCTTGCCGTTGAGCGCGTGTTTGGCGCCCACGAAAACAAGGCGCAGCTCAAGGCACGCACCACGGCTGCGCTCGAGCTGGTGAACATGGCACACGCCGCCGCCAAGCGCCCGCATGAGATTTCGGGCGGCATGAAACAGCGCGTGGGCATTGCGCGTGCGTTGGCCATGGAGCCCAAAGTGCTGCTGCTCGATGAGCCCTTTGGGGCGCTTGATGCCCTCACCCGCGCCCATCTGCAAGATGAGCTGCTCAAGATCGTGGCACGCACGCGCAGCACGGTGGTGATGGTGACGCACGATGTCGACGAGGCCGTACTGCTGTCGGATCGCATCGTGATGATGAGCAACGGCCCGGCAGCCACCATTGGCGAGGTGCTCGATGTGCCGCTGCCGCATCCGCGCAACCGCGTGGCGCTGGCCGAAGATGCGGCCTACATGCGCTGCCGCAAAGCGGTGATCGATTTTTTATACACACGCCACGGCCAGCCGCTGCAGCGCCTGGCGGCCTGAAACGGCCCGTGATCGGCGGCAGCGATCAGACGCGTGGTGCGCGCACCGACCACGCCCAGATCAACACGCCGATCACCACCATCGGCACGCACAGCCACTGGCCCATGCTCAAACCCAGCTGCATCGGGCGCAAGAAGCTATCGGGCTCGCGAAAGTATTCGGCGATAAAACGAAACATGCCGTATCCCACCAAAAAGGCCGCCGACACTTGGCCCAGCGGACGCGGCTTGCGCGCAAACCACCACAGCAGCGCAAACAGCAGCAG
>CAZUCW010000113.1:0-7306 GCA_964618825.1 uncultured Aquabacterium sp.
GCGGCATCATCGGCAAGTTCTTCCACGAATTCGGCATCACCATCGTGGCGGCGGTGCTGATCTCGATGTTCGTGAGCTTTACGCTCGATCCCATGCTGTCGAGCATCTGGCACGATCCCTCGATTCATGCCGAAGGCGCAACAACCCAACGCCGCACGCTCTACGACCGCACCATCGGCCGCATCACGGGCTGGGTGGATCGGTGGTCGCACGCGCTGGGTGGGCTTTACGAAACCATGCTGCGTTGGTCGCTGCAGCACAAGCTCTCGACGCTGCTCATCGCCGGCGCCAGCATTGCGCTGGCCATGGGCATGCTGCGTTTTGTCGGCACCGAATTCGTGCCCAAGGCCGATTACTCAGAAACATTCGTGAGCTTCTACACCCCGATGGGATCGTCGATCGAGGCCACCGAAGCCAAAGCACGGCAAGTCGATGCCATCCTGCGCGAAATGCCTGAGGTGCGCTACACCGTGGCCTCGATCAACACGGGGCAGGCGCTGGGCCGCAACTTCGTGAGTTTTTATATCCGGCTGGTGGATCGCCAGCAACGCCAGCGCAACGTCGATCAAATGTCGCTCCCGCTGCGTGAGCGTCTGGCGCGCGTGCCCGGCATCACCGTTACACACGTCGGCCTGCTGGATGCCGTGGGCGGTCTCAAGCCGATTTCGCTATCGGTTCAGGGCACCGATCTGCGCGAGCTCGAGCGCTTAACGCAACAGCTGCGCGGCAAGATCTCGCAAATCAACGGCGTCGTCGATCTCGATGCCAGCATGAAACCCAACAAGCCCACCGCCACGGTCAACATCCACCGCGATGCGGCCTCAGACATGGGCATGAGCGTGGGCTCGATCACCAAATCGCTGCGCACATTGTTTGCGGGCGATACGGTGGGCACCTGGCGTGCCGAAGATGATCAGAGCTACGACGTAAAAGTCAGCCTGCACCCCGAGGCGCGCCGTGCCCCGCAAGATCTGCTCAACCTGGGGCTGGCCACCACGGTGGGCAGTGACGGCTCCCCGCGCATCGTGCGCTTTGCGCAAGTGGCCGATGTGTCGCCCGGCTTTGGCCCCAACCAGATCAATCGCCGCGATCTCAATCGCGAGGTCGAGATCACGGCCAACTTTGCGGGGCGATCATTGGGCGAGGTGTCTGCCGACATCAAACAAATTCTTGAGCAGACGGCCTTTCCGCCAGGCTATGGTTATCGCTTTGGCGGATCAACCAAAGACATGCAAGAGTCGTTTGGCTACGCGTTATCGGCGCTGGCGATGGCGGTGATCTTCATCTACATGATTCTGGCTTCGCAGTTCAAGAGCTTCATGCAGCCCGTGGCACTGATGGCCTCGCTGCCACTCACGCTCATCGGCGTGGTGCTGGCGCTGCTGGTGTTCCGATCCACGCTCAACATGTTCTCGATCATCGGCGTGATCATGCTCATGGGCCTGGTAACCAAAAATGCCATCTTGTTGATCGACTTTGCCAACCGCGCCCGCACAGGCCACAGCGGCATTGGCCCTGACACCGCGCCGCTCGACCGCAATGCAGCACTGCTGCTGGCCGCCCGCGTGCGCCTGCGCCCGATCTTGATGACGACGCTGGCAATGGTTTTTGGCATGGTGCCGCTGGCCTTTGCGATCACCGAAGGCTCTGAACAGCGCGCCCCGATGGGGCAAGCCGTGATCGGCGGAGTGATTGCCTCATCGCTGCTCACGCTGATCGTGGTGCCGGTGATTTATTGCTATCTCGATGATCTGGGCCAGGCTGTACGCAAGCGCTGGGGCCGCCACCCCACAGATGCAGGCCAAGGGTAAAAAATGCCACGCATCACGGCATTGATGCCCCCCGGGCCTTTTTTAGAATAGAGGGTTGCCCAAAAATGGGCGCCGCCGTTTACCGCAGACCGATTGAGGACGCCGATATGAACTTCGAACAAGCCCGCTTCAACATGATCGAGCAGCAGATCCGCCCCTGGAACGTGCTCGACACCTCGGTGCTCAGCCTGCTGGGTGCCGTCAAGCGCGAAGATTTTGTTCCGGCCGCCTACCGCGCCATGGCTTTTATGGACATCGACGTGCCCCTGCCCGATGGGCAATGCATGCTCGCCCCCAAACTCGAAGCCCGGCTGCTGCAGGCGCTTGATCTGAACAAAAACAAAAAGGTGCTCGAAATCGGCACCGGTTCAGGCTTCATGGCAGCACTCATGGCGCACCAAGCCTTGCGCGTCAGCACGATTGAGATCCGCCCCGAACTGGTAGCCTTTGCCACGCAAAACCTGCGCCGCGCCGGCATCACCAATGCAACGGTCTATGAGGGCGACGGCTCGCGGGGCTGGGAACAAGACACCCCCTACGATGCCATCGTGCTGTCGGGCTCGGTGGCCTCGGTGCCACAAGCGCTGCTGAGCCAGCTCAAACCTGGCGGACGTCTGGTGGCCATCGTTGGCCAAGAGCCCATGATGCGCGCCGTGATCGTGAGCCAAGATGCCCACGGCGCCTTCACCACCCGCGAGCTGTTCGACACCGTAGCGCCGCGCCTCGACGGCTTTGTCGAGCCTTCGCGCTTCACGTTCTGAGCTTCAAGCGTCATTGCACCGGGCACGCCAGCCCTCTATCGCCACGCGGCCCCTCAAGAAGGAAACCATTCATGTCTCAGCGTCAGACCCCGCCCTGCCCGCCCCACCTGCGACTGCGCGCACTGAATCGTTGCGTAGCCATCGGCCTGCTTGCCATGGGTGCGTCTGTCGCTTCGGCACAAAGCCTGCTCGAGGTGTATCAGGCGGCACGCGATTACGACGCCTCGTATCTGGGTGCGCTGGCTCAAGCACGCTCAGCTGAGTTCAAAACGCGCCAAGCCGAATCCAAGCACCTGCCCACGGTTGGATTGAGCGCCAACGTTACCCGCAGCGCCACGGCGTTGCCCGTCAGCGGCCCGATTGCCGTGTCTGCGCTGGCTGCCACCGATGATGGCCATCAGTTCAACACGGCCAAGCAGATTGCGCTGCAGGCCAAGCAGCCGCTGTTCAACCGCGCCAACGATGCACAGATCCGCCAAGCCCAACGCTCACTTGATGCCTCACAAGCCGATCTCGAAATCGCCGAGCAAGATTTGATGGTGCGCGTGGCGCAAGCGTATTTCGACGTGCTGGCCGCGCGCGATCAACTGGCGGCAGCGCAAGCCAACGTGGCCGCCATCAGCGAGCAATTGGCGTCGGCCAAACGCAATTTCGAAGTGGGCAATGCCACGATCACTGATTCGCGCGAAGCCCAGGCACGCGCCGATCTGGCCACGGCACAAGAAATCGCCGCCACCAACGATCTGATGACGAAACGGGCCGCCCTCGATCAATTGGTCGGACGCACCGGCATCGCGCCCAAACCGCTCATGTCGCCCATCGTGCTGCCACAGCTCAATCCGGCCAGCATGGAAGATTGGCTCACACGCGCCGACTCGGCACCCACGGTGCGCAAGGCCCAGGTGGGGCTCGACATTGCCAAAGAAGAAATCAGCGCAGCCAAAGCCGGGCATCTGCCCACCATCGATCTGGTGGGCACCGTGGCACGCACAAACAACAGCGCACGTTCATCGGTTTATGTGCCCCCAGGCAACACCGATACAGCCAGCATCGCCGTGCAGGGCAACATGCCACTGTTCACCGGCTTCGCCACGCAAAACCGCATCAAAGAAGCCCTGCAGCTCGAAGAAAAATCCGAGCGCGATCTCGACGCTGCCCGCCGCGGCATCACGCTGGGCACCCGCCAAGCCTATCTGGGCGTGCAATCGGGGCTGGCGTCCGTCAAGGCCTACGAGGCCGCCGAATCCTCAACCAAGCTGGCACTCGAAGCCACCGAGCTGGGCTACAAGGTGGGCGTGCGCGTCAACATCGATGTGCTCAACGCGCAAACACAGCTCTACACCACGCAGCGCGATCTCTCAAAGGCACGCTACGACGTCATCATGGCCGGCCTCAAACTGCGCCAAACAGTGGGTGCACTCAAGGTTGAAGACCTCGAAGGCGTCAACAAACTGCTGGCCAAATAAGGCATCAGCCGCCCCCCAGGCGCGCCCGCAAGATGGCTTCGGCCATGCGCGCCGCCGCGCCTCGGTGAGCTTGGCTGAAATCGCGTGCTCGCGCGGTCATCTCTTGTCGAACAGATGTATCGGTAGCAATAGCACGAGCCGCAACCACACCCTCGTGCCAGCCTGACACCCGTTGAGCTGCTCCGGCTTGCACCGACAACTCTGCCGCCTGCGCAAAATTAAAAGTGTGTGGCCCCATCACGATGGGGCACCCGCACGCTGCGGCCTCGATGAGGTTTTGTCCGCCCAGCGGCGCAAAGCTGCCGCCCAGCAAAGCCACATCGGCTGCAGCGTAATACGCCGGCATCTCGCCGATCGAATCCCCCACCCACACGTCGGCCTCGCGGGCCTGCGCATCGGGCTCATTGAGCAACCAATCGCTGCGGCGCGACACCACCACGCCGGCCTCACGCCACAGCCCTGCAACCTCATCAAACCGCTGCGGATGACGCGGCACCACCATCAACAACGGACGCGGCTGCGGCTGCGCCAGCCAAGCGCTCACCAAACCGGCATCCTCGCCTTCACGCGTGCTGGCTGCCAACACAACCGGCCGGGTGCAAAACGCCCGCCAGCGCCGACCCAGCGACAGCAAACCCGGCTTGGGGGTAACGTCAAACTTGAGGTTGCCGCACACCTGCACCGTGGGCACGCCCGCTTGCTGCAGGCGACGTGCATCGTCTGAGGTCTGTGCCAACGCCAGCGCCAACGACTGCGCCGCTGGCCGCATCAGCGCACGCAAATGCAATCCACGACGCAAACTTTTTTCGCTCAGGCGCGCATTGGCCAGCACCATCGGCACCCCGGCCATCTGCGCGCTGATCTGCAAATTGGGCCACACCTCGGTTTCCATCAGCACACCCACATCCGGGCCATACCGCTGCAGAAAACGCCGCGTGGCACCCGGCAAATCGTAGGGCAGCCACACCTGTCGATCACCCGCGCGCAACAAGGCAGCCCCCGCCTCGCGCCCCGTGGCTGTGGTGTGCGTAAGCAGCAAACGCATGCCCGGCAACTGCTCGCGCAACATCTCGATCAAGGCCGTGGCCGCGCGCGTTTCGCCCAGCGACACCGCATGCACCCAGATCAAGGGGAATTCAGCCGGCGCATCATCAACTGACGCATCATCTGCCGCTGCCGCACACGCAAAGCGCTCACCCCACGCCTGTCGATACAACGGCTCGGCCCGCCCACGCCACCACAGCCGCGCCACATAAGCCGGCGCGAGCAAACGCAGCGCCAACGTGTAGCCCGCACGCGCAAACCGCTCAGACAACGTCATGCCCCCAACGCGCGCGGGCAATGATCGGCGCACCATTGACGCTCAGTGCCCTGCCCCCACATGCGCATCGGGCTTGACCGCCAAAATGGCTGCCATGAAATGCGCACGGATGCGCTCAAGCGCGGCAGGCGTCTGCCCCTCAAAGCGCAGCACCAACACCGGCGTGGTGTTCGACGCACGCACCAAGCCAAAGCCATCGTCGTAATCAGCACGCAATCCATCGATGGTCGTCAGCTCGCGGGCACCGTCAAACTTGGCCGTTTGGCGCAGCTTCTCGATCACCGCATGGTGTTCACCTTCAGCACAAGGCACGTTCAATTCGGGCGTGCTGTGGCTGGTAGGTAATGCATTGAGCACGGCACTCGGATCGGGCACCTTCGAGAGAATTTCAAGCAAGCGCGCAGCCGTGTAGGTAGCGTCGTCGAACCCATACCAGCGCTCAGCAAAGAAGATATGGCCGCTCATCTCGCCAGCAAACGGCGCACCCGTTTCTTTGAGCTTGGCCTTCACGAGCGAATGGCCGGTCTTGTACATCAACGGCTCACCACCGGCCTCGCGAATGGCCACAGCCAATTGCTGGCTGCACTTCACGTCGTAGATGATCTTGCCGCCAGGCACGCGCGTCAGGATATCGCGCGCAAACAGCATGATCTGGCGATCCGGAAAGATGTTGTTGCCCTCTTTTGTGACAACACCCAGACGATCACCGTCGCCATCAAATGCCAGGCCCAATTCGGCACCTGTTTCTTTTACCTTGCGAATCAAATCAGCCAGATTCTCGGGCTTAGAGGGATCAGGGTGATGATTCGGAAAATCGCCATCCACCTCAGAAAACAGCTCGATCACCTCACAGCCCAACGCACGCAAAATGCCCGGCGCTGAGGCCCCCGGAATACCGTTGCCCGAATCAACCACGATCTTCATAGGGCGCGCCAGCTTGGCGTCTCCCACGATGCGCTGCGTGTATTCGGCCAACACATCCAACGACGTCAGCCCCCCAGCGCCCTGCGCGTAATCTTCAGCCTCGATACGCTGACGCAAGCGCTGGATGTCGTCGCCATAAATGGCACGCCCCGCCAGCACCATCTTGAAGCCGTTGTAATCCTTTGGGTTGTGGCTGCCGGTTACCTGGATGCCACTGTGGCACCCCAAGCCGCCGCGCGTGGCAGCCACGTAGTAAAGCATCGGCGTAGTAACCGCCCCCAGATCGATCACATCGACACCTGTTGAGCGCAGCCCACGCACCAACGCTGCCACCAGCGACGGCCCCGACAGCCGCCCATCGCGCCCCACCGCCACCGTGCGCTCCCCCTGCTTGAGCGCCTCACTGCCAAAAGCACGGCCCAAGTGCTCGGCCACCGCGTCGTCGAGTGTCTGGCCCACGATGCCGCGAATGTCGTAAGCCTTAAAGATGGATGCGGCCACTTGCATATCGATCCCTTTTGAGAGTCTGAGGTTGCGTCAGAAGTTGTCGTTCGAAAGTGGGGCGATTGTAGAGAGCGAATATGCACAGCCGGACACGCGAACCGCCCCTCTTGCAACGCCCAAAAATAGCCGAGCGCGCCACACGCCAAGCATCCACCATGCACAACGCCTGCCAGAAAGCGCACAAAGAAAAACCGCCTTGAAATTGCTCTCAAGGCGGTTTGCATTTTTGGCGGAGTGGACGGGACTCGAACCCGCGACCCCCGGCGTGACAGGCCGGTATTCTAACCAACTGAACTACCACTCCGCGTGGCCGGCAGCTTCAGGATGGCTCCTCAAGCGCTGCCGAAACTTGGCGTCCCCTAGGGGATTCGAACCCCTGTTACAACCGTGAAAGGGTCGTGTCCTAGGCCTCTAGACGAAGGGGACGAATCCTTCATCGACTCGAACGCACCGCGCCGCACCGGATGTGGTGGAGGTAAGCGGGATCGAACCGCTGACCTCTTGCATGCCATGCAAGCG
>CAZUCW010000114.1:0-7233 GCA_964618825.1 uncultured Aquabacterium sp.
CCAGCAGATAGAGGATCTGCTTTTTCTCTTCGAGCCCTTGCGCAGCATGGCGGAAGTAGCTCACCACCTGCTCGATGGCGTCTTCCATGCCGTAGAACTCGGCAAAGGCCGGGTAGATCTTGATCACCTTGTTGGCAAAGATGCGCGACAGCCGCGGATCGTTGCGCGTGTCGATCATCAGCGGCTCGCCAATGGCCTTGAGCATGCGCTCGGCAGCCGAGGCGTAGGCCGTGCGGTCGCTCTTGCAAATCTGCAGATACTCTTCGAGCGAGAGTTCTTCTTCGCGGGTGCGCTCGTAGCGAGCGGTGAAGTTGCTGATCACGTCCATATGCGCCTCCGATGCCGTTGTGATCGATCGATCTGCGGCAGGTTCAACAGGCCCCGCTCGGCGGCCCTCTTGCTGCCATTGGACTCAACGATGACGCCTTTGCGTGCGCGACAAACCCCGAGTAGCGCCCAAAAAGTCGGCCTGTTCCGTGATGCTTTGGACACTTGGCCGCAGCGCGTGGTATCAGCGTGGCTCTGGCGTGGCATCGTTGGGTCGGATGTGCTCATCGTGCGCGCGCCGAGGCGCCGTTCACACCTCTTGGTTTCCCTAGCCCCACCGAAGCGGCACCCGGGCCACACTGATTTGCTGCGGCAAGCGCACAACGCCCACGCCTTGAGCATGCGCTGATTTGGCCTCTGGTGAGTGTCTGGCCACCCAATACCCCCAGCCCCGGGTGCGGTGTTTGCCGCCGGGGCCTCAAGCCATGCGATACACCCACACCGGCTTGCCCGCCGCGTTGCGCAACACGGCTTGCGGGCGCAGCGCCGTGGCCTCGAATTCAAGGCTCACCAACCACGTGCCCGGCGCCATCTCGCGTTGCGCTTTTTCAACAGCGCGCGGCATGCTCTCGGGCCGTTGAAAAAGGTAGACAAGGCTATAGCCCTGCCAGCCGTGGGCCCACATATCGGCCCGTTGCACGCGCGCCCACGGACAGCGCCACCCAGCCACCACGCGCCACGGCCAGCTCCACTCGATGCCATGCAAGCGCACACGCGGCAACACGCGGCGCAACTCGATCAAGCCCGCGCCGGTGCCGCATCCGGCATCAAGCACGGCGGCGCCCTCGGGCAGCCGCACCACCTCGGCCAGCCCCTGCAGCACACCGGCGGGGGTCGGAAACACCGGCGCATCGCGCCAGGCATTGAGCGGATACGCCAGCAGCAACACCCCCAGCGGCAGCAGCCAGGCCCAGGCCGGCACCGTTTGCGCCGCCGCCGCACTGAGCAGCCACGACAACGGAAACCCCAGCGCCACCATGGCCCGGCGCCAGCGTGTGGCCACGGCCAGCGAACACGCCAGCCCCACCAGCGCCGGCAGCAGCAACGCGGCCCACAGCGGCGCTGCTGCTGCCCGCAAGGCCACGCACAGCGCCCACGCCAGCGCCCACGCCAGCAGGGCCGGCACGGGCCAAATCAACACCGATGCCATGCCCATGGCCTCACGCCCGCCCGCGCTCAGGCCGGCCCGCGCAGCTTGTCGATCAGGCCGTTGAGCTCATCGAGCGAGCCAAAGGCAATCGACACCTCGCCCTGTTGGCCGCGCTTGGTTTTGCGCTTGATGTGGATCTGCACCTGCGCGGTGAGCAGATCCGACAGCTCTTCTTCGAGCCGCAGCACATCGCGCGATTTCTCGGCCTTCACGCGCAGCAGCGGCTGCTGGCGTCCGGCGCCCACCGTGTGGCTCACGAGTTTTTCGGCCTCACGCACGTTGAGTTTTTTGGCCGCAATCTCGTTGGCCGTGGTGATCTGCAACGCCTTGTCGAGCGCCAGCAACGCCCGTGCGTGGCCCATATCGAGATCGCCCGCCATCAGCATGTGCTGCACCGGCTCGGCCAGATTCAACAGCCGCAACAGGTTGGATGCCGCCGAGCGCGAACGCCCCACGGCTTGAGCCGCCTGCTCATGAGTGAGCCCAAACTCTTGCGTTAGACGCTGCAGACCCTGCGCCTCTTCGAGCGGATTGAGATCTTCGCGCTGAATGTTTTCGATCAGCGCCATCACGGCGGCGGCCTCATCGGGCACGGCCTTCACCAGCACCGGCACCTCGCTCAGGCCCGCCAGCTTGGCCGCCCGTGAGCGCCGCTCGCCGGCGATGATTTCGTAGCGCCCCGCCTCGGCCAGTGGCCGCACGAGGATGGGCTGCATGATGCCCTGCCCTTTGATGCTCTCGGCCAGCTCGTAGAGCGCGCCTTCGTCCATGCGCGTGCGCGGCTGGTATTTGCCAGGCTGCAGCTGGCTGAGCTTGAGCACGGTCGGCGCGCCATCGCCCGCCGGGGCGGCAGCGGTTGAGGATTCGGTGACTTTGGGGCCGAGCAGGGCCTCCAGGCCCATGCCCAGGCCTTTGGGTTTCTTGGTTGCCATAGGGGGGTGATTGTCGGGCCTGTCGGGCGCCCTGCGAATACGGGGGGAGCCAGTGGGCGATTCATGGGCTGTTTGGCTCATGCCGGGCTGCCATATGCGCCACGACATTCACAGGCCGACGCCACCATCGGCCCAGCCTCTTTGGGGCCTACACCTTGTCTTTTCGAAAGGCTTCTCTATGCAACACCTTCTTCGCCCCCTCTCGCTGGCTGCCGCTTTGGCGCTGGGCGCCGGCGCCGCGCACGCGCAATCCTCGATTCATCTGGGCAGCTATGCGCTGCAAAACACCTACACGCTCGATGCGCTCGATGGCATGGGCCTCGAGGCTTCGGCCGTGGCTTACGCACGCGATCGCCACTCGTTGTTCTTTGTGGGCGACGAAGGCCTGGGCGCGGTCGAGATCAGCCTCACCGGCCAAACCCTGGGCACGATGGCCTTTAACTGGGCCGGCACGGGCAGCACCCACAACGATGCCGAGGGCCTCACCTATCTGGGCAACGGCCAGCTCGTGGTGGTTGATGAGCGCCCGCAAATCGCCTACAGCTTCAGCTTTGCCTCGGGCACCACGCTGGCGCTGAACGATCAGGCCAAGGTGGCCATCACCGGCAGCACCACCAGCGTGAAAAACGTGGGCGCCGAAGGCATCAGCTACGACCCCCTCACCGGCTCGTTTTTCAGCGTCAAGCAAGACACCCCGGTGCAGTTGCGCCAGCACACGTTGAGCTTTGCGGTGGGCGGCGGCGTGGCCACCAACGACGTTTTGTTCACCGGCACATCGTCGCTGTTTGGGGTCGACAGCCTCTCGGATCTGGCCGTGCTGTCGGTGGTGGACAGCCTGGCCGGCACCGAAGCCCTCGACAACCTGCTGTTGCTGAGCCTGGATTCGCGCAAGCTGCTCGAAGTGGATCGCACCACGGGCACCGTGCTCAGCGAGCTCGATCTGTCGGGCTTGACGACACAAGCCATTGAGGGCGTTACGGTGGACGAAAAGGGCACCATCTATCTGGTGGCCGAAGATTCGGGCACCGGCGCCTCGAAGCTGTTTGTGTTGGGCTCAACTGCAGCCGTGCCTGAGCCAAGCGAATACGCCCTGCTGCTGGCCGGCCTGGCGGTGCTCGCCGCACAGCGCCGCCGCACAACCACTTAAAGCGTGTCGACGCGGGCCACCATTTCTTTGGCGAAATCCACAAAGGCCTGCGCCCCTTTTGAGGCCGGATCAAACACCACCCCGGGCAGCCCGTAACTGGGCGCCTCGGCCAGCCGCACGTTGCGTGGGATCACCGTATCAAACACCTTGGGGCCAAAGTGCGCCTTGAGCTGCTCGCTCACCTGCTGCTGCAGCGTGATGCGCGGATCGAACATCACCCGCAGCAAACCAATCAGCGCCAATTCAGGGTTGAGGTTGGCATGCACCTGCCGCACGGTGTTCACCAGATCGGTGAGCCCTTCGAGCGCAAAGTATTCGCACTGCATGGGCACGATCACGCCGTGGGCGCACGTGAGGCCGTTGAGCGTGAGCAGGCTGAGCGAAGGCGGGCAATCGATCAGCACAAAATCGTAATCGTCTGCCACTGCGGCCAACGCCGCCTTGAGACGTCGATCACGGCGCTCGAGCTCAACCAGCTCAACCTCGGCGCCCGCCAGCTCGCGGTTAGCGCCCAGCACGTCGTAGCCGCCTTTTTCGCTGCGCCGCCGCGCCTCGGCCACGCTGGCCGATTCGAGCAGCACATCGTAGATCGACACCTCGAGCGTGCGCTTATCCACCCCCGAACCCATGGTGGCGTTGCCCTGCGGATCAAGATCAACCACCAACACGCGCTGGCCGATCTGCGCCAAGCCGGCAGCAAGGTTCACGGTCGTCGTCGTCTTGCCGACGCCGCCTTTTTGGTTGGCGATGCAAAAAATCTTGGGCATGGGGGATCAGGCGTGCGCGCCGCGAAACGCGCATCCATAAAAAAGGGGCCAAGGAAGCAAGACGATTATAGAAAGCCCATCGCTCAACGCCCCACCCAAACGGCCCGATTCAACCCGCCCGCCGGCGCATCCAAACGATGCAACGCTGTGCATCCAGCCCCGGCACGCTGAGGTGTTCCACGTGAAACACCTCAACGTCTGGCGGCAACGCGGCGATTTCGTCGTCGGGCACGCGGCCTTTCATGGCCATCCAAAGACCATCGGGCGCCAGCTGCCCGGCGGTCAACGCCACAAAATCGGCCAGCGAGGCGAAGGCCCGCGAGGTGATCACCTGCCAGGGCCGGGGCGCGAGCGCCTCAACCCGCGCGTGCTCGGCGCGCAACTGTGGCAGCCCCAATGTGGCCGCCACCTGCCGCACAAACATCGCTTTTTTGGCCACGGTATCAACGCAGGTAACTGCCCACGCCGGCTCAGCCAGCGCCAGCACCACCCCAGGCAAACCGCCGCCGCTGCCCACGTCGAGCACCGCCACCGCTGCCGCATCGCCCCACCGCGCAACCACCTCGCGCCGCAGCGGCGCCACCACCGCCAGGCAATCGTGCAGATGCTGCACCTGCATCTCGCGCGGATCGCGGATGGCCGTGAGGTTGTAGACGCGATTCCAGCGCTCTAGCTGCGCAGCGTAATCCTGCAGCTGCTGAATCTGCACACCCGACAACGCCACACCCAGGCGCTGCGCAGCCTCACTCAACGTGGCCGCCGCGTCAGGCAAAAGAGGGGCATCAGACGGCATGCAGAGGGCTTTCTAGGGATGAGGTTCTAGGGATAAGTTGCGCGGGCGCCATCTTAGAGAATTTTCGGCTCACACCACTTCTTTCACGGAGAACCTCATGCGTTTGCATCCCCTGCTCATCGCCCTCACGGCCACCGCCGCCGCACTGCCGCCTTCCGCCGCTCAAGCGCAAACCTATGCCAGCAGCGTGCTCAGCCTGCTGCGCGGCACCTCGCCAGGCAGCCTGCCCCCACCGCAGTTTTATGGCGGCAGCTTTCCGGGCAGCTTTCCGGTGGCCCTCACCGAAGCACAAGCCACCGCCGCCGTGCTCGGCGCCCCCGATGGCCGGTTTCTCAGCCTGCCCGGCCCGGCCCTGGGTGCATCGGGCTCTGCCTTTGAAGGGGCTTACGTCAACCTGAGCTTTGGCGCCGATTTCGGCTCAGACACCCTCATCACCCTGCACGAGCTCGGCCACAACAGCGAATCGGCCCACCTCTTCATCTGGACAAACAACGGCGGCAACCTGCAACTCAACGTCACCCGTGGCGCCTCCGACGATATCGTTGTCGATCTGCGCCCCTACGCGAGCGTGCTGTCCACGATCGGCGCCACGGCCTGGCGCAGCGTCGCCATTGGCGGCATCGACGATCTGGGGGCGAGCAGCGGCTTCGATCTTGATGCCGTGTCGATCACCACCATCCCCGAGCCCTCAACCTATGCGCTGATGCTGGGCGGCCTGGGCGCGCTGGGTTGGGCAGCCCGCCGCACCCGCCGCCGCGCCGCCTAACACCCAGCCTGATCCTCAACGGCTTTTTTATAGATCAGACCGCTCCGAGGCGGGTTGCACGCCCGCCTCAGCTTCGCCGGCAAAGCCCCTGAAACGCCCCTTTTTCAGGTGGATCAACAACAGCGACACCGCCGCCGGCGTAACCCCCGACAGGCGCGACGCCTGCCCCAGCGTTTCGGGGCGATGCATGTTGAGCTTTTGCCGCACCTCGATACTCAAGGCCGACACCTGCAAATAATCGAGATCATCTGGCAGACGCAGGCTTTCGTAATACGCCGCGCGCTCCACCTCATCGTTTTGCTTGTCGATGTAGCCGGCATATTTGGTGGCAATCTCCACCTGCTCGATCACCGCGTCGGCCAGCGCCCCACCCAATTCGGCACGCAAGGTTTCACGTGAAACACCCGCCTCGGGTTTGGCAATCGCTGCCACTTCGGCCACCGCATCAAAACCCACCGCCGGGCGGCGCAGCAAATCGGCCAACGCATATTCGCGCTCAATAGCCTTGCCCAACAAACGCTCGGCATCTGCCGCCGGCAGCGTGGCCGGGCGCACCCAGGTGGATTTGAGCCGTTCGGTTTCACGTGAAACCGCATCACGCTTGCGGTTAAACGCCCCCCACCGCGCGTCATCCACCAACCCGATCTGGCGCCCCAGCTCAGTGAGGCGCAAATCGGCGTTGTCCTCACGCAGCTGCAGCCGAAACTCGGCCCGGCTGGTGAACATGCGATAAGGCTCAGTAACCCCCTTGGTGATCAGATCATCCACCAACACCCCCAAATAAGCCTGATCGCGCCGCAGCACCCACGGCTCGCGGCCCTGCGCCTGCAGCGCTGCATTGGCCCCGGCAAACAAGCCTTGGGCGGCGGCCTCTTCGTAGCCGGTGGTGCCGTTGATCTGCCCGGCAAAAAACAACCCGGCGATGGCTTTGCTCTCAAAGGTGGCCCTGAGTGAGCGCGGATCGAAAAAATCGTATTCGATGGCGTAACCGGGGCGCAGCACAAAGGCGTTATGCAGCCCGGGCATGGTGCGCAGCGCCGCCAGCTGCACATCAAACGGCAGCGAGGTGCTGATGCCGTTGGGGTAAAACTCGTTGGTTGTCAGCCCCTCGGGCTCGAGAAAAATCTGGTGCGAATCTTTATCGGCAAACCGGTTGATTTTGTCTTCGATGCTCGGGCAATAGCGCGGCCCCACCCCTTCGATCACGCCGGTGAACATCGGGCTGCGATCAAACCCCGAACGGATGATGTCGTGCGTTTGCTGGTTGGTGTGCGTGATCCAGCACGGCAGCTGGCGCGGATGCTGATCGGGCGACCCCAAAAAACTGAACACCGGCACACCGGGGCCCGTG
>CAZUCW010000115.1:0-7008 GCA_964618825.1 uncultured Aquabacterium sp.
GCTATGAGCTGGCCGTGTCCAAGCCCCGTGTGATGTTCAAAGATATCGACGGCCAGAAGTGCGAGCCGATGGAGTTGGTAACCGCCGACGTCGAAGAAACGCATCAGGGCGGCGTGATGCAGGCGCTGGGCTTGCGCAAGGGTGATTTGGTCAATATGGAGCCGGATGGCCATGGCCGCGTGCGCCTCGAATACCGTATCCCTGCCCGTGGTTTGATCGGCTTCAGCAATGAATTCATGAACCTGACGCGCGGCTCGGGGCTGATCTCGTCGATCTTTGATGGCTATGAGCCGCATAAGGGCGAGATTGGCGGGCGCAAAAACGGCGTGCTGATTTCGATGGACGATGGCGAAATCTTCACCTACGCCCTGGGCAAGCTCGACGACCGTGGCCGCATGTTCGTCAAGGCCAACGATCCGGTGTACGAAGGCATGATCGTGGGCATTCACAGCCGCGATAACGATTTGGTGGTGAACGCTACGCGCACCAAGCAGCTCACCAACTTCCGCGTATCGGGCAAAGAAGATGCGATCAAGATCACGCCGCCAATCGAGCTGACACTCGAATATGGTGTGGACTTTATCGACGACGATGAGCTGGTTGAGATCACGCCCAAGAGCGTGCGTTTGCGCAAACGCTATCTCAAAGAGCATGAGCGCAAGCGCGCCTCGCGCGAGAACGCCGCCTGATCGGCGAGTGTTTGGCAAAGCAGGGCGGCATGGAGCAGGGCGAGGCGTGCGTTGCGCTTGGGCGCTCGCCCTGGCGCGCTTGCGTGGCGCCGATGCTCGATTGGACCGATCGCCACTGCCGCGTTTTTCACAGGCTGCTGTCCAGGCATGCTCGGCTCTACACCGAGATGATCACCACCGGTGCGCTGGTGCACGGGCAGATGACGCGCTTTTTGGATTACGACGAGCGCGAGCATCCGTTGGCTTTGCAGCTGGGGGGCAGCGAGCCGGCTGATCTGGCGCATTGCACCAAATTGGCCCAGCGTTGGGGCTACGACGAGGTTAACCTCAATTGCGGCTGCCCGAGTGAGCGGGTGCAGCGCGGGGCGTTTGGCGCCTGCCTGATGAACGAATCATCGCTGGTGGCAGATTGCGTCAAGTCGATGCTCGACGCGGTGGGGGGTGATCCGGCGCTGCCCATCACCGTTAAACACCGCATCGGCATTGATCAAAACGAGTCCTACGATTTTGTGCGTGATTTCATCGGCACCGTGGCTGATGCGGGTACGCGGGTGTTCATCGTGCATGCCCGCAATGCGTGGCTCAAGGGTTTGAGCCCCAAAGAAAATCGTGAGGTTCCGCCGCTGCGTTACGAGGTGGTGCATCGGCTTAAACGGGATTTTCCGCATCTCACGCTGGTGCTCAATGGCGGTCTCAGCGATAACGCCGCGTGTGTGGCTCAGCTCGCTACAGGTGAGGATGGCTTGGCGCTTGATGGCGTGATGGTGGGCCGCGCGGCTTATCACACGCCCTGGATGCTGTCTGAGTGGGATGCCTTGCTGTGCGGTGATGCAGACGCCCCGGCGTTCACGCGCGAGGCGGTTGAACAGGCAATGGTGGGATACATGGCACACGAGATGGCTCGTACGGCTGGCTTGGCCCACGGTGAGGTGCGCTGGCCGCAGATAGCCCGCCACATGCTCGGGCTCTATAACGGCTTGCCTGGTGCACGCCGCTGGCGCCAAGTGTGGTCGGATCACCGGCTCAAGGCTGAGGCCGTATCCGAGGTGCTCAAGCAAGCCACGCAGGCGCGCCAGGCGCTACGCCTAGGTTGATTGCGCAGGCGGGCGCCGCTGCCCCAAGCGTGTGCTGGGTTTTTCGATCAGCCGATACAGCGTCCAACCGAACGGGATGCACACCAACACCATCACGGCAGCGGGCACGATGCTGTCTTGCGGCTCATAGCCATACAACCACACCGCAAACACCGTGAGCACAGGCACGTGGATCACATACAGCGAGTAGCTGAATTCGCCCACCTTGCGAATGACGCGACGCAGCCATCCCCCATCAAACGACCAACGGGCAGACAGCCAAAGCAGCGCAGCGGCAGAGATCGACCACAGCTGAAAAGCTCCATACGACGAGCGCCCGAGGATGCCGCATCCCGCTGCAAAAGCCAGCGTGCCCACGGCAGCAACCGCACCGCGATGCCAGGTGGTTGGCGAGGGCTGCGCATCGCGCTCAGCCAGCCATGCACCCAGGCACCACGAGAGGTAATACGAGGCAAACACCGTGATGCCCGCGCGTTCGCACAACACATAAGACAGCGCGTTGATGAGCGCCACACCTGCTGCAACAGCGGGCAGGCCAAGGCGTTGTCGCGCGGCCAGCAGCAGGGGGTAGAGTGCATAAAACTGGATTTCGAGCGCCAGTGTCCACAAGGCACCGTTTGATCCCAGCGTGCTCACGGCAATGCCCTGCAGCGTCAGCAGGTTGCCGATAAAGGTCGTCCAAGCATGGTTTTCAGAGGCGCCTCTCAGATGATGCCAGGGTGGAATCATGCTGTTGCTCAGCGTATCGAGCGCTACGGTGAGCAACAGCGCTGCCAGTAGCGTGGGATAAATCTTGAAGAAACGCCGCCGCCAAAAAGATATCGCCGAGAAAGCATCGACGCTATCTTGGCGCAGCTTCAGTGCCGCGCGCCGGTGAATCACGTAGCCACTGATCACAAAAAACAGCGGCACGCCAAAACTACCCCAAGCAAAGGGTAGCGATGCATATGCCAACAGGCCGTCCAGGCTTGGGGTGGTGCCGTATGTTGCCCAATATTTCTTGAGCCCGATCCAAAAAATCAGCCGGCTATGCACGGCCAACACGATCAGTGCTGCAAAACCGCGCAGAAATTCGATGTGATCAAGTTTGTCGGGATCGTGGCTCATGGGGGCAACAGAGCAAGCGGGTGCGAAAAAAAAGGTACCTCTGCAGGTACCTCTTTTTGTTGACGTCTGATCGGCTCGATTCAGACGCGTTTTTTGTATTCGTGCGTGCGTGTGTCGATTTCGATCTTGTCGCCGCTTTCAACGAAGGCCGGCACAGAGATCTCGAAACCGGTGCCCACCACGCGAGCCGGCTTCATCACTTTGCCCGATGTGTCACCCTTGGCAGCGGGTTCGGTTTCGATTTCGCGCACGATGGTGGTGGGCAGCTCGACCGAGATGGCCTTGCCGTCGTAGAACACCACTTCGACTTCCATGCCGTCTTGCAGGTAGTTGATCGCATCGCCCATGTTTTCGGCTTCGATCTCAAACTGGTTGTACTCGGCATCCATGAACGCATACATCGGGTCGGCGAAATAAGAGTAGGTGCACTCTTTTTTGTCGAGCACGATCTGATCCATTTTGTCGTCGGCCTTGAAAACCAGCTCGGCGCCAGCGCCGTTGAGCAGGTTTTTCATTTTGATGCGCACGGTGGCGGCACCGCGGCCACCACGGCTGTATTCGGTTTTGAGGACGACCATTGGGTCTTTGCCCTGCATGATCACGTTGCCGGCGCGGATTTCTTGAGCGAGTTTCATGGCAGTTTGGCCTCAGAAAACAGGGTTCAGGGTGGGTGGGGTGAGCGCGCCTTTGGCCAGCTACGGCGCACGCTACTGGGCACGCACCGTTTTGCGCGCAGCCAGGCGCAAAGCCCCACATTCTAGCCGGGTTCGATGACGCCTCAGGCCAGCACCTCGTAGCCTTCTTCGGTGATCACGGCCACCACGCGCTCGCGGGGCAGATTGCTGCGCACGCGCACGGTGCCACTGGGCAGGTCGATGTCGACGGCGGCTTGCGCATCGTGCTGCTGAACAGCTTGGGTAACGGCGCGCGCGCAGTGTCCGCAGCTCATGCCTTTAACCTTGAGCGTGAGTTCGGTCGGCGTTGTCATGTATCGTCCTGACGAAAAGAAAAAAGGGTGGAAAAGAAGTGCATGTGGCAATGGCGAGCACTTTACAGCGAGCACTTTAATCAGGCGCGCCGCCCTTTTTATCAACACACGGATCTCATCTCTTTACTGATGTCTTCATCCACACCATCGCTATCGCCTGATGCGCCTGATGCAACACTGACCTTTGACGTGGCCGTGGCGGGGATGTCTTGTGCTTCGTGCGTGGCGCGGGTTGAGCGGGCAGTGAAAAAACTGCCGGTAGTGATCGATGTGCGCGTCAATCTGGCTGCCGAATCAGCGCGTGTGCTGGCGCTCGATAGGCCGGATGCGCGGGCTGCCGTGCTGCGTGCCATCGAGCAGGCGGGCTATGAGGCGCGCGAGGTGATCGATGAGCCTGGTGATGCCGATGCCAGCGAGGTAAACGCGCAGGCTGCGCTGCGGCGCGAAGGCGTGCTCGTGCTGTTGGCGCTGGCGTTGGCCGCGCCTCTGATGCTGCCAATGCTGGGCGATTTGCTGGGGCAGCACTGGATGCTGCCTGCCGTGATGCAGTTTGCACTTGCCACGCCGGTGCAATTTGTATTGGGTGCGCGCTTTTATCGAGCCGGCTGGGCGGCTGCGCGTGCGGGTAGTGGCAACATGGATCTGCTCGTGGCATTGGGCACGAGTGCGGCGTGGGGGCTGTCGTGCTGGTTGTGGTGGCGTGCCGCACCCGATGCCATTCCGCACCTCTACTTTGAGTCTGCGGCGGTGGTGATAGCGCTTGTGCGCCTGGGCAAATGGCTCGAAACACGCGCCAAACGGCAAACCACCGCAGCCATCCGTGCACTTTCGGCACTGCGGCCAGAGCGTGCACATCGCCTGCAAGAGGGGCTTGAGCGTGATGTGCCGCTGGCGTGGGTGCAGGTGGGTGATTGTCTGGTGGTGCGCCCTGGTGAGCGTGTGCCGGCTGATGGCGAGGTGCTTGAAGGCGCCACCCATGTTGACGAATCGATGCTCTCGGGCGAGCCGCTGCCTGTGAGCAAGGCCGTGGGTGATCGGCTCACGGCCGGAGCGGTGAACGGCGAGGGGCGGGTGGTGATGCTCACGCGCGCGGTGGGCGCGCAGACGCTGCTGGCGCAGATCATCCGCATGGTGGGCGATGCCCAGGCGGCCAAGGCGCCGATTCAGCGCGTCGTCGATCGCGTGGCGGCGGTGTTTGTGCCGGTGGTGCTGGCGATAGCTGCGCTTACGCTTTTGGGCTGGTGGCAGCAGAGTGCAGATATCGAGCGAGCGCTCATCCATGCGGTATCTGTGCTTGTGATCGCCTGCCCATGCGCGTTGGGGCTGGCCACGCCTGCTGCCATCATGGCCGGCACCGGCGCGGCGGCGCGCCATGGCATCCTCATCAGAGATCCACAGGCGCTTGAGCTAGCGCACCGTGTTGGCACCATTGCCTTCGACAAAACCGGCACCCTCACCGTCGGCAGGCCGCAGCTCGTGGCATGCGAAGTCCTTGATGCCGCCATGGCCAGCGACGCCGCTCTCGTGCGCGCTGAAGCCATCCAGCGCGGTAGCGAGCACCCCTTGGCACACGCTGTGCGTGCAGCAGCCCAGCGGCGTGATTTGCCGCTGTTGCCCGCCGAGGTGCTCACTGATGTGCGCGCCGTGCCCGGCACAGGCATCGAAGCCACCCTTGAGGGACAGCGCTGGGCGATTCTGAGCACTCGCGGGCTTGTTGAGCGCGGTGCAAACATGCAGCACTGGCAGGCGCGGCTCGACGCTTGGCACGCACGTGGGGCCACCGTTTCGTGGCTGGTTCAAGCAGCGCCCGACACACGCATCGTGGCCCTGCTGGCCTTTAGCGATCAAATCAAGCCTGGCGCTGCCGAAGTCGTGGCCCGCCTGCATCAACGCGGTTTGCGCACTGTGCTCATTTCGGGGGACAACGCTGGCGCTGCGCAAACCGTGGCGCGTGCACTTGGCATTGACGATGTGCGCGCCGAAGTTCTGCCTCAGGACAAAGCGGCTCAGGTGCAGGCGCTGCAGCAAGGGGGGAGTGTGGTGGCCATGGTGGGGGATGGCCTCAACGACGCACCCGCGCTGGCTGTTGCCGATGTGGGCTTGGCCATGGCGACCGGCACCGATGTAGCCATGCATACAGCGGGCATCACCCTCATGCGTGGCGATCCACTGCTTGTGCCTGCCGCTCTTGATATCTCGGCGCGCACCTGGGCCAAGATCCGCCAGAACCTTTTCTGGGCTTTCATCTACAACGTCATTGGCATCCCGCTGGCTGCGCTGGGCTGGCTCAATCCCATGCTTGCCGGCGCTGCCATGGCCATGAGTTCAGTGAGCGTGATGGCCAACGCCTTGCTGCTGAGTCGGTGGCGGCCGTCTTTGCGCGCTTAAACTCTGCCCCTGGCCAACACTGCCCGTAGCTCAACTGGATAGAGCAACTGCCTTCTAAGCAGTAGGTCGGGGGTTCGAGTCCCTCCGGGCAGGCCAGACATCCAATGGGCTGCGTAGGCTGGCCTGCCTGTTTTTGTCGGCTCTTACTTGAGCGCCTTGAAACGCACTCGTTTGGGTTTGGCGCCTTCTTCGCCCAGGCGATTTTTCTTGTCTTCTTCGTACTCGCGGTAGTTGCCTTCATAGAAGAACCACTGCGAATCGCCCTCGCACGCAAGGATGTGTGTGCAGATGCGGTCGAGGAACCAGCGGTCGTGCGAGATGATCATCGCGCTGCCGGCAAACTCAAGCAATGCCTCTTCGAGCGCACGCAGGGTTTCGACGTCGAGATCGTTTGAGGGTTCGTCGAGCATCAGCACATTGCCGCCCTTGGCCAGCGTTTTGGCCAGGTGCAAGCGGCCCCGTTCGCCGCCCGACAGATTGCCCACCAGCTTTTGCTGATCGTTGCCCTTGAAGTTGAACCGGCCGATATAAGCGCGCGAGGGCATCACAAATTTGCCAACCACGATGTTGTCGAGGCCGCCCGACACGTCTTCCCACACGGTTTTATCGCCTGCCAGCCCTTCGCGGCTTTGATCCACAAAGGCCAGTTGCGCGGTCTTGCCGATGCTCACTTCGCCGCTATCGGGCTGCTCAACGCCCTGGATCATGCGAAACAGCGTGGATTTGCCCGCGCCGTTGGGGC
>CAZUCW010000116.1:0-6957 GCA_964618825.1 uncultured Aquabacterium sp.
GAGTAGCGCATCGTGTCGAAGGCCTCAGGGGCGCCCTTGAACTCGCCATCCGGGGCCTCGCGACGGCCACGGGGCTGACCGAAATAGATGTCGCCGGTCAGCTCGCGGATGATGAGGATGTCCAGCCCCGCCACCAGCTCGGGCTTGAGGCTGGAGGCATGCGTGAGCTGCGGGTAGCAGATGGCCGGCCGGAAGTTGGCAAACAGGCCCATGTTCTTGCGCAGGCCCAGGATGGCCTGCTCGGGGCGCAAGTGACGCTCAAGCTTGTCGTACTTCCAATCGCCCACCGAGCCGAACAACACGGCATCCGATGCCATGGCCAGGCTCAGCGTGTGCTCGGGCAGCGGGTGGCCGTGGGCGTCGAAGGCGGCGCCGCCGACCTTGGCTTCGTCCAGCTGGAACGGCAGGTCCAGCACCTTCAGCACCTTGACCGCCTCGGCGACGATCTCGGGGCCGATGCCGTCACCCGGCAGCACAGCAATCTTCATGACCATGGTTTGTGTCTCGTAACTTCTCAAAAATCAGACGATGCGATTGTTCAGCCAGGGTTTCTGCGCCAGGCGTTCGGCCTCGTAGGCCTTGATCTTGTCGGCATGGCGCAGCGTCAGGCCGATGTCGTCAAAACCATTGAGCAGGCAATATTTGCGAAAGGGCTGCACATCAAAAGGCAGCTCGGCGCCATCCCCTTTGATCACCACCTGACGCTCAAGATCGATGGTGAGCTCGTAGCCCGGAAAGGCAAATACATCGTTGAACAGCTGATCAACTTGCTGCTCGCTCAACTGAATGGGCAACAGCCCGTTTTTAAAACAGTTGTTGAAGAAGATGTCGGCAAAGCTGGGCGCAATGAGCGCACGAAAACCATATTGCTCAAGAGCCCACGGCGCATGCTCGCGGCTGGAGCCGCAACCGAAGTTTTTGCGCGCGATCAGCACAGAGGCGCCCTTGTAGCGCGGCTGGTTAAGCACGAAATCGGGATTGGGCTTGCGTGATGCGGGGTCTTGCCCCGGCTCGCCCACATCGAGATAGCGCCATTCGTCAAACAGGTTGGGGCCAAAGCCCGTGCGCTTGATCGACTTGAGATATTGCTTGGGGATGATCGCGTCGGTGTCGACGTTTTCGCGGTCCATGGGGGCCACGATGCCCTTGTGAATGCGGAAGGCTTGCATGGGATGCTCTTTATTTGGCAGCGCCAGAGATGGCCTCACCGGCCTTTTCGATGTCCTTGCCAATGCCGTGGACGGTGTTGCAACCCACCAAAATAACGGCGGCGATCAGAGACAGCAGTGTGATCAGGCGAGGCATGGCAAGAGGCTCCGTGTTGCTCAGTGCGTTGTTGTGGGTTCAGGCAATGCGACGAACGTCGACAAAGTGGCCCTGCATGGCCGCCGCAGCAGCCATGGCCGGGCTCACCAGATGGGTGCGGCCACCAGCGCCCTGACGGCCTTCGAAGTTGCGGTTGCTGGTGGAGGCACAGCGCTCACCCGGATCGAGACGATCAGCGTTCATGGCCAGGCACATGGAGCAACCGGGCTCGCGCCACTCGAAGCCGGCAGCTTTGAAAATTTGATCAAGCCCCTCGCGCTCGGCCTGCTCTTTCACGAGGCCCGAACCCGGCACCACGAGAGCAAGTTTGACGTTAGAAGCAATGCGGCCACCAATGCGACGCACCACCTCAGCGGCAGCGCGCATATCTTCGATGCGGCTGTTGGTGCACGAGCCGATGAAGACCTTGTCGATGCGGATATCGCTGACGGCCTTGTTGGGCTCGAGCGCCATGTATTGCAGCGCGCGCTCCATGGCCGAACGCTTAACGGGATCTTTTTCTTTGTCGGGATCCGGCACGTTGGCGTTGACGCCGATCACCATCTCGGGCGAGGTGCCCCAACTCACTTGCGGCTCGATCTGCGAAGCGTCGAGCTCGACGATGGCGTCCCACTGGGCATCGGCATCGGAGTGCAGCGTGCGCCAGTAGGCGATGGCCTGCTCCAGCTCGACCCCCTTGGGGCTGAACGGGCGGTTCTGCACATAGCCGATGGTGGTGTCGTCCACAGCCACCAAGCCGGCGCGCGCACCGCCCTCAATCGCCATGTTGCACACCGTCATGCGGCCTTCCATGCTCAGGGCGCGGATAGCGCTGCCGGCGAACTCGATGGTGTAGCCGGTGCCGCCCGCGGTGCCGATCTTGCCGATGATGGCCAGCACGATGTCCTTGGCCGAGCAGCCCTTGCCGAGGGTGCCCTCGACCTTGATGAGCATGTTCTTGGCCTTCTTGGCCAGCAGCGTCTGCGTGGCCAGCACGTGCTCGACCTCAGACGTGCCAATACCATGAGCCAGCGCACCGAAGGCGCCGTGCGTGGAGGTGTGGCTGTCACCGCAAACGACGGTCATGCCCGGCAGCGTGGCGCCCTGCTCGGGGCCGATCACGTGAACGATGCCCTGGCGCTTATCGCTCATCTTGAACTGCGTGATGCCAAAGCGGTCGCAGTTGGCGTCCAGCGTGTCGACCTGCAGCTTCGAAACCGGATCGCTGATGCCGTCGCGGCGGTCGGTGGTGGGCACGTTGTGATCGCTCACCGCCAGGTTGGCCGACAGGCGCCACACCTTGCGGCCAGCGATGTCCAGCCCTTCAAAAGCCTGCGGGCTGGTGACTTCGTGCACCAGGTGGCGGTCGATGTAGAGGGTGGCGGTGCCATCTTCTTCGGTGTGGACGACGTGTTCGTCCCAGATCTTGTCGTAGAGGGTGCGTCCCATGGTGCTGTGGCTGGGCAAAAATGAGCCTGGCATGCGGGCCAGAAGAAGAGTTTGTCGCTCAAGAGCGAGCCCTTGATTTTACGATAGGGACTCGCCCTAACGGGGCTGTGCAAAGCATCGCACAATGAAAGCTTGGTGACATACAGCGCGTCGCGCGCCATGCTTGCCACACTTGTTTGACACACCCCTTTCGACAGGATCCGCCGTGAGCTGCATTGCCTCATCCATCGCTGGCCGTATCCGCATCAGACACCCCGCACTGCGCCATCCTGGGCGTCTCGATAAATTGGCCACCGCTGTGCGCGCGTGGCCACAGGTTGAGCACGTTGAGATCAACGCCTCAACGGGCAGCGCGCTGGTGTTCTACGACGCAGGCCAGTTGTCGGCTGGGGCGTTTGCTCAACGCTGCGAAGCCCTGGTGGCAACGTTGCTTCCGCAGCAGCGCCCATCCGCCAACCCCACAGCGACAGCAACGGCGCCAGGCCCCGCCGGCAATAGCACGCCAGCCCGGCGCCCGGTAGGCAGCCGCCGCGTGCGCGCCAACCGCATGGCCAAGCGAGCGATGTTGTTGAGCCTGCCGGTTTCGATGCTGCTGGCCGCCTCTGGCGCCAAGCGAGGCCACGTCTGGAGCGGTTTGTTTTTCTTGCATGCGCTCGGTGTGCACCTGTGGGTGCATCGGCGCAACTTGATCAGGTGAGGCTTGGGCGCGATCCTGAAGCAACGGCCTTGCGCGTTGCTGCGCCACGTCCGCCGCGCAAGGCGTTGAGCAAGATACCGATCGTGGTGCCGTTGTGCAGCACCGAAGCCATCACCGGTGACAACCAACCCAGCGCCGCCGCGCCCAGGATCGCACTGTTGGCACCCAGCGTGAGCCGATAGTTGGTGTCGATCAGGCGCAGCGTGGCATTGGCCAGCCGCTTGGCCTCGACCACCCGCTCAATGTCGTCTTCGAGCAAGGCGATGTCGGATGTGAGGCGCGCCAGATCGGCTCCTTGAGCCATCGAGATCCCAACGTGTGCCCCCGCCAGCGCAGGCGCATCGTTGATGCCATCGCCCACAAAGGCGATGCGTGCGCCCTGGGCTTTCATGGCAGCAACGAGGCTGGCTTTTTGATCGGGCAACAGCTCGGCATGCACCTCGTCCAACCCCAGTATCTGAGCCATTTCAACTGCGCGATCGCGATGGTCGCCAGTGAGCATCACTACACGGCGCACACCCAGGCTGCGCAAGCGTGCCACGGTCTGCACGGCATCGTCTCGCAATTGATCTTTAAGAGCGATCACCCCGATGAGACGCCCGCCGTAGCCAATGTAGAGCAGGGTTTTGCCTTGTTTGAACAGGCTATCGATGCGCCGCTTGTGTGCACCACGAATCGCGATGCCCTCATCGTCTTCAACGAAATGGCGCGATCCCACAACCACACGTTGTCCATCGATCTCGCTGGCCACGCCGTGAGCCGCGATGAACTGCACTTCGGTGTGATCAAAATGCCGGCCCTGATGCTGGCGCGCCGCCTCAACCACGGCCAGCGCCAACGGATGAAAATAGTGCTCTTCGACCGAAGCGGCCAAATCGATGAGATCGTCGGGCGAATACTCAGGGTCGAACGCCACCGAATCGGTAACGGCCAAACGCCCCGTGGTGAGCGTGCCGGTTTTATCGAAAACAAAAGTGTCGACCTGGGCCAAACGCTCGAGCACATCGGCGCCCTTGATGAGGATGCCCCCCACGCCGGCTTGATACATGCCCGCCTTGAACGCCACGGGCGTGGCCAGCTTGAGCGCACAAGAGTAATCCGCCTGCAACACGGCTGCGGCGCGTCGCCAATCGGCCGAAACCAGCCACGAGGCAGCGGCCAGCCCCAACACACCGGGCACCAAACGATCTGCCAGCTTTGCTGCGTCGAGCTGCGCGCTGCTCTTGGCCGTGAGCGATTGCTCAACGTAATCCGCAACGCGGGCCGCAGCCGTGCGCTGTCCAACGTGTTCGGCATAAATACGCAGCCGACCTTCTTCGACAACCGTGCCCGACAACACCGCATCACCACGCGAGCGGCTCACCGGCACGCTCTCGCCCGTCATGGCGGCTTCGTTAACCAGGGCATCACCCGACAGCACCGTGCCATCTACAGGAATAGCCGCCCCGGCCCCCACCACCACCGTGGCGCCTACCGCCACCTCGGCTGCAGGCATTTGCCGCTCTTCGCCATCCACCTCAACCCAAACCAGGCCGGTGTCGGGGCGCAGCAATTTTTTGAGCATGTCGTCGGATCGACGTGCGATCGTGTGCTCAAGATACTCACCCAACGCCAGCATGAACACTGTGGTGTTGGCCGCCACATGATCGCCGCTGCCCGTTGAAATGGCCACAGCCAGCGCTTCGAGCACATGCGAGTTGACACCCTGCTCAAACAGATCATTGAGCGCACCCGCATACAGCGGCATCGATGCCGCCAGGGTGGTAGGCGTTTTAAGCTCTTGAGGCAACAGGCCCGATCCGAGCAAAAGCACCCCGCTGCCCACCACCGTGCCCAGCCCCTCGGCATCCGACACAACACGCCCTCTGGCGGCCCCGCCAAGCTCAGCAGACAAAGCAAGGATGCTCAAGCGCAGCCGATCCACATCCGTCAGGCTGGTGTCGTAGCCGACCACCAAGGCTGCGGCGCCCGGGTTGATGCGCGCCTGCGCAACACCGGGCAGCCCCTCGATCTGCCGCGCAGCTGCGCGGGGGTTCAGCCGCACCCCGTGCGGCACACGAAAACGAAAGCGAACACGCCCCTCGATCCGATGCACAACATCCAGCGTCGCAAAGGTCGCCTCACCTCGCGTCATTCGGCACTCATGCGCTCAGCGGCCATCTCAGCCTGAATATCGGCCACCTGCTCCTTGATCTCTTCAAAGCCGCCGGCCAGCCCGGTGTACAGCCGCATCCCTGCATGCAGCAATTTGCCGCGCAACTTCTCATCGCTCAACACATAAGCCGCACCGGCACCAATCAAAACCCCCACAAGCAACTGCTGCGTGGGCGTCAACGCAGCCAGCCCAGTTGTTTGTTGGCCCTGCAAAAGCATCTGCAGGGCATCCGCATTCAACATCCCCTGTTGCGCTTTTTTGCCGTTTTTCTTCTTGGCCTTTTTGCTCATGGCACCCATCGTCAGCCCCTTGTTGAACACCAAATTCTCAATAGCCACCGCCGTCGACAGCGCCGCGCCGCCCAGTGCCGCAGCCTTGGCAAGATCGGTGCCCTTCTTCTCATCCTGCACGGCGGCCACGATGCCATTGGCAATCGCCCCCCGCAAGAAGTTCGCCATGAGTTCATTCATCTGCGCTTTTGCTTTGGCCATGCCCAATCACTCCGCAGATTTCACTTTTTTCGGCACACGCTGCGCCTTGGCAGACACCGGTGCTGCCGTTTTCTTGGCACGCCGTGGCGCCGCAGCCGGCTTTGAGCGCACCACCCGCGCGGCAGCCGCACTCACCCCAGCCGACGTCTGGGGCTGGACACCCTCGGCGGCGGCCTCACCGCGAGCCTCTTGCCGACCCACCCGAGCCCGTAACGCGGTAACAGCGGCCACACCAGCCACCAAACCGGCAACAAAGGGGAGCACATGCAACATAACGATCCTTTCGTTTGAACCTGCCAAGATTTTGGCGCTCACCAGCTGAGCTCACCAACAGCGCTTTTGCAGTCTACGCCGCCGGCCTGCACATGCAAACAGCAGCAAGCACACGCCCGATACAACCCCAACATCTCAGCAGTAAAAAGCAAAAAACCCCGGCATGGCCGGGGTTTGTGCAGAACACCAACAACGATCAGCGCGATGTGATCGGCTTGACATCGCGCTTGGCGGCGCCAACAAACAATTGACGCGGACGACCGATCTTGTACTCGGGATCAGCAATCATCTCGTTGAGCTGTGCGATCCAGCCCACCGTGCGAGCCAACGCAAAGATTGCGGTGAACAGCTGCACCGGAATACCGATGGCGCGCTGCACGATGCCAGAGTAGAAATCGACGTTCGGATACAGCTTGCGCGACACGAAATAATCATCCTCAAGGGCGATCTTTTCGAGTGCCATGGCCAGCTTGAACAGTGGATCGTTTTGCAGACCCAGCTCGTTGAGCACCTCGTGGCAGGTTTCGCGCATCAGCTTGGCGCGCGGATCGTAGTTTTTGTAAACGCGATGCCCGAAACCCATCAGC
>CAZUCW010000117.1:0-6790 GCA_964618825.1 uncultured Aquabacterium sp.
CATCGAACCAGCTGGTGATCAATACGCCACCCGTCACCCCACGGTTTCATCTGGTAGCGTTTGCACTCTAGAGCAGGCACGGCGGCGGCTACCGCACGATCCCGGGGCAAGCGTGAACTAGTCGGCCAAGGTAGCCAATTCCGACCCTGCCACGCGGCCCCGGCGCGGCGCCGGCGCCACAAGGCTCGCCGCCGCCGATGTGCCATCGTTCACACCCGGCCGCGGCCGCGGATCACGTGCGCAGCAGCACGTTCATACCGGGCGTCACGTCGCTCTCGTCGACGTAGCCGATCGCGCCGGGCGTCTTGCTGATCTGCTCGATCATCGCGGCGGCGTCTTTCACCTCGCGGGGCGGCGTGCCCTTGCCGACGTAGCGGCGCACCGTCCAGTAGGCGGTGAATTTGTCTTCGTCTTGCTGCAGATAGTCGGCCAGAAAACGCTGGCGCATGGCCTGCCCCGGCGCAACATTGAACGGCACCACCGGCGTGCCATCGACCATCACAACCTTGCCCGTGTAGATGCGCTGCACGGTGGCGGCATCGATCTTGTGCAGCGCGGCGTGGCCGATGATCACGATGCGATCAGCGGCCCCCGAAGCCGTGGCGACAAACACCAGGCTGGCCACCACGAGTGCGCGCCAGATGCACCGAATGAGAGAGCGGCTTTGCATGCTGTGCCCCCTCATCAAAACGCGAAGTTGTAGCTCAACGAGAGCACATTGATGCCCTCGTGCGACACGGGCGGCGCGCCGGCAGGCGAGTCGATCATGGTTGAGCCCTTGCCAACCCAGGTGTGCATCCACTCGGCCTTGATCTTGCTCTGCGGCGTGAGCGCATACGATGTGCCCAGCATCAGCGATTGCTGATCGTAAAAGGGGATGCCATCGAGCAGCATGCGCTGCCGCATGTTGTATTGATCGGCCCCCGGCACGTAAGACGGCACGTTAACGGCGCCCAGCCCATCGTGCAGCGACGCCGCCACCCCCAACGTTTTGATCTTGGCCCAGGTAACGTAGGGTGTGAACTTGTCGATCTTGCGCAGCAGCGACACATAGCCCCCGGCGGTGTTGGCGCCAGCATCGATGTCGTGCTGCACGTTGCGCTCAAACTCGGCAATCACACGCCAGTGGCCGCCGAGGCTGCAATCGAGCCCCACGGTGAGAATGTCGTTGGCAAAACCACGCACCCAGGTGAGCGGCGCATAAACCCCCTGCATGGCGATGTAGCCAAAGCGCCCGGGCGCCACGCCACCATCGTTAAAACGCGAATCGGCATGGTGCAGGCCCAGCCGCCAGGCGCTGTCGTCGGTGCGCAGCGTGAACACCGCACCACTGACGCGGGTGCTCACGTCTTGCTCATACGACACCCCCGCATCACGCAAATAGGTGCGATGCACCACGCGCGGCGCGCGGCCGGTATAGACATCCACACTCAAATCGCCCGGCTCAAGCGCCCAGTTGCGTGTGATGTAAAGCCCGGCGATATCGGTGGTGGGCGAGATCGAATACATCTCGGTGGGCATGCGCGCAAAGTCGTAGCTTTGCCCCACATCGAGGTTCTCAGAAAACAGATACAGCGGCAGCCGCACCTTGCCGGCGCGCACCAACCAATCGTTATGCGGGCGCCACGACACAAAGGCCCAGGCGAGGCTGGCCTTCCAGCGGTTGGCATCGTCGTTGGCCGGCGCCAGCTTGGCCTGCACCGTGGCCGAGAGCTCGGTGGTGAGCTTGAGATCGGCCTGCACCCCCGCCACGCTGTCGCGCTTGATGGTGCCGTCGTCGTTGATGTGCTCTTGATAGCGGTAGGCTCGATCAGACACCGCCACCCCCGCCGTGCCAAAGCCCGACATTTGCAACTCGAGCGCCAACGCTGTCGAGCCCGTGCCGATCAAACCCGTGGCAAGAGCCAGCCGAGAAACAAAACGAGGGGCGAGGATCATGCGAGCGAATCCTGAGGGGGGTTTTAGTCTTGCCACTGGCGGGCAATGCCGATGAATTGATCTTGGATGCTGTTGAAAACATTCACCAGCTCGGGATCGAAGTGCGTGCCCGCGCCATCGTTGAGCATGCGGTGGGCGTCGACGTGATGATGTGGATCTTTATAGGGGCGACGGCTGATGAGCGCGTCGTACACATCGGCCACGGCCATCAGGCGCGCCGACAGCGGGATCGATGCGCCGGCCAGCCGATCGGGGTAGCCGCCGCCGTTCCACCACTCGTGGTGCCAGCGGGCGATCTCTTTGGCGTAGCGCAAAAAGCCGGTGTCGTCGCCCATGCGTTGTGCGGCGCGATTGAGCATCTCCCAGCCATGCAGGGGGTGGGCTTTCATGATCTCGAATTCATCGGCTGTGAGCTTGCCGGGCTTGAGCAGAATGTTGTCTGAAATCGCCACTTTGCCCAGATCGTGCAACGGTGCCGATTTGGCGATGAGATCGATGGTGTCGGGGCTGAGCACATCCAGGTGTCGCCCACGACGCCACAGCTCGGTGGCGAGCACGCGCACGTATTCTTGAGTGCGCTTGACGTGATTGCCCGTTTCTTGATCTCGAAACTCGGCAAACGAAATCATCACGAAGAGCATCGATTCGCGCAGGCGATCGAGCTGGCTCATGCGCTCATCGAGCTCACTCGACAGCCGCGAGTTGTGCCGGCGCAGCATGTCTTGAAAGGTTTTGTTTTGCAGGTGTGTTTTGACACGCGCCTGCACGATGGCCGGGCTGATGGGTTTGTGGATGAAATCTGCCGCCCCCACTTCAAAACCCTGCGCTTCGTTTTCGGGCTCTTGCATGGCCGTGAGAAAAATCACAGGCACATGCCGTGTGCGCTCGTCGGCCTTGAGCCGGCGGCAAACCTCGTAGCCGTCCATGTCGGGCATCATCACATCAAGCAACACGAGATCGGGCGGTGATCTGAAGGCGATATCGAGCGCCTTGCTGCCCGAGGGGGCGAGCTTGACGCGGTAGGTGCTGTCGAGCAACCCCGCCAGCAGGTTGAGGTTGGCCGGGGCGTCGTCGACCACCAGCACCGTGAGGCGCTGCGCCGAGAGCGTGCCCGAAAGATCAGGCGCTGGCGGGTGCGTCGGCATGGGGCACAGCCTCGTTGAGCAAAATCAGGGCGCCATCGAAATCGCAGCGTTCGATGGCGTTGTTGAGTCGGTTCACGGCCAGCGGCGGCAGCAGGGCCTTGAAGAACGCTCGCCGCTGTTGCCACAGCGCCATGGCTTGGCTGTCATCGTCTTTGAGCAGGCGGCGCAAGGCTTGCACGGCATCGAGTGTTTCGCTCGTAAGAATGCGTTGAATCGGCGCCGGGGCTCGCACAGCAGGGGGCTCGGCCACCGCCGTTGCCGCGTCTGCAGAGGTTTGGGCTGCGTCAGCCCCGCCCGCAGCATCGGCGTGCGCAAAGTGTGCCCGCAGCGCCTCGGCCAGCGCGGCGAGTGTGTGCGCAAAGGGCGCAAACGCCGCCGCTGCGTGCATGCCGTGGCAAGCCTTGGCGGCGTCTTCGAGCATGCCCGCGTGGGCCACGAGTGCATCGGCACCAATGGTGCCCAGCAAGCCGCGCAGGGTGTGGGTTTCGCGCTGCAACACGGGCCAATCGGGCTCGCCGCCGGCCGGCGCAAGGGCGGATCGCAGCGTGGGCAAGGTGACGTCGACATGCTTGAGAAAACCCCGCAGCGTGAGCTCGTAGAGCTCAGCATCGCCCGACAGCCGGGTGAGCGCCTTGCCGGTGTTGAGCCCGTCGATTTGCGGCAGCTCGTGGCGCAAAGCGTTGGCCGATGGCCACCCCTGTTGATGCTGCGCATGGCTGGGGGCTTGCCCCGCCGGGCTGTAGGGCTCGAGCGTGGCGTAAAGCTGTTGTGGATCAAGTGGTTTGCTGATGTGGCCGCGCATGCCCACGGCGAGGCAACGGTCGCGCTCTTCGGTGAGGGCGTGCGCGGTCATGGCGATGATGGGCACATCGCGCAACGCGGCATCGGATTGGATCTGCTCGGTGGCGGTATAGCCGTCCATCACGGGCATATGCAAATCCATAAGCACCACATCAAAGCCCCCCGCGCCAGCCATGCGCAACCGCTCAAGCGCCTCGCAACCGTTGTTGGCCACATCCACGATGGCACCGCGTCGGCTGAGCAGCTCGGTGGCGAGCTCTTGGTTGAGCGCGTTGTCTTCGGCCAACAGCACACGCAAACCATCGAGCCGAATGGCTCGCTCGCCCGAGGAGGCTTCGGGGCGTTGCACGGTTTCGATGCCAGTGAGCCGCGCCAACAGGCTGCGCAAGGCACTGGGCAGCAGCGGTTTCGACAAAAAGCCATTGGCGCCCGCTTGCAAGGCGGTGGTGTGCAGGCTGTCCCAGTCGTAGCCCGAAATCACGATCACGTTGACCGAAGGATCGACCACGCGCAGCCGGCGCATCACCTCGGCACCATCGAGATCGGGCAACACCCAATCGAGCAGCACGATGTCGTAGGGGCGCCCACCAGCCAGTGATTGCTCGATGCACGCCAGCGCTTGCGCGCCGCCCTCGGCCACATCCACCCTGCCACCCGAGGCGGGCACCCCACCCACGCCCAGCGTGCGCAACAACCCGGCGAGCGTGAGGCGGGTTTCGGCCTGATCGTCGACCACCAGCACCCGCAGGTTGTCGAGCGGCACTGGCGAGGCCGTGCCACTGGTGTCGGCCTCGATGCTCACCGGCAGGTGCAGCGTAAATGTGGAGCCTCGGCCAAAAACGCTATCCACCTCGATGCGCCCACCCATGAGTGCGGCCAGCCGCTGGCTGATGCTCAGGCCCAGCCCGGTGCCACCATAGCGGCGCGTGGTGCTGTCGTCAGCCTGGGTGAACTCTTGAAACAGCCGCGCGATGTGTTCGCGCGTCATGCCGATGCCGGTGTCGCTCACATCAAAACGCAGCGTGGCTTGATCACCTTGGCGCGCCTCGAGATCAACGCGCAGCTTGACGTGGCCGCTGTCGGTGAACTTGACGGCGTTGCTCAGCAAGTTGGTGAGGATCTGGCCCACGCGCAGCATGTCGCCACTCACCACACTGGCGGTGGTGAGCAGCTCGGCGCTGGCGAATTCGCACAGCAGCTCGATTTCTTTTTCTTGCGCTTTTTGACGCAGCAGCATCAGCGCACTGCCCACGGCTTCTTCAACGCGGTAGGGCGCGCTCTCGAGCGCCAGATGGCCCGCTTCGATTTTTGAAAAATCAAGAATATCGTTGATCACCCCCAGCAATATCTGCGAGGCCGACAGCACCTTGGCCAGATAGTCTTGCTGCTGCGCGTTGAGCGGTGTTTGCAGGGTGAGGTGCGTCATGCCGATGATGGCGTTCATCGGGGTGCGGATCTCGTGGCTCATGTTGGCCAAAAAGAGCGATTTGGCCTTGGTGGCCGCCTCGGCCTCATCGCGCGTGCGGCGCAGCTCGGCTTGCGTGCGCTCGCGCGCGGCGATGTCTTGCTCAATCGATTGGGCCATGCCATCGAGCGTGCGGCCCAGCGCCTGCACCTCGTCGAGCCCGCCTTCGCGGGTGTGGCGGCGCGCGGTGTAGTTGCCCTCGGCAAAAGATTGCGCCCGCGCACTCAGCGCCGCAATGGGTTGCAGCACCCGGCGGCGCACCGATACCAGCGCCAACCCGAGCACGGGCACCAGCGCCACATCAACCCCCATCGCCAGGCCGATAAAGCGTTGCACCCGCGCCGAGGCCTGCCGCACTGCCGCCTCGGTGCGCGCATCCACCCGCGCCGATAACTCGGCCAGCGTGCGCGTGAGCTCGGCGCCATCGCGCTCGTAATCGGCGCCATGCACCAACTGCGTGGCGTAGGCCAGATTGGGTTCGCCCTCAGAAACAAACATCTGCCGCTTGGGATCGTAGAGCCCTTGCGTGGCGGCAAAAGCGATCTGCTCGGTTTGTTTGAGCCGCTCGGTGATTTCGATGGCCTGCGCCAAGAGGCCCAACTCATCGATGGTGAGATGCAGCGCTGCCATGCGATCCACCAGGGTGCGACGCGGCCCGGCGGCGGGCGCAGCGTGCCGCTTGGGGTCGGCAATGGCTTGCTCCCAGTAGACGATGGAATCGTTCACGCGCGGCGCGGGCTTGTCGCCCAGATGCGAAGCCACGATTTCGTAATAGATCAGCAGCTCGTTGGATCGCCCCGTGGCGGTATACGAGCGCACCAGGCGGCGCAGCAGCTCGGTTTCGTGACGCAAGCGATCAACAGCATGCACCGCTTCTTCGCGCGCGGCGGCCGTTGCCGTGGTGCTGTCGTAGGCGCGCTTGATCAGCCCGAGAAAGGCAAAGTTGGCCCCCAGCGCCAGCACGACGCCTATAAACAGAGTGTGCGAAACGGTCTTGAGTTTCACGGATCGATCATATAAGCGGCCCCTCATTCAGCCAGGCAGGAGCCACCCCGCAAGCGGGGGCGCAAACGATAAAAACCCCGCACAAATCCTCACTCGATCGACCGCTTGGCTCAGGCGTAAACCCGCACCCATCACACACCCGGCACGCGCCGCGCACAATCTCGCCCCATGACGTCCACTGCTTCGCCCACGGCTTCGCGCACCGCCGCAGCCGCATCCTCACCGGCCCACCGGCTGCGCTCACCCGAGCTGCTGCTGCCCGCCGGCTCGCTCGACAAAATGCGCGCCGCTTTTGATTTCGGCGCCGATGCCGTTTATGCCGTCCAGCCGCGCTACAGCCTGCTCGCACGCAACAACGTGTTCTGGCTAGAGCAGCTGCAGCAGGGCATGACCGAGGCCCGCGAACTCGGCAAAATTTTGTTCGTCACCAGCATTC
>CAZUCW010000118.1:0-6712 GCA_964618825.1 uncultured Aquabacterium sp.
CCATGCTGGTGGCCGAAGACGAAACACAAAGCGTGCTCACCGCCACCGAAAACGGCTACGGCAAGCGCACCAGCATCGTCGAGTACACCCGCCACGGTCGCGGAACCAAAGGCATGATCGCAATCCAACAAAGCGAGCGCAACGGCAAGGTCGTCGCCGCCACGCTGGTGCGTGCCGAAGACGAAATCATGCTGATCACCGACAAGGGTGTGCTGGTGCGCACCCGTGTTGCCGAGATTCGCGAACTGGGGCGTGCCACCCAGGGCGTGACCCTCATCGCACTCGACGAAGGCGCCAAGCTGATCGGCTTGCAACGCATCGTCGAAAACGATGCCCAGGCCGATGCCAGCGGTGATTCCGCCGGCGATGACAACCCCACAGACGAGACCACGACATGAACATCAAAAAGCCCCTCATCGCCCTGACACTCGTGGCCGCGGCCGTGGCTGCCGTGGCTGCGCCAACCAAGAAAGAGTTGGCTCAAAAGGTGTTGTCGCTGCAGCAGACCGCTCTCGACGACAACGCTCGTGCCGTGGCAGAGCAGCCCGCCCGCCAGCTCGCCGGCGCAGCCCGCCAGGTGTTGATGCAGGCCGTGCCCGAAAACAAACGCGAAGCCACGGCCAAACAGATCGATGCCGAGATCAAAAAGTATGTGGATGCTGCCGTGCCCATGGTGCGCGCCAGCGCCAACAAACAATCTCAAGCCGTGATCGGTGCAATGCTCGAAGAGAAGTTTTCTGAAGATGAGCTCAAGCAACTCGTGAGCATGCTCGAGTCGCCCGTGCTCAAGAAGTTTCAGACCACCATGCCCGATGCCGGCAAGGCGATGATGGACAAAGTGCTCGAAGACGTTCGCCCGCAAATCATGCCCAAGGCCCAGGCGGCTGAAGCGGCCATCCGCAAGATTCTTGAAGCGGCAGCCAAGCCCAGCGATGCGGCAGCCTCGTCACCCAAAGCGCCTGCTCCGGCCAAAGCCAGCAGCAAAAACTGAAGCTGGCCGCGCACTCACCAAAACGACCTCGCCTTTATCACACGACATCAATCGCACACCATGAACCGCCCGTTCAATTTCTCGCCCGGCCCCGCTGCCCTGCCCGAAGCGGTGCTGCAACAGGCTGCGGCTGAGATGCTTGATTGGCATGGCAGCGGCATGAGCGTGATGGAGATGAGCCACCGTGGACGCGAATTCGTCAGCATCTACGAGCAAGCCCAGGCCGATTTGCGCGAGCTGCTGGCGGTGCCCAGCCACTTCAAGATCCTGTTCATGCAAGGCGGTGCGTTGGCCGAGAACGCCATCGTGCCGCTAAACCTCTCTCGCGGCGGCATGATGGATTTCGTCGTTACGGGCTCGTGGTCGCAAAAATCGCAAAAAGAGGCGCGCAAGTACGGCGGCGTCAACATCGCTGCCAGCAGCGAAGGTGATGGCTACACCTCGATGCCGGCGCCCAGCAGCTGGCGCCTGAGCCGCGATGCAAGCTATGTGCATCTGTGTAGCAACGAAACAGTGCACGGGGTTGAGTTTCAAGCGCTGCCCGACCTCAATGCGCTGGGCAGCAACGCGCCGCTGGTGATCGATTTTTCGTCGCACGTGCTGTCGCGCCCAATCGACTGGCACCGCGTTGGCTTGGCCTTTGGCGGTGCGCAAAAAAATATCGGCCCTGCCGGCGTCACCCTCGTGATCGTTCGCGAAGACCTGCTGGGCCACGCCTTGCCTCACTGCCCGACGGCCTTTGATTACAAGGTGGTGGCCGACAACGGGTCGATGTACAACACGCCACCCACCTATGGCATCTACATCGCCGGGCTGGTGTTTCAGTGGCTCAAGCGCCAAGGCGGTGTGGCAGCGGTTGAGCGCATCAACATGGCTAAAGCCGAGTTGCTGTATGGCTGCATCGACCGCTCTGGCTGGTATATCAATCGCGTGGATCCGGCCTGCCGCTCGCGCATGAATGTGCCGTTCTTCTTGCCTGATGAGGCGCTTTACGAGCCCTTCTTGGCCGAGGCCAAAGCACAGGGCCTGCTTGGGCTCAAAGGGCACAAATCAGTGGGTGGATTGCGTGCGAGCATCTACAACGCCATGCCGCTCGAGGGGGTGCAAGCCCTGGTAGCGTTCTTGAACGATTTTTATAAGCGCCATGGTTGATACGGTACCTTTGCCGTCGGACGATCAGGCACTCGATCTGGGTTCGTTGCGGGTGCAGATCGATGCGGTGGATCGCCAATTGCTGACGCTGCTTAATCAGCGCGCCACGCTGGCGCAGCATGTGGGCGAGATCAAGAAACGCGAAGGCTCGCCGGTGTTTCGCCCTGAGCGCGAGGCACAGGTGATCGATGGCCTGAAAGCCCTCAACACCGGCCCGCTGCGCAACGACAGCGTAGCGCCTATCTGGCGCGAGGTCATGTCGGCCTGCCGCTCGCTCGAAGCATTGCAACGGGTGGCCTACCTTGGGCCCATGGGCACTTTCACCGAGCAAGCGGCGCTCGATTACTTTGGTTCGTCGATCGAATCGGTGATTTGCCCCAGCTTTGATGAGGTGTTCCGCGCCACCGAGGCCGGCGCAGCCGATTTCGGCGTGGTGGCCATCGAGAACTCAACCGAAGGCATGGTGGCGCGCTCGCTTGATCTGTTTTTAACCACGCCGCTGATGATCGTTGGCGAAACCAGCCTGCTGGTGCGTCACAACCTGCTGCGTCAGATCAACGGACTCGACGGCATCGAAGTGGTGTGCGCACATCCACAAGCCCTGGCGCAGTGCCAGGGCTGGCTCAATCAACACCTGCCACACGCCGAACGACGCCCGGTGTCGAGCAATGCCGAGGGCGCCCGTTTGGCCCGCGAAGACAGCCGCCTTGCCGGCATCGCCAGCCTGCGCGCGGCATCACACTACGGCGTGCATGTGGTGGCTCCGGCCATTCAAGACGATGCCCACAACCGCACGCGCTTTGTGATCGTGGCTCTGCCCGATCAACACCCACAACCGCAAGCCAGCGGCCACGATTGCACAAGCTTGGTGGTGTCCGTGCCCAACCGCCCCGGCGCGGTGCACGACATGCTGGTGCCACTCAAGCAACACGGCGTATCGATGAGCCGACTCGAATCGCGCCCGGCCCGCTCTGGGCAGTGGGAATACCTGTTTTATATCGATCTGGCTGGCCACCCCGATCAGCCTCACGTCGCCGCTGCCCTCAACGATTTGCGTGCCCAGTGCTCGTTCTTCAAGCTGTTGGGCGCCTATCCTCTCGACACTCACTGAATTCAAAGCAAGCACGCGCCATGGCCATGTTCAATCAACTCGGCGTCATCGGCTGCGGCCTCATGGGCGGCTCGTTCGCGCTGGCGCTCAAACAGGCCGGCCTCGTCGACCGCGTGGTGGGCTACAGCAAATCGCCGTCGACCGTCGAGAAAGCGCGCCGCATGGGTGCCATCGATGTGGGCGCCGAATCGGCGCTGCTGGCCGTATCGGGATCGGACATCGTGCTCATTGCCGTGCCGGTGGCCGCCACCGAACGCATGCTGCAGGCGATCCGCCACCTCGTTTCGCCCACGACACTGATCATGGATGTGGGCAGCACCAAGCTCGATGTGGTGAACGCCGCGCAAAACGTGCTCAAAGAACGTGCGCGCACCTTTGTGCCAGCGCACCCGATTGCGGGCAAAGAGCTTTCGGGCATCGACCACGCCGAAGCACGGCTCTACGCGGGGCGGCAGGTGATCCTCACACCCACGCCACAAACCGATCCGGTGATGCTGCAAAAAGCCACCGACGTGTGGGCCGCTATTGGCTGCCAGGTGCTCAAAATGCGCCCCGAAAACCACGACGCAGCCTTTGCCGCCGTGAGCCACCTGCCGCATTTGCTGGCGTTTGCCTTTTTCAGCGCGGTCTCCGGCCAGCCGGCAGGCAAAGATTTTTTGCAACTGGCTGGACCCGGTTTTCGCGATTTCACCCGCATCGCTGCGAGCGATCCGCATGTGTGGCGCGACGTTTTGATCGCCAACCGCGACGAAGTGATGCGCCAATCGCAACTGTTTCGCAAAGTGCTTGACGAACTCGAATCCGCCATGCGCGAGGGCAATGCCGAGGCCCTAGAAGACCGCATCCGCGAGATCTCGCAGGCGCGCGCGCGCTGGCATCTCAGCGGGCCCAAGGCCTCATCATCGGGGCCACGCTAGCCGCGCGCCGCTCTTTCGCCGTCTCTCATGTACACCACAGCATTTCTCGATCTGCCCGCACTGTCTGGCGCAGGCGGCACGGTCCGCCTGCCGGGCTCAAAAAGCATCTCAAATCGTGTGCTGCTGCTCGCGGGCCTGAGCGAAGGCACAACGCGCGTGCTCGACGTGCTCGAATCCGACGACACCCGCGTGATGCTCGACGCCCTGCGCACGCTGGGTTGCCACATTCAAGACGCCGGCGATGGCGCGCTCGATATCACCGGCTTGGGCGGCCAGTTGCAGGTGCGCCAGGCCCAACTCTTCTTGGGCAACGCCGGCACGGCCATGCGCCCACTCACGGCGGCGCTGGCGCTGCTGTCAGCCAGCCAAGGCGGCACCTTTGAGCTCAGCGGCATTCCACGCATGCACGAGCGACCCATTGGCGATCTGATCGATGCCCTTCGCCCATTGGGTTGCCACATCGAATGCCTGGGCGTTGAGGGCTACCCGCCGCTGCGGCTGGCCGGCGGCACGCTGCAGCTGTCTGCACCCATCAAAGTGCGAGGCGATGTATCGAGCCAGTTTTTAACCGCGCTGTTGCTGGCGCTGCCGTTGGTGTCGCAACACCAAGCGCTGGTGATCGAGGTGGTGGGCGAGCTGATCTCAAAGCCCTATATCGAGATCACGCTCAACCTGCTGGCACGCTTTGGCATCGCGGTGCAACGCGAAGGATGGTCGCGCTTCGTGATCCCGCAAAACAGCCGCTATCAATCTCCGGGTGAGATACCGGTTGAAGGCGATGCCTCGTCGGCCTCATATTTCATTGCCACCGGCGCACTGGCAGCCACCCAGGCACCGCTGCGCATCGAAGGCGTGGGCATGGCATCGATTCAGGGCGACATCCGCTTCATCGAGGCCGCCCAGGCGATGGGCGCACACATATCGAGCGGGCCGAACTGGCTCGAAGTAAAGCGCGGTGCTTGGCCGCTCAACGCTATCGAGCTCGACTGCAATCACATCCCCGACGCCGCCATGACGCTGGCCGTGATGGCGCTCTACGCTCGCGGCACCACGCGGCTCACCAACATCGCCAGCTGGCGCGTCAAAGAAACCGACCGTATCGCTGCCATGGCGTGCGAGTTGCGCAAACTCGGCGCCACGGTTGAAGAAGGCCCCGACTTCATTGCCATCACGCCACCAGCCAACGCCGCCCATTGGCACGCCGCGAGCATCCACACCTACGACGATCACCGCATGGCCATGTGCTTCTCGCTGGCCGCATTCAACCCCTTGACGGCGCTCTACCCACAGCCACCCGCCGTGCCAGTGCGTATCGAAGACCCTAAATGCGTGGGCAAAACCTTCCCCGACTATTTCGAGCGGCTGTTCGAGGTGGTGCATGTGCGCACGGCCAACATCCCGGTGCTCACGGTTGATGGCCCCACCGCCTCGGGCAAAGGCACGCTGGCCAGCGAGCTCTCAGCGCGGCTGGGTTTTCATCTGCTCGACTCAGGATCAATCTACCGCGCCGTAGGGCTGGCCGCGATGCGCCTGGGCGTATCGAGCGACGATGAGCCCGAGTTGGCCCGGCTGGCCGCCACGCTCAAGCTGCGTTTTGAAGGCGAACACGTCTGGCTCGACGGCGAAGAGGTCAAACAAACGCTGCGCGAAGAAGAGGTAGGCGCCATGGCCTCGCGCGTGTCGGTGTGGCCGGCCGTGCGGCAAGCGGTGTTCGAGCTGCAGCAATCCTTCCGCCAACTGCCCGGCCTGGTGGCCGATGGGCGCGATATGGGCACCGTGCTGTTCCCCGATGCAGCGCTCAAGGTATTTCTCACGGCCAGCACCGCCACGCGAGCCGAGAGACGCCATAAGCAGTTGATTTCCAAAGGATTTTCAGCTAACCTCGACAGTCTTTTGGCAGACCTTGAGGCGCGCGATTTGCGGGATCGCACCCGCGCCGTGGCCCCCCTCAAACCTGCCGAAGATGCTCGTTTGCTCGACAACTCTGAGATGACGGTCGATGAATCCATCGATCTGGTTTTGGATTGGTGGGCCGAGCAACGCCACTTCGCGGCCTGATCGCGGCAAAGTGGCCCTATAGGCTCCGGCCTTCGCCAGCGCACCGCCCGGTGCCCTGGAGCGCAGCGGGTTTCTGAAGTCCTGCTGCCTGAAGGTCGGTTGTTCAACACAACCCGCTGCCGACACCCGTCGGATCACAGCACCGCAGCCGGCGGTCTATCAACCGGCATCAGGAAATCTCATGACTCAAACCCAAACCGCTGCTTCGCAGGGCATGGAATCTTTTGCCGCCCTGTTTGAAGAGTCTCTCAAGCGCTCAGACATGCGCGCTGGCGAAGTCATCTCGGCCGAGGTGGTTCGCGTAGAGCACAACTTTGTCGTCGTCAACGCTGGCCTCAAATCTGAAGCCTACGTGCCCATCGACGAGTTCAAAAATGATCAAGGCGAAGTCGAAGTGCAAGTTGGCGACTTCGTCTCGGTGGCCATCGATGCCATCGAAAACGGCTATGGCGACACCATTCTGTCGCGCGACAAGGCCAAGCG
>CAZUCW010000119.1:0-6386 GCA_964618825.1 uncultured Aquabacterium sp.
CAACCCCGCCGAGCCCATCGACGTGCTCGAATGGGTGATCGACAAGGTCGCCCTCGTGCTCATCATGAGCGTCAACCCCGGCTTTGGCGGGCAGAGCTTTATCGACAGCGCGTTGCGCAAAATCGAGCGCGTGCGCAAGCTCATCGATCACACCGGACGCGACATCCGCCTCGAGGTGGATGGCGGCATCAAGATCGACAACATCCGCAGCGTGGCCAACGCTGGTGCCGACACCTTTGTGGCCGGCAGCGCCATCTTTGGCCAGCCCGATTACAAAACGGTCATTGACGCGATGCGCGCCCGGCTGGCCGCCTGAACGCCGCTGGCGTCATCCCTGCCCAGGTTTTGAACGCCCGCACAAAAGCGGCCGATTCGGCGTAGCCCAACTGCGCAGCAATTGCCTCAACCGGCAGGCGTGTTTGCTGCAGCAGCTGCTGCGCCTTGCGATGGCGGGCCTGCCCCAGCAGCGCCCGAAACGACGCACCTTCGAGCTGCAACTGGCGCCGCAGCGTGCGCTCAGACACCCCAAAGCTGCGCGCCACCTCTGCCGCATCGGGGTAATGCTGCACAAACAAATCGAGGTGCGCGGCTACCCGCTCGGCCAGTTGCTCGGGCGCGGTGCGCTGTGCGGCCAGTTGCTGATCGCACAGCGCGCGATACATCGCGTGCGCCGCCGCATCGGCGGTCGGAAACCGCCACTGCAAATGCTCGTTGCGCACCCACAGCCGCCCCACCGGCTCGCCAAAACGCACCGGGCAGCCAAAGTGCGCCTCGATCTGCGCGGCCTCGGCGGGCATGGGGTAGGGCATATCCACCCGCTCGGGCAGGATGTCGAGCCCCATCGCGGCCTGCATATCGCGCATCAATTTAAACGTGCCCGCCATCTCGCCATCGGCCAGCAATCGAAACGCCAACGCGGGCATGGGCACGGGCGTCAGCACCACGGCGCTCTGGCCGGAGCCCGGCTCAAAGCCCAAGGTGCTGAACAAAAACGTCAGTGGCTGATAGCGCACGGCCAGCTGAAAACTCTCATAGGCGTTCGCGCAGGTTGCCCATAGCATCACCAGCGGACCGTAACTCGTGAAGCTGAAGCGGCTACCCAGTTTCAGCCCGGCGGTTGGATCGCGCAGCGTCTGGGCAATCTCGGTGTAGAGCCGCAACTCGCGGGTGCGCTCGATGCATGTGAGCGGGTCGAGCGCTTCAAGATCGAGGCCGTGGCGACGCAGCGCGGGGGTCGGATCCTCACCCAGCTCACGCAGGCCCTGTGCGATGTTCAGCAACCCCAAAATCGAACGCAAACCCATCGCCGCCCTTTCAGCGTCTTGTGGTGCCCCGGCGCAACCTCAGTAGCTTGGGAGATTCCCCAGTTTGAGCTGGATCAAACGCGGATTCGACTCGATTTGGCCGAAACTGTCAATTTCGGGCCACTCCGAACATGGCCGGCACCATGCAGCGCCGCCTAGAGTGCGAAACATCATTTATTGAAGATGGAGACCCGCATGTACCTCGACAACGACACCGCCCCCCGCGAGGCGGCTCCCCTGGGCGCACGAGGCAGCGACGCCCCGCACCACGTTGATGTGGTGATCGTTGGCGGCGGCTTTGGCGGGTTGTGCATGGCCATTCAGTTGCGCAAGGCCGGCATCGACAACTTCGTGATCCTCGAAAAGGGCGACGATGTGGGCGGCACCTGGCGCGACAACCACTACCCCGGCGCCGCGTGCGATGTGCAATCGCACATGTACTCCTACTCATTCGCTACCCGGCCCGATTGGAGCAAGCGCTACGCCCCGTGGCACGAGATCCAGCGCTACATCCTCGACGTTACGGCGCAGTTTCAGCTGCGGCCCTTCGTGCGCTTTGGGCAAGAAGTCGTGAGTGCGGTTTTCGACGCTGACGCCGCGCGCTGGACGATCACCACCCACACCGGTGCCGTCTACCGCACCCGGCACTGGGTGCTTGCCTCAGGCCCGCTGCACGTGCCGGCCATCCCCAACATCAAGGGCCTCGACACCTTCAAAGGCAAAGTGATGCACTCGGCGCAGTGGGATCATGGCTACGATCTGCGCGGCAAACGTGTCGCTTCGATCGGCACCGGCGGCAGCGCCATCCAATACGTGCCCGAAATTGCTCCCAAGGTGGCCAAGCTGCACGTGTTTCAGCGCACGCCGGCCTGGGTGATCCCGCGCGACGAACGCGGCTACTCGGCCTTTCGCCAAGCGATGTTCAAGGCGCTGCCCTTCACCCGCACCCTGCACCGCTGGCGGCTTTACTGGACGAACGAATCCCGTGTCTGGCCCATCTTCAATCCGCGCCTGGCCAAGATCGGTGAATTCTTCTTAAAAAAATTCATCGCGTATCAGGTGCAAGACAAAGCCCTCGTCGACAAACTCACACCCAACTACACCCTGGGCTGCAAGCGCATCCTCATCTCAAACAAGTGGTACCCCACCTTCAACCGCGACAACGTCGAGCTCATCACCGACGGCATCCGCGAAATCAAAGCCGATCGCATCATCACGTCCGATGGCCAAGAGCGCCCCGTGGATTGCATCGTGCTGGGCACCGGCTTCATCGTCGATCCACGCATCTACATGCAAAACTTTGCTCTGCAGGGCCGCAACGGCCACGAAATCGGGCGCGATTGGGCCAAGAGCCCCACCTCGTATCTCGGCATCGCCACCTCGGGCTACCCCAACTTCTTTCAACTCGTCGGCCCGCACACCGGGCTAGGCCACAACTCGATCATCTTCATGATCGAAGCGCAGGCGCAATACATCGTGCGTTGCCTCCAGACGCTGCAAGCCAAAGGCGCCGATGCGATGGATGCCAAGCCCGAAGCGCAAGCGCGTTTTCTGGCCGAGGTGACCGCCGCCCTCAAAGGCACGGTGTGGTCGTCGGGCTGCAAAAGCTGGTACCAAACAGCCGATGGCATCAACTTCGCCATCTGGCCGTGGTCGACCTGGAAATACTGGCTGCGCACCCGTCGCGTCAATGAAGCTGATTACGATTGGTTGCACAGCCGGTCTACGACAAAAGTACGACAAGCGTCGGAGGAATTGCGCGCTTGAAGAGCGCGTAAAGAGCCTCACAAGGGGCGCGGCGTGTCATTGCATGCAAGCCGGCATGCATGCTGGGGGGCGCTCTCAGGGCAAACGTGGGCGGCCAGAAGAGGTGAGATTTCTAGACTGAGGAAGCGATAGTCAACTGCTCGACAAGCGAGCGCTCTGGCCTGAGGGCTGTGCGCTCTCCTCCCTCATTTTTACGGAGTCTTCACATGATCGCTACACGTATCTACAAGCTGGGTGCTGCCGCCCTGCTGGTTGGGGCCGCCTGGCCAGCCAGCGCCGGGCTGGTGACCACCCTCAACACCTCGGCACTCGAGGCCAATGCCCGTCTCGATTTCTCGGCGGATGCCGTTGAGGCCATGAATGGCGTGGGCATTTCGCGTGGCGCCTTGGGCACCTCTAAGGCGCTCGACAGCACGGGCACATCGTTCAACATGCCCGTTACCAGTGCCACGACCGACCTCAGCTTGCTGCCGCCATCTCTGACGTCGGTGGCTGGCGCGTCGTCGGGCGCTGCGATCGGCCTGACGTCGGGCAGCAAGAGTCTGATTCTGGGTAACTTCTCGCTCGATTTCAAAAATAAAACCGTGACCGCAGATGCCTGGGCCAACGGGGTGAAATCGAAGCTGACGGTCTACACCTTCAATATTGCAGAGTCTTTGACGTTGCAAGTTAAAGGGGGGATCAAGCTGCACCAGAAGGTCGACCATCTGACGCTCACGGCGCAAGCGGCAACCACCTTTGCAACGGCGCTCAACATCTCGCCGCTGTTGCAGCCGGTGCTGACGATGCTCGATTACGGCAGCATCACGATCGATATCGTGCCTACGCTGCGCTCGGGCGGGCCGGTTTCGGGCAAGGCTTACACCCCGCCGCCGGTGCCTGAGCCCAGCACTTATGCGCTGATGGGCCTGGGCCTGTTGGCTGCGGGTTTTGTGGCACGTCGCAAAGCAGCCTGATTTCATCAAAAAGCAAAAAGCCCACTCTCTCTTGTGAGAGTGGGCTTTTGTTTTTTGGGGCCTCGGCGATCAGTTGAGTGCGTCGGCCGGATTGTTTGCTGCTTTGGGGGTGGTGCCCAGCAGCGCGTCTTTGAGTTGAGCATCTGGCGGATAGGCGCCCAGCCAGATCCGCATGATGGTCTTGTAAAACTCGGGTTGCGTGAAGGGCTCACCCTGCACCGTGTTTTTAAAGCGCGCCACCATGCCGGTGCCGGGGATCCAATCGAGCAGCATTTCGTCGCCGGGATAAGCGCGGTCGTAGGCAGCAAACATCTGGCCGATGCGGGCGATATCGGGCACGATCTTGACGAAATCTTCTTTTGAGGCATTGCGTTGAATGCCTTGCGTAACGAGCCGCCCGAAATCAGAGGTTGAGAGGTTGCGCAGCAAATGCATGCGGATGCGCTTGGCGCCCGGCATGTTGATGGCTTCTTCAGCCGAGGTGGTTTTTTTGGGCAGATACAGCCCCATGGCGTAGACCTTGAAGATCACCTTGAAGCGGATGCCCGCGCCATTGAGCACTACGCGGTTGCCGCGCAGATCGATTTCGTTGTCGAAGCGCACACCAGACACTTCGGTAAAGCCGTCGTTGGCGGCCCATGCCGCAACGGGGCAGGCCAGCGCGGCGGCGGTGGTGAGCGAGGCGTGCATGAACGTGCGTCGATCCATCACAAGGCATCCTTCGGTTTGATCTGGCGAGAGCGCGAGTTTAGGCGCAACGCGAGCGTGCCCGGTATTCAGGCGCTGCGCCATCGGGTGTGCTGCTATACACTGCCGTCATGTTCGTTGCGCGCAAACACACCAGAGGGTCGCACGACCGGGGAGCCTGGCCCTGGCGGGGCTTTTGCTCGTGGTGGTGATTTGCCGCTGAGCGCCCGGCGCGTGCGCAGGCTTTGAGCCTTGTCGCCCCCCGACGCTTTTTTGCGCGGCTCCCGCGGCGCTTGGCGCCAAATTTTGAACGCATCGCTGGGTGTTCGGCCCGAAGGCCCGCCCCGCGTCTGGAGAGCCCTCATGACATTGCCCGATCAGATCAGTGCATCTGAATTCGCCCGGTTGGCCGCTCTTGGCTTTAACCGTATCCCCTTGATCACGCAGGCGTTTGCCGATCTCGATACGCCGCTGTCGTTGTATCTCAAGCTCACGCGCGGCCAGCCTTTGAGTTTTTTGCTCGAATCGGTGGTGGGTGGCGAACGCTTTGGCCGCTATTCGTTTGTGGGCCTGCCCGCGCGCACTTTGCTGCGCGCCAGTGGCGAGCACGCCGAGATCGTTAGCGATGGCCAGGTGGTTGAGACGTTTGACGGCAATCCGCTTGATTTTGTGGCTGGATACCAGCAGCGGTTTAAGGTGGCGCTGCCTCAGGGGCTGCCGCGCTTTGTGGGCGGCTTGGCCGGTTATTTTGGCTACGACACGGTGCGCGATATCGAGCCGCGTTTGGCGCGTGGGCGCACCGCCGAGGCGGCCAAGCCGGGGTTGGGCACGCCCGATATCTTGCTGCTGCAATGCGAAGAGCTGGCGGTGATCGATAACCTGGCCGATCGGCTGTATCTGATTGTCTACGCTGATCCGGCGCAGCCGCAGGCATATGAGCGCGCGTCGGCGCGGTTGGCTGAGCTCAAGGCGCGGCTCAACGAAACGGTGGCGGTGCCTGCTGTGCTGCCACAGCCCGCGCAGCCGGTTGAGCGGCACTTTGCCAAGGCTGATTTCGAGGCAGCGGTGCGGCGGTGCAAAGATTACATCGCAGCGGGCGATTGCATGCAGGTGGTGATCGGGCAGCGGCTGCAAAAGCGCTACACGGCATCGCCGCTGAGCCTGTATCGCGCGCTGCGCTCGCTCAATCCCAGCCCCTACATGTATTACTACGATCTGGGCGATCACCAGGTGGTGGGCTCATCGCCCGAAATTTTGGTGAGACAAGAGCGAGGTGTGGTTGAGGCCGGTGCGATGGGTGAGGCGGCTGATGCTGCGCCGGCGCAGCCCGTGGTGACGATTCGACCGATTGCCGGCACGCGCCCACGCGGCGCTACGCTTGAGCAGGATCAGGCCCATGAGCGCGAGCTGCTGGCTGATCCCAAAGAGCGCGCCGAGCACGTGATGCTGATCGATCTGGCGCGCAACGATATTGGCCGCATCGCCCAAACGGGCAGCGTGCGTGTTACCGAGGCGTTTGGCATCGAGCGCTACTCGCATGTGATGCACATCGTCAGCAATGTCGAGGGGCGGCTCAAGCCCGGCATGAGTGCGCTCGATGTGTTGCGGGCGAGTTTTCCGGCGGGCACGCTCAGCGGCGCGCCGAAGATCCGCGCCATGGAGATCATCGATG
>CAZUCW010000120.1:0-3690 GCA_964618825.1 uncultured Aquabacterium sp.
GTGTCCTCGCCGGTGAGGCAGGAAGGTTCTCTCTAGTAGGGGACTACACCACCAAGAATGCGGGATTAGCTCAGTTGGTAGAGCGATACCTTGCCAAGGTATAGGTCGAGAGTTCGAGCCTCTTATCCCGCTCCAGATATCAAAAGCCCCTCACGGTTTGTGCCGTGCGGGGCTTTTTGTTTTGGGGCTGTGCTTGGGTGGGTGTGCTCAGCCGTCGCGTCCGTCGAGCCGGGTGGTGGTGAGCCAGGGGGTGTAGCGCACGAGGTAGAGCGCGAAGGCCAGCGCCCACATGGCGCCAGCCACGAGGTAGGCGGTGTTGGCCCAGGTGGGCAGCGCCAGCGGCACAAGCACGCGCACGGCTGCAGCGCCAAGCACCAGGGCGTAGGCGGCGGTTTCATCGCGCTCGACGTTGAGTGGGCGGCTGGTGTGGCCTCGCGCGGTGCGGGTGATCATGCCGATGATGAGTCCGCCCATCGAGCCCACGGTGAGGGCGTGGATGGCGGGTGAGGCGGGGATGAGGCCGGCTTGCGCTGCAGCCAACAGCGCCAAGCCCAGCGGGATCCAGGCATAGGCCAGGTGCAGGATCCACAAAATGGGGCGGCCCAGCGTGCCGGCGGGGCGCCAAGAGGCTGCACGCCAGATGTTCAGCACGGTGGCCGCCAGCAGCACAACGATGTTCAGCGGCTCAGGGGCTCCGAGCACCCACAGCGTGAGGCCCAGGCCAGTGAGCACGAGGGCGAGCAGATCGCGGCGGCGTGATTCGGTGAGTTTGAGCCCCGGTGTGGCGTTCATTGTGAAGCTGGGGATGATGCGTCCGCCGATGATGGATTCGAGCAGCACCACCAGGGCGATGCCGGCATAGAGCGGGCGCAGGGGATCGAGCGCCAGCACGCCGCTGGCTGCGAGATGAAAAACGAAGTTGGCTGCCGCGAGCAGCACCAGCACGGCGCCAACGATGGCGTTGCGCTGATTTTTTGAGCGCACGAGCAGGCTCACAAAATGCGCCGCCACCACCGGCAGCAGTGTGGCATCTAGCGCGAAGAACACCGGATAGGGCGCGCACAGCGCCGCGATGCGGGCCAGCAACCACAGGGCGGCCAGGGCTGCCAGCGCGGGGCCGCGCGGCGTGGGTAGATTGGTCCAGGCTTTGCCGGCAGTGAGCAAGAAACCGATGACGATGGCCACCACAAAGCCAAACAGCATCTCGTGGGCATGCCACCACACGGGCGCCAGCGGCTGAGGCAGGGGCAATCGCCCGGTGAACACGAACAGCCACAGCACCATGGCCAGCGTCGCCCAGGCTGCACCCAGCAGGTAGAAGGGCCGAAACCCCAGACGCCACAGCGGCCAGCCCGGCGGTGGCGGCGGCGCTTGCGTGGGCTGGGCCATCACCACTTTGACAGGAATGCGCACCGGGGTGGAGCGCGGCTTGGGCGTGGGGGGCGTGGCGGGGGTGTTCATGCGGCGCGCGGTGGCCCGGGGCGGGCGACGTTGATTTTTATTTTTCGACGAAGGCGCGCTCGATCACGTAGCTGCCGGGCGTGCCCATATTGCCTTCGGTGAAGCCGCGTTTATCGAGGATCTCCACCAGATCTTTGAGCATGGCGGGGCTGCCGCAGAGCATGGCGCGATCGGTTTCGGGGTTGAGTGCGGGCAGGCCGATGTCGGCAAAGAGTTTGCCGGATTCGATCAGATCAGTGAGCCGGCCTTGGTTGCGAAAAGCCTCGCGCGTTACCGTGGGGTAGTAGGTGAGCTGCTTTTGCACCTGCTCGCCGAAGAACTCGTTGTGGGGCAGCTCTTGGGTGATGAGATCGTGGTAGCCGAGCTCGCTGCACTCGCGCACACCGTGGGTGACGATGATGCGTTCGAAGGCGTCGTAGTACTCAGGATCGCGGATGGTGCTCATGAACGGCGCCAAGCCGGTGCCAGTGCTCAGCAGGTAGAGGTTTTTGCCGGGCAGCAGGTTGTCTTTGATGAGTGTGCCGGTGGGTTTTTTGCCCACGAGCAGGGTGTCGCCAACCTTGAGGTGCTGCAGGTGCGAGGTGAGCGGGCCGTTGGGCACCTTGATGCTGTAGAACTCGAGGTGATCCTCGTAGTGCGGGCTGGCGATGCTGTAGGCGCGCAGCAGCGGGCGTCCGTTGATCTCAAGGCCGATCATCACGAACTGGCCGGTGATGAAGCGTAGGCCGGGGTTGCGGGTGGTTTTGAAACTGAACAGCGTGTCGTTCCAGTGGTGAACGCTGAGCACCTTTTCTTCGTAGAGATTCGACATGAGGAAGACGCAGAGGCAGAAGGTGGTGGGGCCGGGAGGATCCGGCACAAGCGGGGGCCGACGGGCCGCGCATGAGTTCACCTGGGGGCAGCCTGGGCGTTGGGCTGCAGCGGCGTCGGCAAAGGCAGGATTATCCAACGTCTGCCGGGGGCTGTGCTGGAAATCCCGGGGGGCGTGATCCGACCCTCGGGGGGCAGGGGCCGCCGCGTCGGGTGGGGCAGGATCAATCCTGCATGAGCATGCGCATGATGCGCTGCATCACCTTGGTGACGGCTGCTTGGTTGAGGTGGGGTTGGCTGATGGCCAGCACCATCAGCCCGTTGAACAGGGCACCGATCACGGTGGCTCGGGCTTCGATTTCGTCTGCAGGCAGTGCATTGGCTGCCGGGCCGAGCGCCATGCGGATGAGCATCATGGCCTTGTTGCGAATCATCGTTTCGCTGCCTACAACCACCTCAGCGAGCTTCGGGTTGCGGCTGGCTTCGGCCAGCACCTCGATGTTGAGCGCCGCCTCGGCCTCGCGTTCGGGTTCATGGAAGTTCTCTTCGATGCAGGCCAGCATGGCACCCGGCACGTCGTCACCTTCGAGCGTTTCCTGGATGCGGCGAACGATCTCGTCGCGGTCACGCTCGACGATGGCAGCGATGACGTCGTCCTTGTTTTCGAACAGGTTGTAGATGTGGCCGGCACTCATCCCCGCCGTTTTGGCGATTTCGGCCATCGAGGCGCCGTGAAAGCCCCGCCGGCGAAAGCATTCGGCGGCGGCGGTGAGCACCTGCTGGCGGCGTGCCTGGGCACGGTCGGTGGGGACGTGGGCGGGATTGAGGGCGGCGCACATGGTGGGGATGATGCTGAGCGGTGATGCTGGGGGGCTCAGTGCCCCGATTGTCGCTGCTGGTTGGATGCACCCGCCGGCGCCGCAGTGGCCGAGTCGGCTCGCACACCACCCCCCAACACCTTGTACAGCGTGATGCGGTTGATCTGTTGGGACAGGCGCGCCGTGATCAGCCCTTGCTGGGCGCTGTAGAGCGAACGCTGGGCGTCGAGCGTGCTGAGGTAGTCGTCGAGGCCACGGCGGTAGCGGGCGTCGGCCAGTCGATAGGCGTCCTGGCTGGCGGTGACGAGGTCTTGCTGGGCGGCGGTCTGCTCGCCGATGGTGGCGCGCTGTGCCAGCGCATCGGAGACGTCCTTGAAGGCCGACTGGATGGCTTTTTCGTACTGGGCCACGCCGATGTCGCGCTCGACCTCGGCCACCTTCAGGTTGGCGCTGTTGCTCCCGCCATCGAAGATGGGCAGCGTGATCTGCGGCGCGAACGACCAGAAGCCCTGTCCACCCTTGAAGAGTTTGTCGAGCGAGGCACTGGCCGCGCCCGCGCTGCCCGTGAGCGTGATGCGCGGGAAGAAGGCCGCGCGTGCCG
>CAZUCW010000120.1:3700-6102 GCA_964618825.1 uncultured Aquabacterium sp.
ATGTTGGCGTTGGCCGCCTGCAGGGCGCGCTCGGCTTGCTGCACGTCGGGGCGCTGCAGCAGCACGTCGGATGGCATGCCGGCGGGCAGGTCGCGCGTGATGGTCAGCGCCGCCTGGGTGCCGCCGGTGGGCAGCAGCTCGGGCTTGAGCGGGCCGCCCACGAGCAGCGTCAAGGCATTGCGGTCTTGCGCGACGAGGCTGGTGTAGCTGGCGACGTCGGCGCGCGCGGCTTCGACCGTGGTCTGCGCCTGGCGCACGTCGAGCGCAGAAGAGGCGCCGAACTCGTGGCTCTTTTGCGTGATGCGCAGCGTCTCTTGGCGGCTGGCCAGCGTTTGCTTGGCCAGCTCCAGCCGCTCTTGATCTGCGGCCAGCGTCAGGTAGGCGGTGGCCACCTGGGCGACCAGGCTGATCTGCGTGCTGAGCTGGGCGTCTTCGGTGGCCAGGTATTGAGACAGGGCGGCGTCGCGCAGGCTGCGCACGCGGCCGAAGAGGTCGAGCTCGTACGCGCTCACGCCCAGCGTGGCGGTGTACTGGCGCGTGATGGTGGGCTCGCCCGTGCTGCTCAGGTCAGACGGCAGGCGTTGGGTGCTTTGGCCGCCGGAAGCGTTGACGCCAGGGAAGAGGTCGGCGCGTTGCACGCGATATTGCGCCTGGGCCTTCTCGACGTTGAGCGCGGCCACGCGGAGGTCGCGGTTGTTGGCCAGCGCTTGATCGATCACCTGGCGCAGCTTGTCGTCGGTGAAGAACTCGCGCCAGCCGAGGTCGGCGGTGCTTTGGCTTTGCGCGGCAGCGGACGCCGATGCTGCGCCGTCGGACCCCGTGGACCAACTGGCGGCCACCGGGGCAGCAGGGCGCTGGTAGTCGGGGGCCAGGGTGCCGCAGGCACTTAGCAGGGCGGCGATGGCGATGGTGCTCAGCGTGAGCGCGGAGCGAACGGGATTGCGGGTGTTCATGTCATGCACCTTCCGAGGTGGAGGGGAGGGCGGCTTGTGCACTCACCGTGGTGGCCGAAGCCTCGTCGCGGCGGACGGGGAAGAGCTTGCGCACCGCCACGAAAAACACCGGCACGAAGAAGATGCCCAGTACGGTGGCGGCGATCATGCCGCCCAGCACGCCCGTGCCGATGGCGTTCTGGCTGCCCGAGCCGGCACCGTTGGCGATCGCCAGCGGCAACACGCCCAGCGCGAAGGCCAGCGAGGTCATCAGGATGGGGCGCAGGCGCAGGCGCACGGCTTCGAGCGTGGCTTCAACGAGTTCCTTGCCATGCTCCATCTGCTCCTTGGCGAACTCGACGATCAGGATCGCGTTCTTGGCCGACAAGCCGATGGTGGTCAGTAGGCCGACCTGGAAGTACACGTCGTTGGACAGCCCGCGCAGGCCGGCGGCCAGCAGCGCGCCGATCACGCCCAGGGGCACGACCAGCATCACCGCAAACGGGATGGACCAGCTCTCGTAAAGCGCGGCCAAGCACAAGAACACCACCAGCAGCGAGATCGCATAGAGCGCAGGCGCTTGCGAGCCCGAGAGACGCTCTTGATACGACAGGCCCGTCCACGCGATGCCCACGCCAGCGGGCAGCTTGGCGGCGATCTCTTCGACTGCCTTCATCGCGGCGCCCGAGCTCTTGCCCTCGGCGGGTGCGCCGGCGATCTCGACGGCGGCCAGGCCGTTGTAGCGCTCCAGGCGGGGCGAGCCCAGCTCCCAGCGCGCTTCACCAAAGGCCGAGAAGGGCACCATCTGGCCGCTGCTGTTGCGCACGCGCCATGGGTTCAGGTCTTCGGGCTGCATGCGAAATGGGGCGTCCGATTGCAGGTAGACCTTCTTGACGCGTCCGCGGTCGATGAAGTCGTTGACGTAGGCGCTGCCCCAGGCGGTCGACAGCATGGCGTTGATGTCGGCCACCGAGACGCCCAGCGCACCGGCCTTGGCCTGATCGATCACCAGCTGGAGCTGGGGCGAGTCTTCCAGGCCGTTGGGGCGCACGCCCGCGAGGTCGGGGTGCTGCGCGGCCATGCCCAGGAACTGGTTGCGCGCCTGCATCAGGGCCTCGTGGCCGACGCCGCCGCGGTCTTGCAGGTAGAGGCTGAAGCCGGTGGCGTTGCCCAACTCGATCACGGCGGGCGGGGCGAAGGCAAAAGCCATGGCGTCTTTGAACTGCATGAAGGCGCCCATCGCGCGGCCAGCCACGGCCTGCACGCTTTGCGCGGCGCTGGTGCGCTCGCTCCAGTCCTTGAGCTGCACGAAGCCGATGGCCATGTTCTCGCCCTGCCCCGCGAAGCTGAAGCCCGCCACCGTGAAGATTGACTTCACGGTGTTCTTCTCGGCTTGCAGGAAGTGCTGTTCCACGCGCTCGACCACCTTGAGCGTGCGCTCTTGCGTGGCGCCGGCCGGCAGCTGAATCT
>CAZUCW010000120.1:6112-6338 GCA_964618825.1 uncultured Aquabacterium sp.
TCATCGGGCAGGAAGGCCGTGGGCAGGCGCATGAAGAGCACGCCCATGGCGATGACGATGCCGCCATACACCACCAGGTGGCGACCGCGCTTTTGCAGCATGCGGCCCACGACGCCCTGGTAGCCATTGGTGGCCTGGTCGAAGCGGCGGTTGAACCAGCCGAAGAAGCCCTTGTCACTGATGTGATGGCCCTTTCCGACAGGCTTGAGCAGCGTGGCGCACAGGG
>CAZUCW010000121.1:0-6250 GCA_964618825.1 uncultured Aquabacterium sp.
GGTGTAGATGTGCACCATCAGCGACACGAAGGTCACCACGCACATCATCATGGCGCTCAATCCGTCGATCAGAAAACCGACCTCCATCCGGATGCCGCCAAGGTTCATCCACTGATAAATCGTCTCGTTGAAATGGGCGCCATCAAGAGCAACAGCCTTGAGTGTTAAAGCTGAGATAACAAACGACACCAACACACCAAGGATCGTGACGACGTGTGCCCCCGTGCGTCCGACAGTTTTGCCGAACAGGCCAGCCACGATGGCGCCCACCAGCGGCGCCATTGGCACGATGAGAAGTTGAGATGCAGAAAGCGCAGACATTTCTTATGGTTCTCCTGGCCTCATCAGCCCTTGAGCGTGTCGAGTTCTTCAACGCTCACGGTCGCGCGGTTGCGGAACAGCACGACCAGAATGGCCAGACCGATAGCCGACTCGGCGGCCGCCACGGTCAGGATGAAAAACACGAAGATCTGCCCCGACATATTGCCGAGGTAATGCGAAAAAGCCACGAAGTTGAGATTCACAGCCAATAGCATCAGCTCGATGGCCATCAGCAGCACGATCAGGTTCTTGCGATTCAAGAAGATACCGATCACCGACAAGGCAAACAAAATGGCCCCCAACGACAGGAAATGGCCCAGAGTAAGCGTCGTACTCATGCTTGTCCTTTCGCATCTGCTGCCGACACGTCATCCTGCGCAGGCAAATGTTTGACGGCCTGCATCTGAACGATACGCAGGCGATCTGATTTCTTCACCCGAACCTGCTCACCCACCGACTGAGAGCGCGTGTTTTTGCGATGACGCAGCGTCAATGCAATCGCCGCAATGATGGCCACCAGCAGGATCACTGCAGCAATCTGCACCGGATACAGATACTTGGTGTAGAGCTCGACACCCAGCGCCTTGGCATTGCCCAGATTGGCAAGCTCAGGTGGTAGGGGTGCCACATCGGGTGTATTGAAGCCACGATAGAGCACAAAGATCATTTCAACAGCGATCACTGCGCCCACCAATCCTGCCAGCGGAAAGTGCTTCCAGAAGCCTTCACGCATGCCTTCGACGTTGATATCGAGCATCATCACGACGAAAAGGAATAGCACCATCACCGCGCCTACGTAAACAAGCACGAGCGAGATGGCCAGAAACTCAGCCTTCAGCAGCATCCAGATACACGATGCATTGGCGAAAGCCAGCACCAAGTTCAATGCCGCAGCCACCGGGCTTTTGGCGGTGATCACGCGAAACCCTGCAAAAAGCAGGATCAACGAGAAGGTGCAAAACAGAGCGAAATTGATATCCATACGTGTCCTCGTCCGGAGGCTTCACCGATTGGCTCAGCGATAGCGGGCGTCGGCCTCCTTGGCGGCTGCGATGTCTTTTTCGTACCGATCGCCGATGGCCAGCAACATGTCTTTGGTGAAGTACAGATCGCCACGTTTCTCGCCGTGGTATTCGAAGATCTGCGTCTCGACAATGGAATCCACCGGGCAGCTCTCTTCGCAGAAACCGCAGAAGATGCACTTCGTCAGGTCGATGTCGTAACGGGTCGTGCGACGTGAACCATCAGCGCGCACATCCGACTCGATCGTGATCGCCATCGCCGGGCAAACGGCCTCGCAGAGTTTGCAGGCGATACAGCGCTCTTCACCGTTAGGGTAGCGGCGCTGCGCATGCAAGCCTCGGAATCTCGGCGACAGCGGGGTTTTTTCTTCAGGGAACTGAATCGTAATGGCGCGCGCGAAGAAATACCGGCCCGTCAGCTTCATTCCTTTGAACAACTCCAGCAGCATGAAGCTGGAGAAGAACTCTTTCACGGAGGCAATGGTCGACATGGTGGCCTCACTCACTTCCAGATGTTCCAGGGCGACTGCATCCACAGGCCCACCACCACCAGCCACACGAGAGTGACCGGAATGAAAATCTTCCAACCCAGGCGCATGATTTGGTCGTAGCGGTAACGCGGGAAGGTGGCGCGCACCCACAAGAACATCGTTACGACGACAAAGGTTTTGCCAAACAACCAGAACCAGTTCCAGAACCACATGGTGCGCTCAATGATCTCGGGCGTGGCCATGCCGAACATCTTGAACGACACCGGCGCAATCCAGCCGCCGAGAAACATGATTGAAGCCAACGCCGACACCAAGATCATGTTGGCGTATTCAGCCAAGAAGAACATGGCGAACGACATGCCCGAATACTCGATCATGTGGCCTGCCACGATTTCGGATTCGCCCTCAACAACGTCGAAGGGATGGCGGTTGGTTTCCGCCAGACCCGAGATGAAGTAGACGATGAAGATGGGCAGCAGCGGCAACCAGTTCCACGACAACAAATTCAGACCTGCCTCGGCAAAATGGCCGTTCCCTTGCGACTGCACAACGTCGGTCATGTTGAGGCTGCCCGTCACCATCAACACAACAACGAAGGCAAAGCCCATCGCAATCTCATAAGACACCATCTGTGCCGAAGCACGCAGTGCACCCAAAAATGCGTATTTCGAGTTTGAGGCCCAGCCAGCGATGATCACGCCATAAACCTCAAGCGAGGTGATGGCCATCAAAAACAGCAGGCCAGCGTTGACATTGGCCAGCGCGGCATCCGGGCCAAACGGCACCACCGCCCACGCCGCCAACGCGGGCATGATGGTCATGATCGGACCCAAGAAAAACAAACCTTTGTTAGCCGCCGACGGCATGATGATCTCTTTGAAGATCAGCTTGACGGCATCAGCAATGGGCTGCAGAAAGCCCGCTGGGCCGATGCGGTTGGGGCCCAAACGAACTTGCGTCCAGCCAATGGCTTTGCGCTCCCACAGCGTCAGGTAGGCCACACAGATCATGAGCGGCAACAGCAGCACAACGATCTTGATGAGGTTCCAGACCACAGGCCACACCAGTGGCCCCATCAGTTGCAGCCCAGCAGCGTTGAACGAATCAAACATGGTTCAGTTTCCTTACGCTCAGGCCTTTTCCACGGTGATCGGGCCAAAGGCCGCCCCCAGTGCAGCGGTTTCGGGCACGCCCACAGGCACACGCACCACGCTCGACGGCAGAGCCGATTCAAGCCGGACAGCCAACACAGCCGAAGCTGAGCCCTGGCTGACACGCACCCGGGCGCCCTCTGCCAAACCCAGCTGTTGCCACAGCGCAGAAGACACCCCACACGTTGCTGCAGCACGTGCTTCGGCGGTCTGCTGCAGCGATGCAGCGCGGCGCACCAGGCCATCGGCCGCGTAAATCGGCAGGTTGCTCATACGTTCCACACCTGCACCGGCTGAAACAACGGCCTGCACGCTACCAACGGGGCGATTGCACAAGCGTTCAGAGAGCTGCGCCTGCTGCGATGCATCACCCAACGCGCGCAGGCGCACTTCCTCAGACGTCTCGGCGTCAAAGCCTTTCAAACCAAGCATCGTGCCCAGCACACGCAACACCTTCCAGGCCGGACGCGCATCGCCCAAAGGTTTGACGACACCATAGAAGCTTTGAGCTCGCCCTTCGGCGTTAATGAATGTGCCCGACGTCTCAGTGAAGGGCGCAACAGGCAGAAGCACACTGGCCGCATCCATCAATGCCTGCGATTTGAACGCCGACAACGCCACCACCATCTGCGCCCCCTTGAGCGCAGCTTGCGCATGCATAGCCTGAGCAAGGTCGAGATCGGGATCGAGATTCAAGAGCAAATAGGCCTTGAGCGATTGCCCCATTGGCTGCGACAACATCTGCGCAGCATTGAAACCACCCGCCCGAGGCAACGCGCCCACGAGTTGCGCGCCCACCGTGTTGGCTGCCTCGGTGAAATAGCCCACTGTTGCGCCCGTCTGCTCAGCAATCCACGAGGCCAGTGCCAACAACGATGCGGCATCGGGGTGCTGTGCAGCAGCGTTACCCAGCAGCAGCGCCTTGCGCTCGCCCGAGACGAGGGACTCAGCCATAGCAGTAGCTGCTTCGTCGGCATCGGCAGGCGCTGGAGCAGGCACACCCTTGATACGAGCCACCGCCGCCGCCACTTGGGCCAGCGTGTAAGCCCAGAGGCTGGGGGCAGCAGCAATGCGCTGTGTCACCGGCAACAGCCAATCGTCACCATCGGCACTGAGAACCAGAATCTGCGCGCCCTTCTTGGCGGCTTGGCGCAAACGTTGAGCGAACAGCGGATGATCCTTGCGCAACGACGAGCCGATCACGAGTGCACGATCAAGGGTGCTCAGCGAGGCAATCGATGTGCCCAACCACCGTGCCATGCCAGCCGACTCGTTGTTGAATGCGGCATGGCGGGTGCGGTAGTCGATGTTGTCCGACCCCAAGCTGCGCACCAACGCCGTTAAGAGATACAGCTCTTCAACCGTGCTGTGAGCCGAGCCCAGCGCACCGATGGCCGAAGCCCCTTGTTGCACCAGCACGTTCTTGAGCTCATTGGCCACATGCTCAAGCGCAATATTCCACTCAACCTCTTGCCACTGCCCATTGCGTTTGAGCATGGGCTTGATCAAACGTTCGTCGCTGTTGAGAGCTTCGTAAGAAAAACGGTCACGATCTGCGATCCAGCACTCGTTGACGTCTTCATTTTCGAGCGGCACCACGCGCATCACGCGATTGCTCTTAACCTGCACGATCAAGTTAGCGCCAGTAGAGTCATGCGGACTCACCGATTTACGGCGCGACAACTCCCAGGTGCGGGCGCTGTAGCGGAAAGGCTTGCTGGTGAGCGCCCCCACCGGGCAGATATCGATCATGTTGCCCGAGAGCTCGGACTCGACACCGCCATCAAGAAAAGTGGTGATCTCTGAGTGCTCGCCGCGATGCGCCATACCGAGCTCCATTTGGCCGGCGATCTCTTGGCCAAAGCGCACACATCGGGTGCACTGAATGCAACGGCTCATTTCCTCCATCGAAATCAGCGGCCCGATTTCTTTGGGAAGAACCACGCGTTTTTCTTCTTGGTAGCGCGAACCTGATTTGCCGTAGCCCACGGCCAGATCTTGCAGCTGGCACTCGCCACCCTGATCGCACACGGGACAATCAAGCGGGTGATTGATGAGCAAAAACTCCATCACCGACTGCTGCGCCTTAATCGCTTTATCGCTCTTGGTGCGCACGATCATGCCTTGCGTCACGGGCGTGGCACAAGCGGGCATAGGCTTGGGTGCTTTCTCGACCTCAACCAGACACATCCGGCAGTTGGCTGCGATGGACAGTTTTTTGTGATAGCAGAAATGAGGAATGAAGGTGCCCGCCTTTTCGGCAGCATGCATAACCATGCTGCCCTCGGGAACCTCAACTTTTTGACCGTCGATTTCGATTTCAACCATGATGCTCACGGCCCCTTCAAATGTAGGCAGGGACCTTGCAGGTCTTGTGCTCGATGTGATGCGCGAACTCATCGCGGAAATGCTTGAGCATGGCGCGCACCGGCATGGCCGCCGCATCACCCAACGCGCACACCGTGCGGCCCATGATGTTCTCAGCAACCGAATCCAACAATGCCAGATCCTCTTCTCGGCCCTGGCCGTTTTCGATGCGCTCAACCACGCGCCACAGCCAGCCCGTACCTTCACGGCACGGCGTGCACTGCCCGCACGATTCGTGCATATAGAAGTAGCTCAAACGCTGCAAGCTTTTGACCATGCAGCGCGTGTCGTCCATCACGATCACCGCCCCCGAGCCGAGCATCGAGCCCGCCTTTGAGATGGCGTCGTAATCCATCGTCAGTTCCATCATGATCGAAGCCGGCAACACCGGTGACGACGACCCGCCTGGAATGACGGCCTTGAGCTTCTTCCCGCCCTTCACGCCGCCCGCCATTTCGAGCAGCGTTGAGAACGGCGTCCCCAATGGGATCTCGTAATTGCCAGGCCGCTCGACATCGCCCACCATCGAAAAAATCTTGGTACCACCGTTGTTTGGCTTGCCGCACTCGAGATAGGCTTGACCACCGTTGCGGATGATCCAGGGCACCGCAGCGAACGTCTCGGTGTTGTTGATCGTGGTGGGCTTGCCATACAGACCAAAGCTGGCCGGAAATGGCGGCTTGAAACGCGGCTGCCCTTTCTTGCCCTCAAGCGACTCGAGCAACGCCGTTTCTTCACCGCAGATATAAGCGCCAAAACCATGGTGTGCGTGCAGCTGGAAGCTGTGGTTGCTGCCCATGATGTTGTCGCCCAGATAGCCGGCCTCACGCGCCTCTTCGAGCGCTGCCTCAAAACGCTCATACACCTCAAAAATCTCACCGTGGATGTAGTTGTAGCC
>CAZUCW010000122.1:0-5994 GCA_964618825.1 uncultured Aquabacterium sp.
AGCCGCCGCGGCCACCACCGCCGTAGCCGCCACGGCTACCGCCGTTGCCGCCACCGAAGCCGCCTTCGCGACGGCCGCCGCCGAAGCCACCACCACCACCGCCGCCGCCGCCGCCGTAGGGGCTGCGGAAGCCGCCCGGACGCTCTTCGCGAGGACGGGCTTCGTTAACCACCACGGCACGGCCGCTCAGCGGCTGGCCATTGAGACCGTTGATGGCAGCTTGCGCTTCGGCGTCGCTGCCCATCTCGACGAAACCAAAACCCTTCGAGCGGCCGGTATCGCGATCCATCATGACTTTTGCCGACGTAACGGCGCCAAATTCGGCGAAGGCCTGGTTCAGATCTTCGTCGCGCACGCTGTAGGCCAGATTGCCCACATAAAGTTTGTTGCCCATGGAGAGCTCCTTTTCAAAAACAAATAACCCAGTGAAGGAGCTTCAACCCATCGGGACCCATTCCAGAGAAGGTGCCGCATCCAAAACACACGAGAGCGACCATTATGAAGGTAACCCATGACGATTTGCCAGATATTCGGCGCGCCCTGACGACAAGGTGTAACCCTGAAATCCGGTGCTTTTTCGCGCGAGGCCCCCGGGATGCGTGTCTAAATGCTCAGGGAGATCCCCAGTAATGCGGCTCTTATCATGCTGGGCTGTGCCAAAAAACCGGCAGGCCGCCGGTTGGCGAATCAGGAGAAAACGTTGTGAATTACCACACCGACGCCCCGTGCAGCACGGCTGCATCCCCCGTTGAATGGGCTGCGCCGCCAACGCCTGCCGATGATGGGTGGGGCGCTTCGGGTGCGCGCGCCTGGGCAGCGTTGGCGCGGGTACTGGCCAGCATTGAGGCCGTGCGAGATGGCCGTGCGTGGTATTTGCTGCTCACGGTATTTGCCGCCGGGGGGCTGTTGCTGGCGGCAGCGCAATCGGCTTTTGCCAAGACGCATTGGGTGGAGGCCAGTATCGAGGCGGGGGTGGCATTTTTTGTGGTGTTTTATGGCTCGAATGCTGCCGGTATCTGGACGATGCTGCGCGTGCAGGGGGCGACCGATGTGGAGGTGCTCGATGCTGTGCATCTGGCGCTGTTGCGGGCGCACCGCTTGCTGATCATGGTGGGGTTGCTGGCGGCGCTGGCGGCGGCGGGCGGCGCGGCGTTGTGGGCGCTGTTGTGGGTGAGCAAGTTGCGCTGGATCGGGCCGTTTGTGTATGCGCTGGTGGTGCCGGTGGGGGTGTTGTCGGTGGGGCTGGCGGCGCTGGCCGGTTCGGCGGTGGTGCTGCCGCTGGCGGCGCCGGCGATCTGGGCGGGCGAGCGGCCATGGGCGGCGCTGCGACGTTTGTGGCTCATCACGCGGCAACGGCTGGTAACGGTGGCGGTGCTGGTGGCGGCGGTGAGTTTGATCACGGCGCTCACAGGGGTGTTGACGAGTTTTGTGGTGGTGCTGGGCGGGCGCGTGGTGGCGCAGTTGTCGATCTGGATCACCGGGGTGCATGTGCCGGCGCCGCTGCTGATGGCTGGGCTGTTTGGGCACGGCTGGGGCAGCGTGGATATGCGGCAGGTGCCGCCCGAGGCGATGCAGCATATGTTTGCCGCGCTGGCCGGTGGCGGGGTGGTGTTTGCGCTGGCCGTGGTGGCGCCGGCCTTGGTGTATTTGCGCGGGGTGTGCGCGGTGTATGTGGCGTTGAGCGATTCGGTTGCGGCGCGCTCACCGGAAATTCCCCAGGTGTGAGGCGTGCGGGCAGGCCCTACAGTTCGCCCACTCGCAGCGCGCTGTCGACAGAGATCGGCCAGCGCGCCAGGGAGGGGATTGAGGAGACAATCCACAACACCAAATGCGATGTGGGCGCACGCCGGGCGTGTGGGCCGCATCGATCATCGAGGCGGCGCGGCACACACCTCAAATCATCAGCCGGGCGCAGCGATGCAATATCTCAAAGGGCACCGCCTTTCCCGGTGCCCTTTTTCTTTGGGGGCTCGGCTGAATTCAGATGCTGGCAGAGGGCCTCGCGCACGGCTTCGCGGTTGTCGGGGCGCACATGCCACGGCGGGCTGTAGATCACGTCGATGCGGCTGAAGGGCAGGGGCACGGCTTTGCCGTCCCATGTGGGCGCGCGCCAGGCGCAGTGGCAGTGGATGCGCAGCGCGATGATGGGGGCGCCGGTGCGTTGGGCAATGTCGAGCACGCCCGGGCGCAATTGGTGCGCAGGGCCGTAGGGGCCGTCTGGGTTGAGAAAGGTGCTGGGCGTGCGGGGGTCGGTTTGCATCAGCGCTATCAGGCCATCGAGCGCCGCGCGGCCACCGTGGCCCGATGAGCCGAGCACGAGTTGGCGCACGCCCATCCAACGCAAAAAAACGTGGATGCCTTTCATGTACCACGCGGGGTGGTTCATCCAGGCGTAGCGCTTGGTGTAGGGCGTCATGGCCACGAAGTAGGGCAGCAGGGTGTCGTGCCAGGCGCAGTCGACCGTTTGCCGTTGGTTGAAATCAGGCGGGCGGTGGTGATGGCGCACGCGCACGGTGAGCCGCAGCAGCGCCCACAACAGCGCCAAGAGCGCCGCCACCAGCACGCCGTAGGCACGTACCCAGGGTGCACGCAGGTGGCGGTAGGCCTGCTTGGGGCGGGCAGCGCGGGGCACGATCAGAGGCCGGCGGCGTGGCGGTCGATCCAGCCAATGCTGCGGGCGGTCAGGCTCTGGATGTAGAGCCGTCCGCCGGCTTCGGTGACGGCGGTGGTTTCGGGGTAGTTGCCGGCAGGATCTTGCAGATCGGTGAGCACGCGTCCGGTGTCGTCAAAGGCGAAGACGTGGCCGTAGGCCGGGGGCACGGGCCACAGCACTTTGGGCAGGCGCAGCGTAACGGCGCGCAGCCAGGGGTGTGCCGCAGCGAAGTCGATCAGCGGGCTGCGCGGTTTGGTGAGGCCCACCCAGATGCGTCCGCCCTCGCCGCGCATGAGGTTGTCTGGGAAACCGGGCAGGTTGTCGATCAGCACCTGCACGGGGCCGCCGGGCATTTTGAGGGCCTGGGGGGCGCTCACGCCGTCGAGGTTTACGGCCACGCGCAAGATGCGGTAGGCGCCGGTTTCGCTGAGCATCAGTGTTTGCTCGTCGGTGCTCAGGGCCAGGCCGTTCGGGAAGCACAGATCGCGCAGCATGACGCGTGTGTAGCGGGTTTGTGGATCGTAGGCGAGCAGCCGTCCGGTGCAGCTGTGTTCGAGGGTGTCGAGCACGCTGGCTTCAAAGGTGCCGCCCCACTGCGGCGGGGCAAAGCGCCGGCTGGCGTCGGTGAAGTAGATGGTGCCGTTTTTGGCCACCAGCACCGCATCGGCGTAGCGGATCGGATCGCCCAGCGCGGGCGCGCCGTCAACGCTGTCGTCGACCGTGTTGGCCAGCACTTCGAGTTGCGCGGGCGTGCCGGGGGTGGGCAGGGGGGTGCGCAGCAGGCCTTTGACGGCATCGGCGATCACGAGGCGGCCTTGGGCGTCGAAATCAAGCCCCAGGGGGCGACCGCCGGTGCGCAACAGCACCTGAGGGGTGGCATCGGGCGTGGCGTTGATGGGCAGCCGCACGATGGCGCCGCTGGCCAGCCCGGTGTAGAGCCAGCCATCGCGTGCGATGAGGTGTTCGGGCCCCAGATCGCGTCCCAGCGGCAGACGGTTGATGGCCGACAGCCGCGTGTTGCGTTCGTGAGCGCCGCTGTAGCCGGCATCGCGCGCGGGGGTCCAGGCCACGGGTTCAGCGGGGATGGGCGCAAGCGCCAGATAGGCGCCCAGGCCGATCACGATGGTGGCCACCAGGGCAGCGAATTTGTTCATGGGGGAGTCTCCTCAATCAAAAGTGCGACAGATACCCGCCGTCGACGGCCAGCGTCTGCCCGGTGATGTAGCTGGCGGCGGGGCTGGCCAAAAAGGCCACGGCGCCGGCGATTTCGTGCGGCTGGCCCCAGCGGCCCAGCGAGGTGCGCCGCGCCAGCCAGGCAGATACGGTGGGGTCGGCCACCATGGCGGCGTTGGTGTCGGTGGCAAAGTAGCCCGGCGCTACGGCGTTGACGGTGATGCCACGCGGCCCCAACTCGGCGGCCAGTGCGCGGGTGAGCGCATCGAGCCCACCTTTGGCGGCGGTGTAGATGGCGTCGCCGCCGCGCGAAATGGGGCCGGCGATCGAGGTGATGTTGATGATGCGGGCGCGGCCATCGGCGGGCATGAGCCGCGCGGCGCGGCGGGCCAGCTCGAAGGGCGCCACGAGGTTGACGTCGAGCAGCGCGCGCACTTCGGGCAGCGCAAAATCGTCGAGCGCCTGGCGGTTGCGCTGGCCGACGTTGTTGATCAGGATGTGCAGGCCGCCGTGTGGATGCAGGGCCGAGTGCAGTTGCGCAAAGGCCGCGTCGAGCGCCGCTGCATCGGTGATATCGAAGGGCAGGGCGTGTGCGCGGGGAGGGTCGTTGGGGGCGCCGCATGCCTGGTTGATGCGCGCGACAGCGGTGCGCAGCGTGGCGGCGTTGCGCCCATTGAGCCACACGTGCGCTCCGGCGGCAGCCAGCGCTTGCGCGATCTCAAAGCCCAGGCCGTGGCCCGCGCCGGTGATCAGCGCGTGGCAGCCGTGCAGCGAAAAAAGCGATGCTGGCGGTTGGGTTCTTCCCGCGCACCCTGTGGCAGACATCTCGATCACAACAACCTCTGCGAACCGACGAAGACACCCCGAGCCCGTGCCGCGTCTGTGCAGAGGCAGCAAAACCCGCGATCTTCCCACCAAAATCTGTTAACGGCCAGATCGCGACACAATCACCGCCATGGCTGAATCCCTAAAACAAAGCCCCGCAGGGGGCTGTCCGTGCGGCTCTGGGGCCAAATACGACGATTGTTGTGGCTGCTACCACACGGGCCCGCTGGCGGCACCCACCCCCGAGGCACTGATGCGCTCGCGCTACAGCGCGTATGTGCTCGATCTGCGCAGCTATGTGCTCGATACCTGGCACCCCTCAACCCGCCCGGTGGCCATTGAGCCGCCCGAGCCGGGGCTGGTGTGGCTGGGGCTGCAGATCAAGGCCGCGCCGGTGGCCGAGGGTGATGGCGGCACGGTGGCGTTTGTGGCCCGCAGCAAATTGGGCGGGCGCGCCCACCGCCTGTGCGAAAACAGCCGCTTTGTGCGCGAGGCCGGGCGGTGGTATTACGTCGATGGCGTGGTGGGCTGAGGTTGAGGGCCCCACCTAAAATCGGCGGTTTGCCCGAACGTGATAAAGGTGAGCGTGGCCGCGATGTTGTATCCCCAAGAATTTGACGTCATCGTGGTGGGTGGTGGCCATGCCGGCACCGAGGCTGCGCTGGCGGCTGCGCGCATGGGTTGCGCCACGCTGCTGCTCACGCACAACATCGAGACGCTGGGGCAGATGAGCTGCAACCCCAGCATCGGCGGCATCGGCAAGGGCCACCTGGTGAAAGAGGTGGATGCGCTGGGCGGCGCCATGGCGGCGGCCACCGATGAGGGCGGCATCCAGTTTCGTATCCTCAACAGCAGCAAGGGCCCGGCGGTGCGCGCCACGCGGGCGCAGGCCGATCGCATTCTCTATAAAGCGGCGATTCGCAGGCGGCTCGAAAACCAATCCAACTTGTGGATTTTTCAGCAGGCGGTGGACGATCTGCTGCTTGAGGGGGACGGCTCAGGCGCGCGCGTGGTGGGCGCCATCACCCAGATTGGGGTGTGTTTTCGGGCGCGTGCGGTGGTGCTGACGGCAGGCACGTTTCTCGACGGCAAGATCCATGTGGGTTTGCAAAACCACCCCGGGGGGCGCGCGGGCGATCTGCCAGCGGTGCGGCTGTCGGCCCGGCTCAAAGAGCTCAAGCTGCCGCAAGGCCGGCTTAAAACGGGCACCCCGCCGCGCATCGACGGGCGCAGCATCAATTTTGCCGAGCTTGCCGAGCAGCCGGGCGACGGCGTGGCCCGGGTGGGCGGCTGGGGTGAGCCGGGCGCGCCGCTGTCGGCGCCCACGGGCCCCGGTGTGCCGG
>CAZUCW010000123.1:0-5939 GCA_964618825.1 uncultured Aquabacterium sp.
AATGAAAGGTCAACCGCTTGCCTACAACAAAGACAACCAAGAAGACAAAGAACCCCTGTTCGACACCGTCGACACCGTCATCGACACCCTGCGCATCTTTGCCGAGATGATCGGCGGCCAACTCGACGCCGCCACCGGCATCACCTCGGGCGGCCTCACCGTCAAACCCGAAGCCATGGAGCGTGCCGCCAAACGCGGCTACGCCACCGCCACCGATCTGGCCGATTACCTCGTCAAAAAGGGATTGCCCTTCCGCGACGCGCACGAAGTGGTGGCACACGCTGTCAAAGATGCCATCGCTGAAGGCCTCGATTTATCTGAGCTGCCGCTGGCCAAACTGCAAACCTACCACCCCGCCATCGAGCAAAACGTGTTCGACGTGCTCAGCCTGCGCGGCTCACTCAATGCCCGCAACATCCTCGGCGGCACCGCACCCGAACAGGTGCGCGCCCAGGTGGCCCGACACAAGGCGCGGTTGTCAGCCTGAGGCTGGCGCCATCCACAAAAAAGGGCTCCATAACCGGAGCCCTTTTCTTTTGCCTGGGGCCCCTCAGCGCCCCTTGCATCATCACTTCGCGTCGTCGCGCAGATGGCGGCGCAGCACCTTGCCCACGTTGGTTTTGGGCAGATCGGTGCGGAACTCGATGTGCTTGGGACGCTTGTAGCCCGTGAGGTTGTGCTTGCAAAACTCGCTGATGGCCTGTTCGGTGAGTGCCGGATCCTTTTTAACCACGAACACCTTCACCGCCTCGCCCGAATGCTTATCGGGCACACCCACCGCCGCGCACTCCAGCACACCGGGGCACATATTCACCACCTGCTCAACCTCATTGGGATACACATTGAAGCCCGACACCAGAATCATGTCCTTCTTGCGATCGACGATCTTCACGTAGCCCTTATCGTCCATCACGCCCACATCGCCGGTGCGAAAGAAGCCATCGGACGTCATCACCTGGGCGGTTTCGTCAGGACGCTGCCAGTAGCCCGCCATCACCTGAGGGCCACGGATGCAGATCTCGCCAGCATCACCGTGCGACACCGGCTGCCCATCATCGTTACGGATCGAAATCTCGGTGTTGGGCACCGGCAGGCCGATCGTGCCGGTGAAATGATGGATATCGAGCCGGTTCACGGTTGCCACCGGTGCGGTTTCAGAGAGCCCATAGCCCTCGGCAATCGGGCAACCCGTTACCTTGAGCCAGGCTTCAGCCGTCGATTGCTGCACCGCCATGCCTCCGCCGTTGCACACGATCAGCTCAGAGAAATCGAGCTTGGCGAAATCGGGGTGATTCACCAGCGCGTTATAGAGCGTGTTCACCGCCGGCAGGATGTTGACCTTACGGCCCTGCAACGTCTTGATGAACCCCGGAATATCACGCGGATTAGCGATCAGGATATTCACCCCACCCAGGCGCGCGCCCAGCATGTAGCAGGCCGTGAGCGCGAAGATGTGATACAGCGGCAGCGCGCACACCCACGTCAATTGTTTGTTGCCCAAGCGGCTGAGCACGGGCATAAACCACGCCTCGCACTGCAGGATGTTGGCCACCACGTTGCGATGCAAAAGTGTCGCGCCCTTCGACACCCCCGTTGTGCCACCGGTGTACTGCAAAAAGGCCACGTCTTCTGGCCCCAGCGCCACGCGCGCAAGCTTGAGCCCACGCCCCTGGGCAATCGCTGACGCATACGACTGCACCGTGCGCGTCGGCGTGGCCGGCAGGTGATACGCCGGCACCATCTTCTTGACGCGACGCACCACAAAGTTCACCAGCGCGCCCTTCAGGAAGGGCAGACAGTCGCCCATCGATGCCACCACCACGTGTTTTACGGGCACGCGGTCGAGCACCTCTTGCAGCGTCGTCGCAAAGTTTTCGAGGATCACGATGGCCTCGGCGCCCGAATCCTTGAGCTGGTGCTCAAGCTCGCGCGGTGTATACAGCGGATTCACATTAACCACCACATACCCGGCCCGCAGCACCGCCGCAATCGCCACGCAATATTGCGGCACATTGGGCATCATCAGCGCCACGCGCGCGCCCTTGGCCAGCCCCTTGGATTGCAGCCAGGCACCCAACGCCACCGAGGCTTCGTCCACCTCGCGAAACGATACGTTCACGCCCATGAACGATGCCATGGCGCGATCCCCAAACTTGCGGAAAGACTCCTCCAACAAGGCCACCAGCGAGGGATACGCGGCAACGTTGATCTGTTCGGGCACATCCGCAGGATATTCGGCCAGCCAAGGCTTGTCGTGCGGCACGTGCGTCGGGTCGTGTGTCATGTCCTGTTCACTCCATCAAATACTGAGGCGGCAGGCGCGCGTCAGACCCTTGGCCATAACTGCCCACCGAAATCGAAGCCCGAATTGTGCGTCAGGCCGATCCATTGAGTACAAAAACTCCGCGAGGAATTGCCCTCATGAACACAGCCGCGCATATCTTGCACACCATGCGGCGTCGGGTAACCCAGGCTGTCGCGCCGACCAAGTTGCGGCAGCATCCTGCGCATCCAATCAACCTCAACATGCGCGCATCCCGCACGCGTCATGGCTTTCCCCAGCATCGCGTTTGAGGGCATACCGCCTCGGCGATACTCACGGGTACTGCGCAGTACCTCTGCTCGCATCCCTCTCATCCCGTCCCTGAACCCTTCCGCCTGAAGACATGAATCGACGCTTTTTCTTGCGCGCCGCCTTGGTCGTAACCGGCGCAGCCGCCTTGCTCGGCGGCACCATCTTCATGCGCCGTGGCATCGTCGAGGGCCGCCTCACCGACAGCGGCCGCGAAGCCCTGCGCGGCATCGCACGAGGCGTGCTCAGCCACGTGCTGCCCGCAGAGCCCGGCGCACTCGACGCCGCCCTGACGCGCCACATCTCGAACATGGAAACCTTTTTGGGCGGATTGCCCCGCGCGCTGCAGCTCGAGATCTCGTTGCTGCTGGGCGTGCTGGGCAACACCGCCAGCCGCACCGCACTCACCTACATGCCCAGCACCTGGGACAACGCCAGCACCGAACAAATCCACGCGGCGCTCGAAACCATGCGCACCCACCCCATCCCCACGCACCAGATGGCCTACCACGCCGTGCGCGATGTCACCACGCTGGTCTTCTTTGCCCAACCCGAAAACTGGCCCACCACTGGCTACCCTGGCCCCACCGAGCTATGAGCAAACTCCCCGATCCCTTCCGCGCCGGCCTGTCGCGTGGCTGGCACGTCACCCATGCCGAACAAGGCCTGCCCGAACAGATCAGTTGCGACGTAGCCATCGTCGGCACGGGCGCTGGCGCGGGCATCACCGCCGAAATCCTCACCAAGGCCGGCTTGGCTGTCGTGTTGATCGAAGAAGGCCCACTGCGCACCAGCACCGATTTCAACCAGCGCGAATCGCAAGCCTACAAAGAGCTCTACCAAGAAAGCGCCGCACGCAAAACCCTCGATAAAGCCATCACCCTGCTGCAAGGCCGTTGCGTAGGTGGCACCACGGTGATCAACTGGACGAGTTCTTTTCGCACCCCCACCGACACCCTCAATCATTGGCAAAACCGCTTCGGCCTCAAAGATTTCGGCACCCCCGAAATGGCCCCCTGGTTCGCCCAGGTTGAACAGCGCCTCAATATGCATCTCTGGGAGGGCGCTCCCAACCTCAACAATGAGCTGCTGCGCACCGGCGCACAAAAACTTGGCATCGAGGCTCAAATCATCCCGCGCAACGTCAAGGGTTGCTACAACCTGGGCTCTTGCGGCATGGGTTGCCCCACCAATGCCAAGCAATCGATGCTCGTCACCACCATTCCCGCTGCGCTCGATGCTGGGGCCAAGCTCTTTCACAACACCCGCGCCGAAAAATTCGACATCAGCGGCGGCAAGGTGCAAGCGCTCCTCTGCGCTCCAGTGCGCATCAATGGCGACAAAGTGTCTGAGCGCACGATGCGCGTTACCGCAAAACACTACGTCGTTGCAGGGGGCGCCATCAACTCGCCGGCGCTGCTGATGCGCTCCGATGCCCCCGATCCGCACAGCCTGCTGGGCAAGCGCACTTTTTTGCATCCGGTGGTGTTTTCGCTGGCCCGATTCGACGAACGCGTCGAGGGCTGGGCCGGCGCTCCGCAATCGATCTACACCGATCATTTTCTGCACACCCAACCCATCGACGGCCCGATGGGCTACAAGATTGAGGTGCCCCCGATCCACCCCGCCTTGCTATCGGTACTGCTGGGCGGGTTTGGCCCCAAACTCGCCGAGCGCATGGCAGCACTACCGCACACTCACGCGGCGCTGGCCCTGCTGCGCGATGGCTTCCATGAACACAGCCAAGGCGGACAAGTTCGCCTCAACTGGGACGGCTCACCACTGCTCTCCTACGAGCTCACCCCCTACATCCTCGAAGGCGGCCGCCAAGCCCTGTTGAGCATGGCCGAGCTGCAATTTGCTGCCGGCGCCAAAGCCGTGGCACCGCAGCACGAGCAGGCCGATTACTACACCAGCTGGGCGCAAGCCAAAGCAGCCCTCAACGCACTGCCCATGGCGCCACAACTTACCGGATTTGGTAGCGCGCACATCATGGGCGGATGCGGTTTGGGTGGCACCGAACACCTCGGCGTTACGCGCCCCGACGGCGTGCACTGGCAACTGGACAACCTATCCATCCACGATGGCTCGGTCTTCCCAACCAGCATCGGCGCCAACCCGCAGCTGTCGGTATACGGCATGGCCAACCGCCTCGCCACTGGTTTGGCCAAGCGTCTCACGGGCAAAGAAATCGCGCTGGCCTGACACCCCCGCCGCGATTGCATCCACCAAAAACAAAACCCCACCGAAGTGGGGTTTTGTGCGTTTGGGCCGATGAAGCCCAAAACCTATCGCTGGCGTGAGCGATTACTGTTTGGCGCGAGTGCCGACCACCTCGATCACCACGCGACGGTTCTTCGCGCGGCCATCGGCGGTCTTGTTATCGGCCACCGGAGCGGTTTCGCCCTTGCCTTCGGTATAGACGCGGCTGGCTTCAACACCCTTGCCAGTGAGGTAAGCCTTCACGGCTTCTGCGCGACGCACCGACAGCTTCTGGTTGTAGGCGTCGGCACCCACCGAATCGGTGTGGCCCGTTGCCACGATCACCTCAAGGGTGATCTCTTTAACCTTGCCGGCCAGATCATCCAGCTTGGCCTTGCCCTCGGGCTTGAGCACGGCCTTGTCGAAGTCGAACAAAGCGTCTGCCGAATACGTCACCTTTTCGGTGGTCGGGCCAGGCACCACGGCCGGAACCACAGCAGCTGCCGGAGCGGCGGCCACCGGAGCCGGAGCAGCAGCCACCGGAGCCGGAGCGGCGGCAGCAGGAGCCGGCACGCCATCGCAGCCTTGCACGCCAGTTGCGGGCGTCCAACCTGCATTGCGCGCGCACAACGTAGCGTCCGCGCCACTGCGCCACACGGTGCCATCGGCAGCGCGCCAGTTGTCAACGGTTTGAGCGGACGCCGACGATGCAGCAGCAACCAGTGCGATAGCAGCAAAGAAGCCGCCAGCTTTGTTCAGTTTATTCATGGTTCTCCTCACAAAGAGAGCAGCTCACGGCTGCACAAACACGGAATTCCACAACAAAACACCGCTTGGGCCAACCACCTTTTGGGCGGGCGCCGGCCTCTCAGGGTTAAGCCCATTGTGCCATAGCGTCCCTTGATGCCTTGGCGCCGACGTGGGTAGTGCGTGGCGCCTCTTTAATTGTTGCGATATCGCAACGAGAGCCTGCGCATTGCTAGCGACAAACAACGCAACACCCACCGGCCGCGACCCATGAAAAAGGGTGTTTTCAAGGTTACTTAGAATCCCATCTTTTGACTGGTTGCGCCACGCACTGATCGCTGCCTCATCCCATGACCCAGTTCGCCAAGGAAACCCTGCCCATCAGCCTCGAAGAGGAGATGCGGCGCTCCTACCTCGA
>CAZUCW010000124.1:0-5572 GCA_964618825.1 uncultured Aquabacterium sp.
GCCCATGAGATCGTGCAGGGCGATGTTGGTGGTGATCACCTCATCCATGATGCCTTCGGGAATCTCTTTGCCCTCCGAGCCCCACAGGATGGCTGGATTCGTCATCAGGTGGCCCACGTTACGCACGAACATCAGCGAACGGCCGTGCAGCTTGACTTCGCCGCCATTGGGGGCGGTGTAAGCACGGTCGGCATTGAGCGCGCGGGTGAAGGTTTTGCCGCCCTTTGCGACTTCTTCGGTGAGCGTGCCCAGTTGAATGCCCAGCCAGTTGCTGTAGCCCAGCACTTTGTCTTGGGCGTCGACGGCGGCCACTGAATCTTCGAGGTCGAGGATGGTCGACACGGCGGATTCGAGGATCAGATCAGACACGCCTGCGGCGTCGGTTTTGCCGATGGGTGTGGCGCGGTTGATCTGGATGTCGACATGCATGCCGTTGTTGACGAGCAGCACGCTTGTGGGCGCGGCGGCATCGCCTTGGTAGCCCACGAGTTGGGCCGGGTTTTGCAAGCCGGTGGATTTGCCATTGCCCAGGGCCACGGTGAGTTGGCCGCCGGCGATGCGGTAGCCGGTGGCGTCGCGGTGCGAAGCGCCTTCGAGCGGCGCGGCCTGATCCAAAAAGTTGCGCGCCCAGGCGATCACTTTGGCGCCGCGCACCGGGTTGTAGCCCTTGCCTTTGTCGGCGCCGCCTTCTTCAGGGATGGCGTCGGTGCCATACAGGGCGTCGTACAGGCTGCCCCAGCGGGCGTTGGCGGCATTGAGTGCGTAGCGGGCGTTGAGGATGGGCACCACCAGCTGCGGGCCGGCCTGCAGGGCCAGCTCGGCATCCACATTGGCGGTGGTGGCCTTCACGTCGGCGGGCACGGGCACCAGGTAGCCGATTTTTTCGAGCTGTGCCTTGTAGGCGGCCATGTCGGTGATGGGGCCGGGGTGGGCGGTGTGCCAGGCGTCCATCTCGGCTTGAATGCGATCGCGCTCGGCCAGCAGGGCGGCATTTTTGGGGGCCAGATCGGCGACGATTTTGTCGAAACCCGCCCAGAACGTGGCGCTGTCGATGCCGGTGCCGGGCAGGACGCTGTCTTCAACAAAACGGAACAGCTCGGTAGCTACTTGCAGGCCGTGGACGGTGGTGCGTGCGGTCATGAAGAACCTCGTAGAAACGATGGGGGTAGAGAAAAAACAAAGACGAGCGTCAGAAGACGTTGCGCGACGAACGCTGCCGATGCCGGCACGCGCGTGCGTGAAGACGACACTGTAGTGTGGTTTGCGCCCGGCATTGCGATCGCGCACGGCGCTTGATTTTTTACTTGGCCAAGCCTAATCTGCGCTGCGCTTGTGTGAATTCGTGCGGATTCGTGAGATTTGAGAGGCAAAGGGGGATCAGGATGGATCGTCTCAAGCAGATCGAGTCGTTTGTGGCGGTGGCCACCAAAGGCAGCCTCACTGCGGCGGCGCAGGCCGAGGGGGTGGCCCCGGCGGTGATCGGGCGGCGCATCGATGCGCTCGAAAACCGCTTGGGCGTCAAGCTCATGGTGCGCACCACGCGGCGCATCACGCTCACGTTTGAAGGCAGTGCGTTTCTTGAAGACGCCCAGCGCCTGTTGGCCGATCTGGCCAGCGCCGAGGCCAGTGTGAGCGCGGGTGGAGTGAAAGCGAGCGGTCACTTGCGAATCACCGCCCCCGCCGGTTTCGGACGCCGCCATGTGGCGCCGCTGGTGCCGCGCTTTCTTGAGGCGCACCCCGATGTGTCGCTCTCGCTCAATCTCTCGGATCGTGTGGTTGATCTGGTGAACGAGGGGTTCGATTGCGCGGTGCGGGTGGGCGATTTGTCGGATTCATCCCTCGTGAGCGTGCGGTTGGCCGACAACCGCCGGCTGTGTGTGGCTTCACCGGCCTACCTCAAGCGCCGTGGCATGCCGCAGCACCCCGATGAGCTGCAGCAGCACGATGGTTTGATGCTCAGCTCAGAGGCCAGCCAGACGCGCGGCTGGGCTTTTACCGTTAACAACGACGTGGTGCATGTGCGCCCGCACTCGCGGCTCGATTGCTCAGATGGCCAGGTGCTGCACGATTGGTGTCGACTCGGCCTGGGCATTGCGTGGCGCTCGATGTGGGAGGTTGAGGGCGAGGTGGCTTCGGGCGCGTTGGTGAGCGTGCTCGACGGCTTTGCCGCGCCGCCCAATGGCATTTATGCCGTGTTTGCCCAGCGCAAGCATTTGCCGTTGCGGCTGCGCTTGTGGATCGACTATCTCAAGCAAACCTATGGCGATGCAGGGTATTGGCAGGCTGTGGCACGATCGCCCGCAGCCGATGCGCCGCCGGCGTCGATGGCGTAAGAGGAGCTCCTGCCGTGTCTGAAGCGTTGTCTGAGGCTTTGTTGTCGTATGCCCACCTCTCGGCGGTGCTGGCGGTGGTGGTGTTCATCACCAGCGAGGCGGTGTTGTGCCGCAGCGAGTGGCTGAATGCAGCGGCGGTGCGGCGCCTGGTGCGCGTCGATCTGATTTATTTGCTGGCCGCGCTGGCCGTGCTGGCCACCGGGTTGGCGCGCACGGCCTGGGGCTTTAAAGGCGGGCAGTGGTATTGGCACCAGCCGTTGCTGCACCTCAAGCTCACGATGTTTGTGGTGATCGGGCTGATGTCGATCAAGCCGACGCTGGCTTTTCGGCGTTGGGTGCGGCAGCTCGAGCACGACGGCAGCCTGCCGCCGGCCGATGAGGTGCGCCGCACGCGGCTGTGGATCATGGTGCAGGCCCACCTGATGATGCTGGTGCCGCTGGCGGCCACCCTGCTGGCACGCGGGGTGTGGGCGCGTTGAGCGCCGTCTTTGAGCCGGGTGCCTTTTCCTTTTGTAGGCAGGCGCTTATTTGCCAGCGGTGTCTTTTGCGCACTTATTGATAAAGCTGGCTTTGGCCGCGCCGGCCAGAGGCTTGCCGTTTTTATCGATGGCCTTGCCTTCGCACGCGGCGGCGGCTGATGAGGCGGCAGCGTCTTTTGTGCACTTCTTGATAAAGCTGGTTTTGGCCGCGCCGGCCAGGGCTTTGCCGTTTTTGTCGATGGCTTTGGCCTCGCAGGTGGCATCGCCAGCGTGGGCAAAGGTCGACAGCAGGGCCAGGGACAGAGCAGCGATCAGGGTGCGCATGGCGGTTCTCCGTGAAGGGTGAAGGGTTTGAATGTGGATGGGCGGCGCGGCAGGCAAAAGCGCCCACGATGCTAACGCGGCAGGGCCGAATCCCGATGACGTTGTTGATGATGCAGGCCGCAGCGCGCGGTGCGCCCGGCCTCACATGATGCGGCGCGGGTGGGCCAGGGCTTCGTGCGCGGCGTGCAGACGGCGCACCAGCACGCGGATGAAGGCTTCGTCGAACAGATGCCGGCAGGTGGGCGACACCTGATCGAGGCTCTCGGGGGTGAACGAGATGGTGGTGGCTGATTCAGTGACGATCACATCGGTGCTGTGCCGGCGCAGCTCGGGGCTGGGGGCGAGGTAGGCCATTTCGCCCACCGATGTGCCCGCGCCCAGCACCGCCACACGCTTGCCGGTGCGAAACACCTCAACGCCGCCTTGCGCAATGATGTAGAAGGTGCGCCCCTCTTCGCCGCGCTTGAACAGCGAATGCCCAAACGGAAAGCGCTGCCACTTGGCGCGGTGCACCACCTCCCACAGCTCAACATCGCCAAAGCCGGCAAAGAAATCGAGGCTGCGCAGCAGGTTGAAGCGCTCTGAATCGAGCACGCCCTGAATGTGGCCGCGCGGCACCTTGTGCTCGGCGATCAGGCCCGAGAGCGCTTGCGCAAAGTCGTCCCAATTGGGATAGCGATCGTTGGGATCTTTGGCCAGTGCGCGCTGGATCACCGCATCCACCGCCGCATCCACCCCCGAGCGCAAACCCGTGAGCGCCGTGGGTTGCTGGTTGTAGATGTGGTTCATCAACACCGCCTGAGAAGGCGCGTCGAAAGGCGGACGCCCGGCGATCAGGTGATACAGCACCGCGCCCAGCGAGTAGATATCAGCGCGCGCATCAAGCACATGGCCGTCGAGCTGCTCGGGCGACATATACGCCAGCGAGCCCACGTGATCCACCTGGGTGACATCGGCGCTGAGGTTGAGCACGCTGCCGAAATCGCTCACCTTCACATCGGTGATCGTGCCGGTGGCGCTGCCATCGTGGGTGAGCGCCAGAATGTTGGCGGGCTTCACATCGCGGTGAATCAGCCCTTGGCGAAACACATAGCCCAGCGCCATCGCGCACTTAAAGCCGATTTCAACAATCAGCTCTAGCGGCAGCAGGTGATCGGGGCGACAAAAGGGGCGCAGCGTGGTGCCGGGCACGTACTCCATCACCACATACGGCGCCACGGGGTCGGCTACGGCATCAAAAATTTGCACCACGTTAGGGTGCTGCAGCCGGCCCACGAGTGCCGCCTCGGCGGCAAAAAAGCGGGCATAAACCGGCCCATCGACCGCATCGACCATGGCGCTGGCGCGCACGCGCTTGATGGCCACGTCGCGGTTGTGAAACTCGTCGTGGCACAAAAAGACCTCGCTGCTGGCGCCTTCGCCCAGCTTGCGTCTGGCCAGATATTTTCCGATCTGCTCGTGCATGAGCTCGATGTCGACGGCGTTCATGAAACCTCGAAGTGCGAGAGCCCCATCTTTTCATCGGCGCGTTGGGCATGTTCGATGAAAAACGGGGGCTTGCGGGGGGTAATTTGTCACGCTGGGCGCTGGCGCGGGCCGGCAGAGCGGCGTGCCGCGTGGCGCACACCCGCCTCGTAGAATCGCCGCCATGATTCAAGTGAAACAAGAACTGCTGCTGGCGCTGGGGCAGGCGCTGAGCGAACTCGCGCCCGAATCCACTTTTGAGCCTGCTTTCGAGTTGCCCAAACAGGCAGCGCATGGCGATTTCGCCATCACCGCTGCGATGCAGTTGGCCAAGCCGCTCAAAAAAAATCCACGCGAACTCGGCCAGGCCTTGATCGATGCGCTGCAGCGCCAGCCGGCGTTTGGGCAGTGGGTGGCGGCACTTGAGCTTGCTGGCCCGGGCTTTATCAATTTGCGCCTCAAACCCGAAGCCAAGCAGGCCATCGTGCCCGAGGTGCTGGCTGCTGGCGCGGGCTTTGGCCGCCAGCCAGCCAACGGCCAGCGCGTGCTGGTTGAGTTTGTATCGGCCAACCCCACCGGCCCGCTGCACGTAGGCCATGGCCGCCAGGCTGCGCTGGGCGATGCCTTGTGCAACCTGTTTGAAACCCAGGGCTGGGGCGTGCACCGCGAGTTTTATTACAACGACGCCGGCGTGCAGATCAGCACACTGGCCACCTCAACGCAGTGCCGCATCCAGGGGCACAAGCCGGGCGATGCCCAGTGGCCCGAATCGGCCTACAACGGCGATTACATCGCCGATATCGCGCACGACTATCTGCAAAAAAAGACCGTGCACGCCGACGATCGCGCCTTTAGCGCATCGGGCGATCCGGCCGATCTCGACAGCATCCGCCAGTTTGCCGTGGCTTATTTGCGCCACGAGCAAGATCTTGATCTCAAAGCGTTCGAGGTGCGGTTTGATCAGTACTACCT
>CAZUCW010000125.1:0-5549 GCA_964618825.1 uncultured Aquabacterium sp.
GCCATCAGCTTGTCGGCGATGTCGCGGGCGCCGGGGTGGTTGTGGTCGTCCTTCTCGGGCTTGACGCAACCCAGCACGGACACGCCGGTGCGCATCACATCCATCGGGTGGCTCGAGGGCGGCAGCTGCTCGAGGGCGATCTTCACCGCAGCGGGCAAGCCACGCAGGGCCTTGAGCTTGGCCTTGTAGCCCGCCAGTTCGGCCACATTGGGCAGCTTGCCGTGCACCAGCAGGTAAGCGATCTCTTCGAACTCGCAAGTGGTGGCCACATCGAGGATGTCGTAGCCGCGATAAGCCAGATCGTTGCCGGTTCTGCCCACGGTGCACAGGGCGGTGTTGCCAGCGGCGGTGCCCGAGAGAGCAACCGATTTTTTGGGCTTGAAACCGGGGGTGCTGGTTGATTCGGCGGTCGTGTTGGGGGTGGCGCTCATGGGGGTGTCTCCAGATGAGAGAGGGGGGATGAAGCAGCAGGTGGATTACTTCTTGCCAGCAAACAGGGCGTCGAGCTTTTGCTCGAAGGCGTGGTAGCCGATGCGGTCGTAGAGCTCTTCGCGGGTCTGCATGAGGTCGACCACATTGCGCTGATGGCCGTCGCGTCGGATGGCAGTGTAGACAGCCTCGGCGGCCTTGTTCATGGCACGGAAGGCGCTCAGCGGGTAGAGCACCATGCCCACCCCGGTGGGGCGCAGATCGTCCACGCTGAACAGCGGGGTCTTGCCAAACTCGGTGATGTTGGCCAGCACCGGCACCTTCACGGCTTTAACGAATTTTTCGTAGGTGGGCAGGTCGTAAGCGGCTTCGGCAAAGATGCCATCGGCGCCAGCTTCGACGCACCGGCAAGCGCGTTCGATGGCGGCGTCCACCCCGTGCACCTGGATGGCGTCGGTGCGGGCGATCAAAAAGAAGTGGGGGTCGGTTTTGGCATCGGCGGCGGCCTTCACGCGATCCACCATTTCTTCAGTGCTCACGATCTCTTTGCCAGGGCGGTGGCCGCAGCGTTTGGCGCCCACCTGATCCTCAATGTGGCAGGCCGCAGCACCCGCCTTGATCAGGCTCTTGATCGTGCGCTCGATGTTGAACGCGCTGGGGCCGAATCCGGTGTCGATATCCACCAGCAGTGGCGTGTCGCACACGTCGGTGATGCGGCGCACATCGATCAGCACATCGTCGAGCGTGTTGATGCCCAAATCGGGCAGGCCCAGCGAGCCGGCGGCCACGCCCCCACCCGAGAGATAAATGGCGCGGTAGCCGGCGCGTTGGGCCAGCAGGGCGTGGTTGGCATTGATGGCGCCCATCACCTGCAGAGGGGCTTCGTCCTTGAGGGCCTGGCGAAAGCGGGCGCCGGCAGAGCGTTGGGTCATGGGGGTCTCCGGGTGGCGTGAGCCGAGGGGCAAAAAGAGGGGGATCCGGCCAAGGCGGCGCGGGGCAATCCACAACCACTGTGCAACGTGTGTGCCAAGCCAATCATGGCGCCACGGCGGGGCATGGCACTCCGGATAACTCCTTGATTTCATTGAACTCCGTGGCGTGCTGAAGCGGCTGCACACGGGTGGTATCGTTTCACTATTGAAACAATGCAATGAAACATGGAACGCAACACCAGCGCGCCACCGCGCATCGTGGCAGTGGGGTTTCGGCGCATCAACAAAATGCTGCAGGCGCTGGCGCCCGATGTGGCTGATCGGGCTGTGGTTGATGTGCTCGATGTGGGTTTTGAGCAGGCGGTGGCGCGCGTGCGCGAGTTGCAGGCCCTGCAGCCGGTGGACGTGGTGGTGGCGGCGGGCTCAAACGGCGGCTATTTGCGTCAGCACCTTGATGTGCCGGTGGTGCTCGTTAAGGTGGGGGGATTCGATTTGATGCACGCGCTGTCGCAGGCGCGACGGCTATCGGGTCGCATCGGGCTGGTAACTTTTGAAGGCATGGCACCCGATCTGGCGCGCTTTGATCGTCTCTTTGATTTTGATGTGGCCCAGCGCAGCTACCGCACCGAAGACGACGCCCGGGCTTGCGTGCGCGAGCTGCAGCAGCAGGGGGTTGAGGTGGTGGTGGGATCGGGCACCGCCGTTGATGTGGCTGATCAACTCGGGCTCACGGGGGTGTTTTTGTACTCGCCCGATGCCGTGCGCGAGGCTCTCGACGACGCCGTCGAGGTGGCGCGGGCCGCGCGCATTGAGCAGGCCAAGCGCGAGCGGCTGGGCACCGTGCTGGCGCGGCTGAGCGACGGCGTGATCGCGGTCGATGCGCAAGAGCGCATTCAAACGCTCAACCCGGCCATGGCACAGCTGCTGGGTGTGCGGCCCGAAGCCTGGCTGGGGTGCACGCTGTCCGAGGTCTGCCCACCGCTGAGCCTCGAGCGCACGCTGCGGCTGGCCGAGCCCGAAGTCGAAACCATCGAGCGCGTGGCCGGCAAGCCCCTCATCGTCAACCGCTGGCCGCTTGTTGAACAGGGTGTGCTCAGCGGTGCGGTGCTGAGTGCACAAGATCCCATCTCGATCCAGCGGGTGGATCGCCACATCCGCACACGCATCAAGCCGCAAACGGCAGCCACCCGCTACACGCTGCCCGACTATCTTGGCGATAGCGCCGCAGCCGTGCTCGTGCGCCAGCTCGCCGAACACTGCGCCCGCAGCCTTGCCACCGTGCTGCTGGTGGGCGAGAGCGGCACGGGCAAAGAGCTCATCGCGCAGGGCATTCATGCCGCCAGCGAACGGCGCGAAATGCCCTTTGTCGCCGTTAACTGCGCTGCCATGGTTGAAAGCCTGCTCGAGAGCGAACTGTTTGGCCACGAAGAAGGCGCCTTCACGGGCGCGCGTCGCGGCGGCAAGGCGGGGCTGTTTGAGGCCGCGCACAACGGCACCGTATTTCTGGATGAGATCGGCGAGATGCCCGTGTCGTTGCAGGCGCGGCTGTTGCGTGTGCTGCAAGAGCGCCAAGTGCTGCGCGTGGGGGCCACCGAGCCCACGCCCGTCAATGTGCGCGTGATCGCCGCCACCCACCGCGATCTGGCTGAAGGTGTCGAGCGCGGGCTCTTTAGGCTCGATCTCTACTACCGCCTCAACATCTTGCGTATCGACGTGCCGCCGCTGCGCCAGCGTGGTCCCGATATCGCCTTGCTCGCACGCACCCTGCACGCCAAAGCCTGTGCCCGTTTGCGCTGCGCCACCCAGCCCAGCCAGGCCCTGCTTGATGAGCTGCTCAATGCAGCCTCAGCTTACCGCTGGCCTGGCAACGTGCGCGAGCTCGATAACCTCATCGAGCGCATCGTGGCGCATGCAGCGCTGCCAGGCAGTGAGCCTGCCGGCGGTCGGTTGCGCCACATCGTGCCCGAGCTGTTTAGCGCCTCACGCCCGTGTGGCGAGCGCGACAACATTCAGCGCGTGCTCGACGAATGCCAAGGCGACCGCACCCGCGCCGCACAACGCCTGGGCATCAGCCGCACCACGCTGTGGCGCAAGCTACGCGGCTGAAACCGTGCGCGGCAGCGCTCAGAGCGCAAAAAACGCCTCGATCACCTCATCGATCAGCGGCTGTCCCGTGAGCCATGCGCGCTCAAGCACATGCCAATAGTGCCGGTAGCTGGCGCGATCGTGCAGCGTGCCGCGATGCGACGTCGGCGCCCAGTGCGCCTGTTGAGCTGCCAGCAAAATCTCGGCAGCGTCGTCCACCTCGGCGGTCACTGGCGCAAACGCCTCGATGATGGTTTCAATCTGATCGGGGTGGATGCTCCACATCCGCATAAAACCCAACTCGCGAGCTGCTGCTTCAGCCGCCTTGCCCAACGCGCGCCGGTCTTTGAATTCGGTCACCACGCAGTGCGACGGCGTGATGCGCGCCGCATGGCAGGCTGCCGCAATCTGCAGCTTGGCGCGCACCACCAGCGGATGCGAAAACTGTCCCGTTGCGCTCATGGCCGATGCCGGGATCGCCCCTCGGTGCTCCGACACAAAATCCATCAGCCCGAACGATAGCGATTCGATCCCCGCCAGCGACGCAATTGCATCCACCTCACGTAGCGCGGTCAGTGTTTCGATCAGCGCATGCACTGGCACGCTGCGCGCCACACCGTGCCGCTCGCCCGCTTGCCGTATCGCATCGATCGCGTGCTGCGCCTCGTGTGCATCGGCCACCTTGGGCACCATCAGATATGCCAGCCGCTGCCCTGCTCGCTGCATCAGGGTGTCCACATCCTCCTCAAAACGAGGATGGCTGGGCGCATGCACCCGCACCCCCACGCGCCCCCAGGCGTTGTCGGGCCCCGCAGCCAGCTCACTCACCAGCAGCGCCTGCTCGTGCTCACCGCCCACGGGTGCGCCGTCTTCGAGATCGAGCGTCACATCAAACACCGCGTGCCCGCAGGGCTCGCCCATCTCGCGCTGCAGAGCCAGGCTCTTGCGCATGCGCGCCTCGACCCCCGCATAGTGATCGCATACCGGCAACGCCGGAGCACCTCGCGCCGCACCAAACAGCGCCTGTCGAGGGTGAATATGGGTCAATGAGGTGAGGGTCGACATCGCAAAGCCTATCGAAAATTACTTCACAGCCAGAGACAAAACACACCGCCATCGTGGCGAAAAAAAAGCCGGCTTGCAAACGCAAACCGGCTTGTTCGATTGCATGCGCCACCTCAGCCCGGCAGCGATGCAACGCGGGCGATCACAGCAGATGCTTCACGCCATCTTGCTCGCCTTGCAACTCGGCCAGCGTCTTATTGATGCACTCTTGCGAGAACGCATCGATGGGCAAATCCTTAACGATGGTGTACTTGCCATTCTCGGTCGTTACCGGATAGCCAAACATCACATCCTTGGGGATGCCATATTCGCCATTGCTGGGGATGCCCATGGTGACCCACTTGCCGTTGGTGCCCAAAGCCCAATCGCGCATGTGATCGATAGCGGCGTTGGCCGCCGAAGCTGCCGACGACAAACCGCGGGCGGCGATGATGGCTGCGCCGCGCTTGCCCACGGTCGGCAAGAAGGTTTCAGCGTTCCAGACCTGATCGTTGATGGTGTCCTTCACTGATTTGCCGTTCACGGTGGCAAAGCGGTAATCGGCGTACATCGTGGGCGAGTGATTGCCCCACACGGTCAGCTTTTCGATCTCGCCCACCTTGCAGCCGATCTTGGCTGCGATCTGCGAAGCAGCGCGGTTGTGATCCAGACGCAGCATGGCGGTGAAGTTTTCGCGCGGCAGATCGGGGGCCGATTTCATGGCGATATAAGCGTTGGTGTTGGCCGGGTTGCCCACCACCAGCACCTTCACGTTGCGTGAAGCCACAGCGTTGAGCGCCTTACCCTGGGCCGTAAAAATCTGGGCGTTGGCGGCCAGCAGATCGGCGCGCTCCATGCCAGGGCCGCGGGGGCGTGCACCCACCAGCAGTGCGTAATCGGTGTCTTTAAAGGCGGTCAACGGATCGCTGTGTGCCTCAATGCCAGCCAGCAGCGGGAACGCGCAATCTTCGAGCTCCATGATCACGCCCTTGAGTGCGTTTTGCGCCTTCTCGTCGGGGATCTCCAGCAGTTGCAGGATCACGGGCTGATCCTTGCCCA
>CAZUCW010000126.1:0-5372 GCA_964618825.1 uncultured Aquabacterium sp.
GCGTTATGTCGACGGCAAGCCGCACAGCATCGACACTGTGGTGCTCTCAACCCAGCACAGCCCCGATCAAAGCGAATCGCAAACCAAGATGAAGGCCAGCTTTATCGAGGCCTGCATCGAAGAGATCGTCAAGCCGGTGCTGCCCAAAGAGTGGCTCAAAGACACCAAGTACCTGATCAACCCGACCGGCCGCTTCGTCATCGGCGGCCCGCAGGGGGATTGCGGCCTCACGGGGCGCAAGATCATCGTCGACACCTATGGCGGCGCCTGCCCGCATGGTGGCGGCGCCTTTTCGGGCAAAGATCCAACCAAAGTGGATCGCTCAGCGGCCTACGCTGCGCGCTACGTGGCCAAAAACGTGGTGGCCGCCGGGCTGGCCAAGCAGTGCCAGATTCAGGTGAGCTATGCCATTGGCGTGGCCAGGCCGATCAACATCACGGTCTACACCGAAGGCACCGGCAAGATCCCCGACGATCAAATCGCCGCGCTGATCAGCGAGCACTTCGATCTGCGCCCCAAAGGCATCATCCAGATGCTCGATCTGCTGCGCCCGATCTACGGCAAGACCGCCGCCTACGGCCACTTTGGCCGCGAAGACGCCGATTTCAGCTGGGAGCGCACCGACAAGGCGACCTTTCTGAAAGCCGCTGCCGGCATCTGAGCCGCGAGCCCGCTCACCGCCCCGAAAAACGCGCCCCCGTGGCGCGTTTTTTTGTGCCCGCGACATACTCAGGGCCATGAACACACCTCTTTGCACTCCATCGCGCCACGCCCTGATCCTTGCTGCACTGGCCCTGCTGGCGCTGCTGGCTCTGTCGGCCTGGGGCGCGTTCGATCTGAGCATCTGGGCGATGGAGGTCGCCCCCGTGGCCATCGCCCTGCCTATTTTGTGGATCACGCATCGGCGTTTTGCACTCACCCGGCTGCTCTACGCGCTGATCTTTGCGCACGCGCTGATCTTGATGCTGGGTGGCCACTACACCTACGCACAAGTGCCGCTGGGTTTTTGGATGCAGGAGTGGTTTGGCTGGACGCGCAACAACTACGACAAGATCGGCCATTTTGCGCAAGGCTTTGTGCCGGCCATGGTGGCGCGTGAGCTGCTGTTGCGCCACGGCGTGCTGCAGCGCGGCGCCTGGCTGTTTGTGCTGGTGATGTCGGTGAGCCTGTCGATCAGCGTGGTGTATGAGTTCATCGAGTGGGGTGCCGCACTGGCCCTGGGCTCGGGCGCCGATGAGTTTTTGGCCACGCAAGGTGATCCGTGGGATACGCAATCCGATATGTTCATGGCGGGCCTGGGTGCGCTGCTGGCCCAAGGGCTGCTGGGGCGCTGGCATGATCGGCAATTGGGGCTCGGTGCACCGCCACATTCGTGTCGGAGTTAACGCGTTGCGCGGGTTTGCAGCCGCTCGATCGGGGCGCCGCACGGCAACAATCAAGCCAGCAAAATCCAGCTCAAGATGAATCCCCAACACGCCGATAAGGCTTGACCCTCGGCGATATCCCCCCCCTCGTTCACCCGAGAAGACGACGATAAAACTGGCATGACGTTGTCCGCGACGCCTGAAACCGCAAACGCACAATCGCCCCTAAGGGGCCAGCGTTGCCTGAACGTGTTGGTGATCGACGACCAAAAAACCGTGCGCGCGGCGCTCGAAAAAATGCTGACGCTGGCCGGCCATGCCACCTTGCTGGCCATGGATGCCGAAAGCGGTCTGCAGGCGTTTCGTGAGCACCGCCCGGATGTCGTCTTGCTTGATGTCGAAATGGCGGGCATCGACGGCTACGAAACAGCGCGCCGGCTCAGGCGCGCCGAGCCCGAGGGCTGGACGCCCATCATCTTTTTGAGCGGCCACGGCTCTGACGAAAACCTCTGGCGCGGCATCGAGGCCGGCGGCGATGATTACCTCACCAAGCCCGTGTCGCCTCTGGTGCTCAGCGCCAAGCTGCACGCCATGCAACGCCTGGTGGCCATGCGCCAAAAGCTGGTGGCGCTGTCGAGCGATCTGCAAGTGGCCAACGAAAAACTGCAACGGCTGGCCGAGATCGATGAGCTCACCGGCTTGCTCAACCGCCGCGGCCTCGAATCACGTTTGGCGCAAGAGGTGGCCGCTGCGCGCCGAGAGCAAAGCCCGCTCACGGTGCTGCTGGTCGATGTGGATCACTTCAAGATTTACAACGACACGCTGGGCCACATGCACGGCGACGTCTGCCTGCGCGAGGTGGCACAAACGCTGCGCGATTCGTGTCATCGCCCGCGCGATTGCGCCACGCGCTACGGCGGCGAAGAGTTTGCGCTCATCCTGCCCGGCACGCCACGCTCAGGCGCAATGATGTTTGCGCGCGTGTTGCAAACCCTGCTGGCACAACGCGAGCTGGTGCACCCGGGCTCGCCGGTGAGCCCGCACGTAACACTCTCGGGCGGCATCACCACCTGTGTGCCCGACGACCGCACCAACGCTGCTGATTTGCTGATGCGCGCCGACGAAGCGCTCTACACCGCCAAAGAGCTGGGGCGCAACCGCTTCTTCAGCTACGAGATGCAAATGGACACGCTCACCCACCGCGCCTCGTTCGGGCGCACCTGAGCGCGCCCCCCGCAACGCTCACTGCGTCGACAAACTCAGCCCGGCATGCTCGCGCAGCGGGTGGAAGCGCACCTGGGGGTAGCGCTCTTGCGTGAGCCGCAAATCGTAGGGCGACATCACCAAATAGGCCAGCGTATCGGCGGCGTCGAGCGCGAGCTTGCTGGCGTTTTCGTGGGTGAACTTGCGCAACTCGGCATCGCTCTCGGCGGTGATCCAACGCGCCCCCGTAAACCGACACGGCATGAGCCGGATCTCAACCCCGTATTCAGCCTTGAGCCGGTGCTGCACCACCTCAAACTGCAACTGGCCGACAGCGCCCAGCAACATCGAGCCGCCGGCCTCGGGGCGAAACACCTGAATCGCGCCCTCTTCGCCCAACTGCATCAAACCCGCCTGCAGCTGCTTGCTCTTCATCGGGTTGGCCAGCTCAACGGTTTGAAACAGCTCGGGCGCAAAGAACGGCAAGCCGGTGTACTGCAAACCGTTTTGGCTCGCCGCACCTTCGGTGATGGTGTCGCCCAACTGCACGCCGCCATGGGTGGTAAAGCCGATGATGTCGCCCGCATACGCCTCTTCAACCGCCTCGCGGCGCTGGCTCAAAAAAGTGACAACGCTGGTGGGACGCAGCTCTTTGGCGGTGCGCATCACCTTGAGCTTCATGCCCGAGGTGTAGCGCCCCGAGTAAACGCGGACAAAGGCAATGCGATCGCGGTGCGACGGGTCCATATTGGCCTGCACCTTGAAAACCACGCCGCTGAACTGCTCTTCGTCGGGCTGCACATCGCGCGTGGTGGCGTGGCGCGGGCCCGGCGGTGGAGCCAGATCAACCAGCGCATCGAGCACCTCTTGCACACCAAAGTTGTTAACGGCTGAGCCAAAAAACACCGGCGTTTGTTTGGCGGCCAAAAATTCGGCCGGCTCATAAGCCGGCGCCGCGCCTTGCAACAGCTCGATGTTTTGCTCGGCCAGTTCGTAATCGTGGCCAAAGCGCTGACGCAGCACGTCGGCTTGCGCCAGCGGCACATCTTCATCGTCGTCGCTGCGTTTGTCTTCGCCGGCCTTGAACAACCGCATGCTTTGCGTGCGCAGGTTGATGATGCCGCCAAACTGTTTGCCCTGCCCCACCGGCCACGTCATCGGCACGCAAGGCATGCCCAGCTCGGCCTCGATCTCGTCGAGCAAGGTGATCGGATCGCGGCCTTCGCGGTCGAGTTTGTTCACAAAGGTGAGGATGGGCGTATCGCGCTGGCGGCACACCTCGATCAGCCGTTTGGTTTGGGCTTCGACACCATTGGCCGCATCGATCACCATCAGTGCGGCATCGACCGCCGTGAGCACACGATAGGTGTCTTCAGAAAAGTCTTTGTGGCCGGGGGTGTCGAGCAAGTTGATGACGCAATCGCGATAGAGCATCTGCATCACTGAGCTGGCCACCGAAATGCCGCGCTGCTTTTCGATTTCCATCCAATCCGACGTGGCATGGCGGCTGGCCTTGCGCGCCTTCACCGATCCGGCAATGTGGATCGCGCCCGAAAACAGCAACAGCTTTTCGGTGAGCGTGGTCTTGCCCGCGTCGGGGTGAGAAATGATCGCAAAGGTGCGACGGCGGCGGGTTTCGGTGGTGAAGGCAGACATGGCGGCGCTCGACAAAACAAAAACGGCAAAACCCGTAATTGTCGCGGACAGCCGGCATTGGGCCGATAACCGGCGTTGTGCGGCAGAGGCCGTCCTCTACAATTCGCCGATCTTTCCGAGGAGCGTTGCAACTTCGTCCGCCACGAAGCCAGGCTCGGAACACCCTCTTTGCAACCGCGCTCACCCGCTTGTGCTGGCCACGGGGTGAGTTGTTTTTGCCGATCATGATTCGGCTTGATCCCCAACGTGTGCTGGTGCAGCGGCTCAACCATCGGAGCCACGCATGTCTGCAACCCAACTCACCACGGATCTCAACGGCGTCGAGTGCGCCATCGCCGCCCCCCAGCAAGCCGCCTGGGGCCGCAAAGAAATCAAGATCGCCGAAAGCGAGATGCCCGCCCTGATGGCCATCCGCCACGAATACGCCCCCAAGCAAGTGCTCAAGGGCGCACGCATCACCGGCTCACTGCACATGACGATCCAGACCGCCGTGTTGGTCGAAACACTGCAAGCCCTGGGCGCCCAGGAGCGCTGGGCCTCGAGCAACATCTTCAGCACACAGGATCAAGCGGCCGCTGCGCTGGTTGAGGCCGGCACGCCGGTGTTTGCCTACAAAGGCGAATCGCTCGTCGATTATTGGGATTACACCCACCGCATCTTCGATTTCGGCCCACAAGGCAGCGCAGACGAAGGGCCCAACATGATCCTCGACGATGGCGGCGATGCCACGTTGCTGATGCACCTGGGCAAACGCGCCGAAAAAGATGCCTCGGTGCTGGCCAACCCAGGCAGCGAAGAAGAGCGTGTGCTGTTCGCCGCCATCAAGGCCAAGCTGGCGGTCGATGCCACCTGGTATAGCCGCAAGAGCGCGCAGATCATCGGCGTCACCGAAGAAACCACCACTGGCGTGCATCGCCTCAAAGAGATGTCGGCCAAGGGCTCGTTGATGTTCCGCGCCATCAACGTCAACGATTCGGTCACCAAGAGCAAGTTCGATAACCTCTATGGCTGCCGCGAGAGCCTGGTGGATGGCATCAAGCGCGCCACCGATGTGATGATTGCCGGCAAGATCGCCGTGGTTTGCGGCTATGGCGATGTGGGCAAGGGCTCGGCACAAGCGCTGCGCGCACTGTCGGCCCAGGTGTGGGT
>CAZUCW010000127.1:0-5319 GCA_964618825.1 uncultured Aquabacterium sp.
CAACACATCCGCCGCGAAAAGGCCACCTCCAACATCTGTACGGCGCAGGTGCTGCCCGCCGTGGTGGCAAGCATGTATGCGGTCTACCACGGCCCAGAGGGCCTCAAGCGGATCGCCCGCCGTGTCGCCACTCTTACGGCAATTCTGGCGGCTGGCCTCAAGCAATTGGGCCAGACCCTGCTGCACGACACGGCCTTCGACACCCTGCAGATCGCCGTGGGTGAGCGGCGCGATGCGCTGCTCGCCGCAGCACGTGAGCGCGGCTACAACTTGCGTGCCGCCAGCGCCGACACACTGGGTATCTCGCTCGACGAAACCACCACGCGCGACGATGTGGCCGCACTGTGGGCCGTGTTTGCCGAGCCCGGCCAGCGCACGCCCGACATCGCAGCGTTTGAGCACGATACAGCTTTGATGATTCCGGCCTCGCTCGTGCGCAGCAGCGCTTTCCTCACACATCCGGTGTTCAACACACACCATGCCGAAACCGAGATGCTGCGCTATCTGCGCGCTCTGGCCGACAAAGATCTCGCGCTCGATCGCACCATGATCCCGTTGGGCTCGTGCACCATGAAACTCAATGCCACCAGCGAGATGATCCCCATCACCTGGCCCGAGTTCGCCAACGTGCACCCGTTTGCGCCGCGCGATCAACTCAAGGGCTACGAGATCCTCAACGATCAGCTCTGCGCCTGGCTCAGCCAAGCCACCGGATATGCCGGCGTCAGCCTGCAACCCAATGCGGGCTCGCAGGGCGAATACGCGGGGCTGCTGGCCATTCGCGCTTTTCACGACGCACGCCAACAAACCCAGCGCACGATCTGCCTGATCCCCGAATCGGCCCACGGCACCAACCCCGCCAGCGCGCAGATGGTAGGCATGCAGGTGGTGGTCGTTAAATGCGATGCCACGGGCAACGTCGACCTCGATGATCTGCGTGCCAAGTGCGAACAGCACAGCGACAAGCTGGCCGCCGTGATGATCACCTACCCCTCAACCTACGGCGTGTTTGAGCCGCGCGTCAAAGAGCTGTGTGCGCTGGTGCATCAGCACGGCGGTCGCGTCTACGTTGATGGCGCCAACATGAACGCGCTGGTTGGCCTGGCCGCGCCAGGCGAGTTTGGCGGCGATGTGAGCCACCTCAATCTGCACAAAACCTTCTGCATTCCGCACGGCGGTGGCGGCCCCGGCGTCGGGCCGATTTGCGTGGCAAAAGATCTCGTGCCATATCTGCCAGGCCACGCCAGTGCCAACGCAGCACAGGCCACCTCAGAGAGCGCCCATGCCCCCACAACACCCCACGTGGGTGCCATCAGTGCTGCACCGCTGGGCAACGCAGCGGTTTTGCCGATCAGCTGGATGTACATCCGCATGATGGGTGCCGCCGGGCTGCAAGCAGCCACCGAAATCGCCATCCTCAACGCAAACTATGTGGCCGCGCGTTTGGCTGATCACTACGACATCCACTTCAGCGGCGGCGTGGCGGGCATCAAGGGCGGCGGCGTGGCACACGAGTGCATTCTCGATTTGCGCCCACTCAAAGAAGCCAGCGGCGTGAGCGCTGAAGATGTGGCCAAACGGCTCATCGATTACGGCTTTCATGCACCTACGCTGAGTTTCCCGGTGCCCGGCACGCTGATGGTCGAGCCCACCGAGAGCGAATCGCTGGCCGAGCTCGATCGTTTCTGCAACGCCATGATCGCCATTCGTGGCGAGATCGCCAAGGTTGAGCAGCACACCTGGCCACAAGACGACAACCCGCTCAAACACGCCCCGCACACCGCCGCCAGCCTGCTCAAAACCGAGTGGCTGCACGCCTACAGCCGCGAAGATGCCGCCTACCCGGTGGCTGGGCTGCGCCAGCAAAAATACTGGGCGCCGGTGGGCCGCGTCGATAACGTCTGGGGCGATCGCAATCTGTTTTGCTCATGCGTGCCCGTGGCAGCAGAGCCCGACGCTACAGCGTGATCCCGCTCACTTTGCTCAGATCAAAGCCCCAGACGCGCGGATCTTCGTAGCCGGTGATGACGTCGCCCTGATCCAAAGCCAGATCGACGTCTTCAGTAGGGATCGGCATCTTGCTCTTGGTTGAATAAAACAAGCGCACACGCGGCGCCAGCGCATGCGTGTCGCTTTGCTCCATCACCACAGCCAACCGCCCCGATTGCAGCCTTACCAACGAACCGTTGGGATAGATGCCCACCGTCTTGATAAAAGTCTGCACGATCATCGGATCGAAGCGCGTGCCGCTTTCGCCCAGCAAATGCCTGAGCACAGCCGTCGGCGGCTCGGCCTTGCGGTAGCAGCGGTCTGACGTCATGGCGTCATACACATCGACCACTGCGCCCATACGCGCCAGCCGCGTGATCTGCTCGCCGCTGAGGCGATCCGGGTAGCCCGAGCCATCGAGCCGCTCGTGGTGATGCAGCACCACCTCAAGCGCCACGCTGTCTTGAAACCCCGCCTCACGCAAACGGCGATAACCCATTTGTGGATGCTGCCGCATGGCATCCAACTCAGGCCCACTCAAGTGGCCCACCCGGTTGAGCACATCAGACGCAATCTCGCCCTTGCCCACATCGTGCAACAGCCCCGCCGTGCCGGCATCAACCAGCTCGTCTTCCGACAACCCAAACTGCTTGCCCAGCGCGATCATGAACGTGCCCACCGACACGCAATGCATAAAGGTGTAATCGTCTTTGGCCTTGAGCCCGAGCAGCGACAGCATTGCCCCAGCATTGCGGCTGGCCGATTCCACCATGCCTTCGGCCAGATCGTGCAGATGAGGCAGCGCCGAAATCTTTCCTGTGCGCGCCTCGCTCATCGCTGATCGCACCACCGAATGCGCCTCTTTGATGAGCTTGCGCGCCACGCCCAACTCATCCTCGAGCGACACATGTGCCGACGCCGTCGCAGAAGGCGCACGCAACCTCGATGCAGCCGGCACGCCGGGGCTCAGCAGCTCATGCATCGTTGGTGTAGCGCCTGCATGCGCCGATGTGGCCGCCGCCGCGCCCATCTCGTGCGGATCAACGCACTTTGAGTCGTCGATCGTCACAAACTTGGCCTTGGTGCGCAAAATGCGATCAAGCGTGTCTTGCGAATCAATCGGAAAGCGCGGCAACACAAAATCGTGCTGCCACCACGACAGCCCGAGATCGTGAACAAACATGCCCACACGCAGATCGGCTGTTGCAACCTTTTTCAGCATCCCCCGCACCCCCATTGATTAAACGCATGATGGCGCAGCCCTCTAAGGGGCGGGATCGCGTAAACACCTGATCCAGGCAACCTCCCCTCTTTTGGGGGCTCAATACACCAGCCGATCAGGGCGGATATCACGCAGGATCGTCGTGGCGATTTCTTCGATGGATTTGTGCGTCGACGACAGCCACGCAATGCCCTCACGGCGCATCATGGCCTCAGCCTGAGCCACCTCGAAGCGGCAGTTATCGAGGCTGGCGTAGGTGCTTCCCGGGCGTCGTTCGTGGCGAATCTCGGCCAGCCGTTCGGCGGCGATGGTCAGGCCGAAGCACTTCTTTTTATAAGGCTTGAGCATCGACGGCAGCACACCACGATCAAAGTCTTCGGGGATAAGCGGCATATTGGCCGCCTTGACGCCGTGCTGCATGGCCAGATACAAAGACGTCGGCGTCTTGCCGCTGCGGCTCACACCGATCAGCACCACATCGGCCTCTTGCAGATTGCGCGCCGACTGCCCGTCGTCGTGCTCAAGCGCAAAGTTGATGGCCTCGATGCGATCGTTGTACTCGCTGTCTTTGGCCGGATCTGAAAACCGCCCCACACGGTGGTTTGATTTGATGCCGAACTCATGCTCCAGCGGCTCGACGAAAGTTTTAAACATATCGAACACCATGCCACGCGAGCGCGATTGCACCACCGCCAGCACCTCGGCATCAACCAGCGTGGTGAACACAATCGGGCGCACCCCCTCGCGCTCAGCCACCTCGTTGATCTCGCGCACCACCTGATGCGCCTTATCGGCATTGTCGATAAATGGCCGACGCACATGACGCGGCTTGATCGAGAACTGCGCCAGGATCGAATTACCAAACGTCTCAGCCGTGATGCCGGTGCCGTCAGAGACAAAAAATACGGTGCGATGGGTCATGAACGCGTCTCGGTTTTGGTTTTGCGAGCAAACGCCATGATAGGCAATCGTTGCCCCGCCCCGCCCGACACCTTGGGCCACCGCCCCCACGCCGCTGCAGCGCCAGGCAAGACTCCCTAGAATGACCGTCAACTTCGACCGCCCAGGCCCACGCGCGCACCACAACACAAACAGCGCCCGCCCCGGCATCGATCCAGATTTTTTACATCGTGGAGCTTTTCATGTCTGATCGTTTTGATCCGAAGGCACTGGTTGTGCCCTTCGAGCGCTTGCGCATGTCTGACGTCGAGTCTGTGGGCGGCAAAAACGCCAGCCTGGGCGAGATGATTTCGCAACTTGCCGCCTCGGGCGTGCGTGTGCCCGGCGGCTTTGCCACCACGGCGCATGCCTTTCGAGAGTTTCTCAACCACGGCGGGCTCACCGCCAAGATCGACGCCCGGCTGGCTGCACTCGACACCGATGATGTGCGTGCGCTGGCTGCAGCCGGCGCCGAGATCCGCTCGTGGGTCGAGCACGCGCCCTTTCCGCCCGATCTCGAAGCCGCAATCCGCTCTTCTTTTGCGCAGCTCACCGCCGGCAACGCGCAAGCCTCGTTCGCCGTGCGCTCATCGGCCACCGCTGAAGATTTGCCCGATGCCTCGTTCGCCGGCCAGCAAGAAACCTTTCTCAACGTGGTGGGCATCGACGACGTGCTGCACAAGATGCGTGAAGTCTTCGCATCGCTCTACAACGACCGCGCCATCTCGTATCGCGTCCACAAAGGCTTTGCGCACACCGGCGTAGCGTTGTCGGCAGGAGTTCAACGCATGGTGCGATCCGATCTGGGTTCGGCGGGCGTGATGTTCACCATCGACACCGAATCCGGTTTTTCGGATGTGGTTTTCATCACCTCGAGCTACGGCCTGGGCGAAACCGTGGTGCAAGGCGCCGTCAACCCCGACGAGTTTTATGTGCACAAGCCCGCGCTGGCCGCCGGAAAATCTGCCGTGATCCGTCGCAGCCTGGGCTCGAAGCTGATCAAGATGGAATTTGCCGCGCCAACCGAATCCCCCCCGGCGCCCGGGCAGACGCGCAAACTCGTGCAGACCATCGACACCACCCCCGAGCTGCGCAACCGCTACTCGCTCAACGATGCCGAGGTGAGCGAGCTGGCACGTTACGCCGTGATCATCGAAAAACACTATGGC
>CAZUCW010000128.1:0-5133 GCA_964618825.1 uncultured Aquabacterium sp.
AGGGCTCTTTTCGCTGCGATGTGAACTTGTCGGTGCGAAAGCGCGGCGCGCCGCTGGGCACGCGCCGTGAAATCAAAAATCTCAACAGCTTCAAGTTTTTGCAGCAGGCCACTGATTTCGAGATCAACTGGCAAATCGATCAGATCGAAGACGGCTTGGCGATCCAGCAGGCCACGGTGCTGTTCAACCCCGACACGGGCAAGACGCGCGCCATGCGATCCAAAGAAGACGCCCACGATTACCGCTACTTCCCCGATCCCGATCTGCCGCCGCTGGTGATCGCGCCCGAGTGGATTGAGCGCGCCCGGGCCGCGATGCCCGAGCTGCCTCGCGCGATGGCCGAGCGCTTTGTGCGCGATTACGGCCTGCCCGAATACGACGCTTTGATGATGACGCAGAGCAAGGCCTTCGGCGCCTTTTTTGAAGCGGCTGCCCAGGGCTGCGGCCAGCCCAAGCTGGTGGCTAACTGGTTGATGGGCGAAGTGAGCAAGCGCCTGAACGCCGAAGAAAAAACGCTCGACGCCAGCCCGGTGAACGCCGCCACGCTGGCCACCCTGATCAGCCGCATCGCCGACGGCACGGTGTCGAACAACGCCGCCAAGCAGGTGTTTGACGCGCTATGGACGGGCGAAGGCACCACTGTCGACGCCCTCATCGAAGCCAAAGGCCTCAAACAGATGAACGATGCCGGCGCGCTCGAAAAAATCGTCGATGAGGTGCTGGCCGCCAACACCAAATCGGTCGATGAATTCCGCAGCGGCAAAGAAAAAGCCCTGCAGGCGCTGGTGGGCCAGGTGATGAAAGCCAGCAAGGGCAAGGCCAACCCGGTGCAGGTGAACGAGTTGCTCAAGAAAAAACTCGTCGGCTAAACCGGCATACCCGCGATGAGTGCCCCAACGCGCTGGCCGATCCTGCTGATCAACCTCGACCGCTCAAGCGATCGGCTGGCGCGCTGCGCACCGCTGCTCGACAGCCTTGGCCTGCCCTGGGAGCGCGTGCCCGGCGTTGAAGGCAAGCGCCTGCCACCCGAGCAACTCGCCGCACTCAACCCCCACCCGGCACCGCATGGCGAGTGGTTCCGCCCGCTCACGCCGGGCGAGATTGGCTGCTTTTTGAGCCACCTGCGCTGCTGGCAATTGATTCAAGAGCGCAACCTCGATGGCGCCCTTGTGCTCGAAGACGATTTCGAACTGCGCGACGCCTGCTCCCCCGCGCTGCTGCAGACCCTGGCGGCCTCAGCCAGCGGCCCCGCGCCGTGGGATGTGCTCAAGCTCACGCGGCTGCGACGCGGTGCGCGCACCGTGGCCGTGCTGGGCGATGGGCTTGAGCTGCGCCTGGGCGGCACTGGCCCTGAAGACGCCACCGGCTACTTTGTGTCGCGCCGTGGCGCGGCCAAACTCACCCCTTGCCGCGAGCACCTGCTGCGTCCGGTTGATTTTGAGCTCAAACACACCTGGGAGCGCGATCTCACCGTCTACTCGGCCAGCCCCGACATGTTTTGGCAGGTGGGCTCAGACATCGCCACCTCGGTGATCGGCGATGGCCGTGCGGCCTACCGCGATTACCCCGCGCTGCGCAAGGCAGCGGTCTATTTGCGCAAACACCGCTACCACGTGCGCTTCTGGCTCGCCAGCCGCCTCGGGCTGGGGCGACGGCGCGTGGTGGGCTAAAAGCTACTTTGGTGCCCGAGAGGCTGACGCCGATGCTGCCGCATCGATCGAGCCCGGCGGCCCCCCTGCCCACAAGCGCTTGAGCTTGGCCAACTCGGTGTCGTAGAGCGCATTCACACGCTGCAACTCAACCTCTTGGTTTTGGATCAGCGTCTTCTGTGCTTCAGCGCTCACCTCGTTATCGTCGAGCTGCCGTTTGAGCTGTGCCGGCAGATTCTTTTTGGCGGCATAAAACTCGGCCTCATCGAGCAGCGGCTTGCGTTCGCGGTCGAGCTCGGCGAGCCGTTTTTTTGAGTTCTCGACGGCATTGCGAATATCGTCGAGCGCGGCGGCGCGGGCTTTATCGTGCGCCGCCTCGTTGGGATAGCGCGCCAGCAAGTTGCGATCACGGCGCACGGCGTCCAGCCGCGTGGCGGCTTCAAGCTGTTTACGACGCTGATCGTCTTCAGCCGCAGCGCGCTCGCTGGGCGACATCAAACGCGGCACTACCCCCCGCTTCGAGCCATCGGCATTGAGCAAGCGCTGTTCGCGATCAAAGCATTCGGGGATCGGTCGATCCGACGTGATCTTGCGGCCTTGTGCATCAGTGCACACATAAATGCCCGCCTTGTTGGGCGTTGTGCCCGATGTGGCCGCTGCATGCGTGCCCGTTGCGGCCAGCCAGCCGGCCAGCCCCAGAGCCGTCCATCGCCACGCCTTGCCGGTCAACGCCATTGCAACTCCATCGATAAAGATCACACCCCGTAGCGTTCGCGGTAGGCCTGCACGCGCGGGCGGTGTTCGCTCAACCCGGGATCAGATTGGGTGTTGAGGTATTGCAGCAGATCGCCGAGAGTAGCAATCGCCACAACAGGCAGGCCAAAGCGGCGCTCAACATCCTGCACGGCACTGACATCGGCATCAAGGCCATTTTCTGTAGCCTTCTCCTGCCGATCCAGGGCAATCGTCACACCGCACGGCGTGGCCCCCGCCGCCGTGATGAGGTGGATCGACTCGCGCACCGATGTGCCTGCCGAAATCACATCGTCGATGATCAGCACCCGGCCTTGCACCGGCGCACCCACCAGCGTGCCGCCCTCGCCGTGATCCTTGGCCTCTTTGCGGTTGTAGGCATAAGGCACGTTTTTGCCCAGCCGTGCCAGCTCGATGGCCACTGCTGCCGCCAGCGTGATCCCCTTGTAGGCTGGGCCAAAAAGCATGTCGAACGGCAAACCCGACGCCACCAAACGGCGTGCATAAAATTCGGCCAAACGGCCCAGCTTGGCACCATCGTCGAACAACCCGGCGTTAAAAAAATACGGGCTCAAGCGTCCGGCCTTGGTTTTGAACTCCCCAAACCGCAACACACCGGCCTGCACCGAAAAGGCCACGAAATCTTGCGCCAGCGCGTCAGATGCCAAAAGGGGTTGCGTGCTCATAAGCCTGAGAGGATCTGCATGTTTCGTTTGGTATCGCTCAACCTCAACGGCATTCGTTCGGCGGCCACCAAAGGCTTGGCCGAATGGGTTGAGCGGACATCGCCAAATTGTATGGGTGTGCAAGAGCTCAAGGCCCAGGCTGCCGATGTGCAGGGCCGCTTCGACGCCCTGGCCGGCCTGCACGGGCATTTTCATTACGCCCAAAAAAAGGGCTACTCAGGCGTGGGCCTATACACCGGCCACGAGCCCTCAGACGTAATCGTGGGCCTGGGCTCAAGCGATACCCGCGGCGAGTTCGACCCCGAAGGCCGCTGGATTGAACTGCGCTTTGACAAGCCTGGGCGCAAGCTCAGCATCATCAGCAGCTACTTTCCGAGCGGCTCGAGTGGCGACGATCGTCAGGCCGCCAAGTTTCGTTTTCTGGATCTCATCGAGCCCCACCTTGCAGCCCTGCGCAGCGAGCGCGAGTTCATCCTTGTGGGCGACATCAACATCGCACACCGCGAAGCCGACCTCAAAAACTGGAAGGGCAACCTCAAGAACAGCGGCTTTCTGCCCGAAGAGCGCGCCTGGATGACGCAACTGCTCGATCCGGCGGGCACCACGCGGCTGGTGGATGTGTACCGCGCCCTGCACCCCGACACCACCGATGCCTGCTACACATGGTGGAGCAACCGCGGCCAGGCCCGCGCCAAAAACGTGGGGTGGCGCATCGATTACCACCTGGCCACACCCGGCATCGCCGCCACGGCCCGCGGGGCCAGCATCTACAAAGCACAGTGGTTCAGCGACCACGCACCTTTGATCATCGATTACGACCTCACGCTGTAACACCTGGCAGCGCGGGCACGCTGATTAAAAACGACGCCGCGGCGGTGCCGAAGGGGCCCCGCCCGTGCGCGGCTCGAGGTGACGGAACGTAATGCGTCCCTTGCTCAGATCGTAGGGCGACAGCTCAAGCGACACCTTATCGCCCGCAAGAATGCGGATGTGGTTCTTGCGCATCTTGCCGCCCGAATAGGCGATCAGGGTATGCCCGTTTTCGAGGGTCACACGGTAGCGCGAATCGGGCAGCACTTCGTCAACCTGTCCGCGCATTTCAATAAGTTCTTCTTTGGCCAAGGTAAAGCTCCTTAAACAGCTGGGCCGCGCGACAAAAGACCACTAGGCCCGCGCGGCCGCGAACCTGGCAGAAGGAAAAGTAAAAGCAACGCGCGTGTCTGGCCGCCAGACACGCGCATCACACGTCGATATTCGCCGCGCGCAGCGCGTTGCTTTCGATGAAATCGCGTCGCGGCTCAACCTCGTCGCCCATCAACATCGTGAACACACGGTCGGCTTCGATGGCGTCCTCGATCTGCACGCGCAGCAGGCGGCGCACGTTCGGGTCCATCGTCGTCTCCCACAACTGCCCGGGGTTCATCTCACCCAAACCTTTGTAGCGCTGACGGCCCACGGCACTCTCGGCCTGTTGCAGCAGCCAGGCCATGGCCGCCGTGAAATCGACCACTTTGTGCTCTTTGGCCTTGTCGCCATCGCCTTTTTTAACAACGGCCTCGGCGCCGATCAGCCCCTTGAACGTGGCCGCACTCTGGCTGAGCACCTCGTAATCGGCGCCGTGCACAAAATCGGCAGTGATAACGCTGCTTTTCACGTTGCCGTGGTGCATGCGGCTGATGCGCAGCAGATGTTTGTCAAGACGGGCATCAACTTCGGCGGTCACCTCAGCGCCGTGCAGCGCCGCCTTGAGCTCGGCGGCACTCGCGTTGGCTTGTTCGGTGGTGTCGAGCGCAATGCCCACGCCATTGGCAATCACGCGCAGCGCCTCGGCATCCATCCAGTTGCTCAGGCGGTTGATCACATGCTGCGCCAGCACATATTGGCGTGCCAGCGCTTCAAGGGCTTCACCCTGCAGCACAGCACCATTCACACCCGTGTGCAATTGGGCATCTTGCAGCGCCACCTTGAGCAAGAAAGCATCGAGCTCGTGAGCGTCTTTCAGATACTGCTCGTGCTTGCCCACCTTCACCTTGTACAGCGGCGGC
>CAZUCW010000129.1:0-5125 GCA_964618825.1 uncultured Aquabacterium sp.
GCAATTTCTGCAACAAGCTGTGGAACGCCACGCGCTTTGTGCTGATGAACTGCGAGGAGCAAGATTGCGGCCTGCAAGCGCCTGCTGTTGGTGATGCCTGCTCATCAGGCTATCTGGCGTTTTCTCAACCCGATCGCTGGATCACCAGCGAGCTGCAGCGCATCGAGGCAGTCGTGGCGCAAGGTTTTGCTGAATACCGGCTCGACAACGTTGCCCAAACCATCTACCAGTTTGTGTGGGACGAATACTGCGATTGGTATCTCGAGATCGCCAAGGTGCAGCTCAATGTGGCCAAAGAGGCCGGCAACGATGCCGCCGCACGGGCCACACGCCGCACCCTGATCCGCGTGCTCGAAACCGTGTTGCGCCTGCTGCACCCGATCACGCCGTTCATCACCGAAGAGCTGTGGCAAGCCGTGGCCCCGGTAGCGGGGCGCAAGGCCGCCGACTCAAACGACAGCATCGTGCAAGCCCCTTATCCGCTGGCGCAGCCCGAACGCATCGACGCGCAAGCCGATGCCTTTGTGGCTCGGCTCAAAGCCGTGGTGGGCTCGTGCCGCAATCTGCGTGGCGAGATGAACCTCTCGCCCGCCGAGCGTGTGCCGCTGCTCACGCGGGGTGATGCCGATTTCATCGCCAGCGCCAGCCCGATCATCAAGGCTTTGGCCAAACTCAGCGAGGTGCGGGTGATGGCTGATGACACAGCCTTTGCCCAAGCCACGCAAAACGCCCCGGTGGCGGTGCAAGGCGAAGTGCGGCTGGCGCTTGAAGTGCAAATCGATGTTGAGGCCGAAAAAATCCGGCTCGACAAAGAAATCTCCCGGCTCGACGGCGAGATCGCAAAAGCCAACGCCAAGCTGGGCAACGAAAGCTTTGTGGCCCGCGCCCCAGCAGCCGTGGTTGAACAAGAAAAACAGCGTGTGGCCGACTTTTCAGCCACGCTGGGACGCTTGCGCGAACAACGCATGCGGCTGGGTTGAACTTTTTATCGCCTAAAACAATCCATCACCCGGCGGCGCTTCAGGCCGCGCAGCGATTTTGCAAAAACGACGTCATTAACGGATGCCAGAATCGCCGCATCACATCCTGTTTTTCAGAGAGAAAGCTCGACAACATGCTGGTTAACAAGGCCATCTTTCCGGTTGCCGGTTTGGGCACCCGATTTCTGCCGGCCACCAAGGCGCAGCCCAAAGAAATGCTGCCGGTGGTCGACAAACCCCTGATCCAGTACGCGGTTGAAGAAGCCTACGCCGCCGGCATCCGCGAAATGATCTTCGTAACAGGCCGCCACAAACGCCCCATCGAGGATCACTTCGATATGGCGTTTGAGCTCGAATATGAGCTCGAGCAAGCCGGCAAAAAAGAGCTGCTCGCGGTGGTGCAATCCATCAAGCCCGCCGATATGGAGTGCGTGTTTGTGCGCCAAGCCAAGAGCCTGGGGCTGGGCCACGCCGTGCTGTGTGGCGAGCGCCTGGTGCGCGGTGAGCCTTTTGCTGTGCTGCTGGCCGACGATCTGATGGTGGGCGAAACACCGATCCTCAAGCAAATGGTCGATCAGTTTGACGAATGGCGCGCATCGATCCTGGCTGTGCAAGAAGTGCCCGCCGAGCACACCAAACGCTACGGCATCGTAGCGGGCACAACGGTCAACGATCACCTGATGGATGTCACCCGCATCGTCGAAAAACCTGCCCCCGAAGTTGCTCCTTCACGCCTGGGCGTGGCCGGCCGCTACATTCTCACGCCGGGCGTGTTCGACGAAATCCGCAACCAGCCGCGCGGTGTTGGTGGCGAGATTCAACTCACCGATGGCATCGCCGGCCTGCTGCGCCGCGAGAAGGTGTTTGCCTACACCTACGAAGGCAAACGCTACGATTGCGGCAGCAAAGAAGGCTTCTTGCAGGCCAACGTTGAGCTCGCGCTCACCCATCCGCAAGTGGGGCCGTGGTTCCGCGATTACATCAAGACCGTTCAGGCTTGATGGATTGAGAAATGAGCGCGCGCCGTTCAGCGACGGCGCAGCACATGGATAAAGGCATCGCCCTCGGCGGTTTGGCTGATCAGCTCGTTGCCTGTTTGCCGCGCAAAGGCCTGAAAATCGCGCACCGAACCGGGGTCGGTGCTCACCACCTTGAGCGCCTCGCCGCTGTGCATATCGGCCAAGGCTTTTTTGGCTTTGAGAATAGGCAGCGGGCAGGTGAGGCCGCGGGTGTCGAGTTCTTTGTGGATGTCCATGAGGGTGGCGTCTCAAACGTTGCAGCGATTGCGATTGTAGGCAGCGCCCTCTCTCAGGCCGGAAACACCCCCGTCGAGAGATAGCGGTCTCCACGATCGCACACCACAAAAACAATGGTGGCGTTCTCAACCCGCCGTGCCACCTGCAAGGCCACCCAGCAAGCCCCAGCCGCCGAGATCCCCGCAAACAAACCCTCTTCGCGCGCCAAACGCCGCGCCATATCTTCAGCATCGGCCTGCGACACATCGATCATTTCGTCGACCGCGCTGGGGTCGTAAATCTTGGGCAGATAAGCCTCGGGCCATTTGCGGATACCCGGAATGCGTGAGCCCGCGCAAGGTTGGGCGCCCACGATGCGCACATCCGGCTTCTTTTCTTTAAGAAAACGCGAAGTGCCCGTGATGGTGCCCGTGGTGCCCATCGCACTCACAAAGTGCGTGATGCGCCCTTGCGTGTCGGCCCAGATTTCGGGGCCAGTGGTTTCAAAATGGATGCGCGGGTTATCTGCGTTGGCAAACTGATCGAGCACCAGCCCCTTGCCCTCACGCTGCATGCGCTCGGCCAGATCGCGTGCGTATTCCATGCCACCGGCCTTGGGCGTAAGGATCAACTCTGCGCCATAAGCCTTCATGGTTTGCGCACGCTCGATACTGAGGTCTTCGGGCATGATCAACACCATCTTGTAGCCACGCACTGCCGCAGCCATGGCCAGCGCGATGCCGGTGTTGCCCGAGGTGGCCTCGATGAGCGTATCGCCCGGCGTGATTTGCCCGCGCTCTTCGGCACGACGAATCATGCTGCTGGCCGCGCGGTCCTTCACCGACCCCGCCGGGTTGTTGCCCTCAAGCTTGGCAAGAATCACATTGCCACGTTGATCGCCATCGTTGCCCGGCACGCGCTGCAAGCGCACAAGCGGTGTGCGTCCAATCACATCTTCAAGCGTGGGATATCGGTGCAAGGTCTGCGGCATGTGTGTTTCTCCTGTGCGGCATTGTCGCAGTTCACTGCACAACGTATCGATTCACACATCATTCGTGCAATAATCTCGGTCTTGTCGCACTTGCCGAAGTGGCGAAATAGGTAGACGCAGCGGATTCAAAATCCGCCGGGCTAAACACCCGTGCCGGTTCGAGTCCGGCCTTCGGCACCATTCCACCGTTCTGCGTTGGCGTCCGCTCTTGCTGTATCGTCGCAGCCTTCATCACTGAGCCGGGCACCGAGACGGGTTGTGCACTGTTCTACAGGGCCCTCAAGCGCATGCCGCCCATTCCACCGATCACTCAGGCCATCATGCTCGTCAATGTGGCCGTGTATTGCCTGGCCCTCATCCTGGGGCCGTGGTTTTCTCAGATGCTTGCCTTGTGGCCGCTGGGGCCGCACTTCATGCCCTGGCAGGTGGTTACCTACGCCTTTTTGCATGATCAGGCATCGATGGGCCATCTGTTCTTCAACATGCTGGGGCTGTGGATGTTTGGCTCTGAGCTCGAGCAGGTGTGGGGGCCGCGACGCTATCTGCAGTATTTCTTTGCCTGCGTGCTAACGGCAGCGGCCGCGCAGTTGTTGCTGGGGCTGCTCACGGGGCTGCCCTCGCCGACGGTGGGTGCATCAGGGGGCATTTATGGCTTGCTGCTGGCGTTCGGGATGCTGTTTCCGAACCGCACAATCATGCCGTTGATTCCACCCATCCCCATGAAAGCGCGCACCTTTGTGCTGGTGTTCGGCGCCATTGAGCTGATCATGGGCGTGCTGTTTGTGGCCGGAGGCGTGGCCCACTTTGCCCACCTCGGCGGCATGCTGGGCGGCTGGCTGATGATTCGCTACTGGCGCGGCCAACCACCGTTTGGGCGGCGCTAAACGGTGGGCTCAGCCGCGACGCACGCGCCTCAACTCATCCAGAATCAACAACGCCGCCCCGACGGTGATGGCGCTGTCGGCCACATTGAAGGCCGGAAAATACCCACCGTGAAAAACTGGCGATAAAAAGGCCCAGTGAAACTGCAAAAAATCGACCACGTAGCCGTAGGCCATGCGGTCGATCACGTTGCCCACGGCTCCACCGAGGATGAGCGTCAGCGCCCACGCAAAGAGACGCTGGTGGCCATGCTGCTTGAGCATCCACACAATGCCGGCCACGGCAGCCAAAGCGATGCCCGTAAAGAGCCAGCGCTGCCAGCCGCCAGCATGCGCCAGAAACGAAAACGCAGCGCCGGTGTTGTGCGCCCGAACCACGTTGAAATACGAGGTAACCACGCGCTCTTGCCCCAGCGCAAAGTGCCCCACGATCAGCACTTTGGTGAACTGATCGAGCAACACGACGATGAGCGCGATGCTCAACCAAGGCGCGAGGCGGCCTGCACCGCCGAAAGATTTTTTGCCCGCCATCAGGCCACCTTGCGCGATTCGCCGGCACCGTAAAGGTTGCTCGTGCAGCGCCCACACAGCGTGGGGTGCGCGGCATCGGTGCCCACATCATCGCGATAGTGCCAACAGCGCTCGCACTTGGCAGCCGACGATGGCGTAACGGCCACGGCCAGCTCGCTGCCTGGCTTGAGCGTAGCGCGCGAGGTGATGGTGACGAACTTGAGATCGTCGCCCAGGGTGGCCAGCAAGGCAAAGTCTTCGGCGTTGACGCTGATGTCGATCTCAGCCTGCAACGATGAGCCCACTTGCCCGGTGGCACGCACGGCTTCGATCTCTTTGTTGATGGCTTCGCGCACTTCGCGGATGCGGCTCCACTTGGCCAGCAGGGCTGCTTCGGGCTGGGCAAAAGCACCCTCGCTCCAGAAGGTTTCGGTGAAGATCGTGTCGCCCGGGCCGGCGCCGTTAAAGACTTTCCAGGCTTCTTCGGCCGTGAAGCTCAAAAACGGCGCCATCCAGCGCAGCATGGCG
>CAZUCW010000130.1:0-5119 GCA_964618825.1 uncultured Aquabacterium sp.
GATGTACTGCGCCCGCAATGGCACATCGACGCCCAACAGCTTCTCGATGGCCAAACAATAGGCATGTTCGTAGCTCATCATGGACACGTAATCGAGACGGTCCATGTAGGGCAGCGATTGGATGAATGTTTTGCTTTCGGCCAGTTTTTCGGTGGCTCGGTGCAGCAGGCCGATATGGGGATCGGCGCGCTGGATCACCTCGCCATCGAGCTCTAACACCAAACGCAGCACGCCGTGAGCGGCTGGGTGTTGCGGGCCGAAGTTGAGGGTGTAGTTTTTGATCTCAGACATGAGCGCTCTCAGTGCAGGCCGCCGTAGTTGTCTTCACGGATGATGCGCGGCGTGATCTCGCGCGGATCGATAGTTACGGGCTGGTAGACCACACGTCGCTGATCGGGGTCGTAGCGCATTTCGACGTGCCCGGTGGTCGGGAAATCCTTGCGGAAGGGATGCCCGATAAAACCGTAATCTGTGAGGATGCGACGCAAATCCTCATGGCCATCAAAGACGATGCCATACAGATCGAAGGCTTCGCGCTCGAACCAGTTAGCGGCATTCCAGATTTCATTAACCGATGCCACCACCGGCATGCTGTCGTCGGGGCAAGCCACCTTGAGGCGCAGGCGCCAGTTTTTGGAAACCGACAGCAAATGCACCGCCACCCAAAAACGCGCCCCTTCAGCCAGCGGGCTGGCACCCTCTTTGTAGGCGGAGTAATCAAGACCGCACAGATCGATCAATTGTTCAAAGCTCAGGGCCGGATGATCGCGCAGCGTCAGAGCCACACGCGAATAATCGTCTGCACAAACCGTCAGAGTGAGCTCGCCGCGCGCCACCACCAGAGATTTGATCCGATCACCCAGCACCGATTCAAGCGCTGATTTCAACGTAGCAAGAGATTGGTTCATCAAATACTCTCGAAGGCTCAACGCGCGATGGTGTTTTCGCGCCGAATCTTGGCTTGCAGTTGCAAAATGCCGTAAAGCAGCGCTTCGGCAGTAGGCGGACAGCCCGGCACGTAAACATCAACAGGCACGATGCGATCACAACCACGCACCACCGAGTAGCTGTAGTGGTAATAACCGCCACCGTTGGCACACGACCCCATCGACAACACCCAGCGCGGCTCGGCCATTTGGTCGTAAACCTTGCGCAACGCCGGCGCCATTTTGTTGCACAGCGTACCCGCAACCAACATCAGATCAGACTGGCGGGGACTTGGACGAAATAACATGCCAAAACGATCGATGTCGTAGCGCGATGCGCCTGCATGCATCATCTCAACCGCACAACAGGCCAGCCCAAATGTCATCGGCCAGAGAGAACCGGTTTTGGACCAGTTGATGAGCGTATCCACCGAAGTGGTGATGAATCCGTCTTTGAGAACGCCGTCAATTGCCATGACTCTATGCCTTGAGATTGTTCGCCCGAACGCTCATTCCCAATCGAGGGCGCCCTTCTTCCATTCGTAGACGAAGCCCACCACCAAGATGCCCAGAAAGAGCATCATGGCCCAGAAGCCCGGCGCACCAATTTCACGAAGGGCCACCGCCCAGGGGAAAAGAAAAGCGATTTCAAGATCGAACAGAATGAAGAGGATGGCCACAAGGTAGTAGCGCACATCGAACTTCATGCGAGCGTCTTCGAAAGCCTCGAAGCCGCACTCGTAGGGTGAATTTTTGGCAGCATCAGGGCGTCTTGGCCCAAGCAGAAAACCCAATACCTGAGGCGCCACGCCAACCCCCACGCCAACAAGGATGAACAAGATGATGGGGAGGTATTGATCGAGGCTCATGGTGGTCCGCCAACTTGCTGTTTTTATACGAGGATCTGCCGATGATCTGTTTGCGTGGCCTGAGGCGCCACCGTCCATCTGACAAAAATAAAGCGCGCTACCGAGGACAGCCTCGCTCAGCGCGCCGGTTCGCATCCCGACGGGCCTGAATTAGACACACATTCGGAGCAATCGACCAGGTGCCAGATCAACCCAGTCGCATTTTTTAATCTTTTGTTGGTGCCGACGGCGAGACTCGAACTCGCACAGCTTTCGCCACTACCCCCTCAAGATAGCGTGTCTACCAATTTCACCACGTCGGCAAGCCATTGATTGGCTGCTCAAACACTGCTGCTGCAATGCACCTCAGCAGTGCTGAACGAAGACTTAGATTCTACCCCATTTGGGGCAGATTCTCCCGCTGCGTTGCTCGATTGCACGAGATTCAGCAGCTGATACGCATCACTTGGCCGGAATGAGCGCCGCACCCGAGGCTGCAGCGCTTGGCGCGGCAGCGGGCAGCGTTGCTGCAGCAGACGCTGCAGGCGCCGTTTGCACGGCGCGATCAAGCACGCTTGACTCACTGACCGGCGCTTGTGGACGCTGGTTGCTCAGATAGGCTAACGCCAGCGTGCTGACGAAGAAAACCGTGGCGCACACCGCTGTGGATCGCGACAGAAAATTGGCGCTGCCCGTGGCGCCAAACAGGCTGCCCGATGCACCACTGCCAAACGACGCTCCCATATCGGCGCCCTTGCCATGCTGCACAAGCACCAAGCCGATCATGGCCAGAGCAGCCAGGATCTGAACCACGGTGAGCAGCGAAATCAACCATTGCATGATCTAACTCTCCGGTAAAACAAAGGTGAATGACTCTGACCGGCAGCCTCAGGCTGCCGCGCGGCATACCGCCACGAAATCGACGGCCTTCAACGCAGCGCCCCCAATCAGCCCACCATCGATATCGGGCTGCGAGAACAGGGCCGTCGCGTTATCAGGCTTGACGCTACCGCCATACAACAGCTTCATGTCGTCAGCACGTTGGGTAGCAGCGCGCAGCTGGGCGCGCAACAAAGCGTGCACCTCTTGCGCCTGCTCGGGTGTGGCCGTTTTGCCGGTACCGATAGCCCAAACCGGCTCATAGGCCACAACAATTTCGCCCACGCACTGCCCCAGCGCATGGATAACCGCTGAGAGCTGTCGTTTAACAACTTCTTCAGTTTGGCCGGCTTCGCGTTGTGCGAGGGTTTCGCCCACGCAGACAATGGGCGTGATGCCTTTGCTCAGCGCGATGCGGGCTTTATCGGCCACCAGTTGGTCGGTTTCACCGTGGTAAGCACGACGCTCAGAGTGGCCGACGATGACGTAGCGGCAGCCGAATTCGGCCAGCATGCCCACCGACACTTCGCCGGTGTAGGCCCCCTGCTCGTGAGCAGAACAGTCTTGCGCGCCCCAAGCCAGATGGCTGGCGGCTAACGTGATGCCGACTTCACCCAGATACGGTGCAGGCACGCACACGGCCACCTCCGCCATAAACGGGCCCGCTTGCAAAACGCCCGCCAGCAGCTCGGCATTGGCCGCACGGCTGCCGTGCATTTTCCAGTTGCCTACAACCAGTTTTTTTCGCGTACTCATGATGCTTCTCTCAAAAAATCTGCTTGGATATCACCGCCCTCAGGCAGATGCCGGCCAGATCAGAACGATCTTGCCAATGTGTTGCCCCGCTTCGATGCGAGCGTGCGCCTGCGCCGCCTGAGCCGCGTCAAACACACCATCGATCACGGGTTTGATGATGCCTTGCTCAAGCAACGGCCAGACCTGTTGACGCAGTGTTTGAGCCAGTTGCGCCTTGAAAGCAAGCGAGCGCGCACGCAGCGTCGAGCCAGACAGCGTGAGGCGCCGCATCAGCAACTGCGCCGCATCGAACTCTGCCCTCACACCGCCTTGCACGGCGATGATCGCAATGCGGCCTTCTTCGGCCAGGCAACTCATTTCGCGCGCCACGTAGGGGCCAGCAACCATATCGAGCACCACATCAACACCGCGCCCTTCGGTAAGGCGCAGCACCTCGGCTTCAAAGGTTTGCTCGCGATAGTTGATGGCATGCGACGCTCCCAGCGCCAGACAGGCCTGCGCCTTGGCATCACTGCCCACCGTAACGATGACGCGCGAGCCTCGCGCGCGCGCCAGCTGGATAGCGGCCACGCCGATGCCGCTGGAGCCACCATGCACGAGCAGCGTCTGGCCAGGTTGCAGCGCAGCGCGATCAAAAACGTTGTGCCAAACAGTGAACAGTGTTTCGGGCAGGCTCGCGGCTTCGACATCACTGAGCCCGTTCGGCACGGGCAGACACTGCCCGACAGGCGCAACGGCATGGTCTGCATAACCGCCACCGGCCAGCAGGGCGCACACGCGATCCCCCACCGCTAAACCCGCACGCACCAGCGCCTGTGTATCGCCCGACACGATGACGCCGGCCACTTCGAGCCCCGGCACATCGGACACCCCCGGCGGCGGCGGATACAGGCCCTTGCGCTGCAACACATCGGGGCGGTTGACGCCCGAAGCCGTCACGCGGATCAACGCCTCGCCGGCCCCAGCCTGTGGCGTGGGACGCGATGCCAAGCGCAGCACATCGGCTGCACCGGGTTGAGCGATCTCGATGACGTTCATCGGTGTGGCTCGCCTCGATGCACGAGGCCATCAGAAGATGGCGCACGGCATCGTCTGCGTACAGCGTTTATTGCTGCGGCTGTGCAGCGTCGCCCGCGTTGCTGCGCTCGGGGCGCTCTTGCAGCACCTTCATCGAGAGCTTGACGCGGCCCTTCTCGTCGGTCTCGAGCACTTTGACCTTGACGATCTGCCCTTCTTGCAGCACATCGGACACCTTCTCGACACGCTGGTGCGAGATCTGGCTGATGTGCAGCAAGCCGTCTTTGCCGGGCAGCAGATTCACCAAGGCACCGAAATCAAACAGTTTGGTAACCGGACCTTCGTAGATCTTGCCGATCTCGACCTCAGCGGTGATCTCTTCGATCTTCTTCTTGGCCAGCTCGGCCATGGCGGCATCGGTAGATGCGATGGTGATGGTGCCGTCTTCGCCAATGTCGATCTGCGTGCCGGTTTCTTCGGTCAGTGCGCGGATGGTGGCGCCACCCTTGCCGATCACGTCGCGGATCTTCTCGGGGTTGATCTTCATGGTGTAGAGACGCGGCGCGAACTCGGACACCTCGGTGTTGGGCGCCTCAAGCGCCTCGACCATCTTGCCCAGGATATGCAAACGTGCTTCTTTGGCCTGCGCCAGCGCCACCTGCATGATCTCCTTGGTGATGCCCTGGATCTTGA
>CAZUCW010000131.1:0-4923 GCA_964618825.1 uncultured Aquabacterium sp.
GTGCAAAAGCGGTCGGCCAGATCGATGAAGCCCACGTTTTGGCTCATCCACAAGATCAGCTCTTCACTCAGGCGTGAGATGTGCACCATCACGAGCGAGGCTGCCGCGGTGAATTCGATGGCGAAATCGCGATCGGATACGGCGTCGAGGCTGTTTTGGCAAACCGCTGGCTGGCCGGTTTCGTCGACCATGCCCAGCGTGCGGGCCACGCGCGCGCGGTCGAGTGGGTAGCTGGTGCCGGCCAGCGCGGCTGAGCCCAGCGGCAGGCGGTTGATGCGGCGGCGCAGATCAAGCATGCGTTCGGCGTCGCGCGCAAACATCTCGACGTAAGCCAGCAGGTGGTGGCCAAACGCCACGGGCTGAGCCACTTGCAGATGGGTGAAGCCGGGCAGGATGGTGCCGGCGTTGCGCTCGGCTACATCGATCAGTGCGCGTTGCAATTCGATGAGCAGCGCGCCGATTTCGTCGACCTCGCTGCGCAGCCACAGGCGCACGTCGGTGGCCACTTGATCGTTGCGTGAGCGGCCAGTGTGCAGGCGCTTGCCCGCGTCGCCCACCAGCTGCGTGAGGCGGGCCTCGATGTTGAGGTGCACGTCTTCGAGGTCGAGCTTCCAATCAAAGGCGCCGGATTCGATTTCTTGGGTGATTTGCGCCATGCCTTTTTGGATGGCTGCAAGATCGTTGGCCGAGATCAGGCCCTGGGCAGACAGCATGTCGGCGTGCGCCAGCGAGCCTTGGATGTCGGCACGCCAGAGGCGTTTGTCAAAGAAGACGCTGGCCGTGTAGCGCTTAACCAGCTCACTCATGGGCTCAGAAAACAGGGCGGACCAGGCTTCGGATTTTTTGTCGAGTTGGCTCATGGGCAGGCTCATGGATTGGCGCGCGGGCGGGCCGCAATTACAGTGCGCCATTGTAGGTTTGCCGCCGGCCAACCCCGATCGACGAGACCCCCGAGCGATTCATGCCCATCTCATCCCCCCCATCGGCCACGCGTTCTGGCGCGGCGGCGTCGCGCACCGATGCTGCCGTGGCTTCTGATGCGGCGTCGAGCACCTTGTTTGGCCTAACCGAGCATGGCGAGCCCAGCGGATGGCGGCGGCGAGCCGGGGGCGAGCGAGCCGGGCTCGATATCTGCCACGTGGGTGTGGTGTTGCGTGCGGTGGTGGCGGTGCATGTGGCTGTGGCGCTGGGGGTGTCGTTTGCCGCGCCATCGTGGCGCGATGCGATGGCAATGTTCAGCCTGGCGACGATGGTGTCATTGCCAGCGCTGCTGTTGTGGTTGATGGTGGCGTGCGTTGCGCAGCGCCAGGTGGCGCGTTGGCCTGTGGCGTTGCAGGCGGTGGCGCTGGCGGCGTTGGGGGCGTTGTGTGCGGTGTTGCCGGCGTGGCCCTTGCAGACGATGGTGCCGGATGTGTTTGGCTGGGCGCAGCCCGTGCCGCTGCTGGCCACCGGGGCGCTGGCGGGGCTGGCGGTGTTTCATTGGCTGCGGCTGCGTTCGCGCCTGGTGATGCCGGCGGCAACCACGGCGCGGCTGGCTGAGCTGCAGGCGCGCATTCGACCGCATTTTTTGTTTAACACGCTCAACACGGCGATTGCGCTGGTGAGGGTCGATCCGGCGCGGGCCGAGTCGGTGCTTGAGGATTTGGCCGAGTTGTTTCGCGCGGCACTGGCCGATGCACAGACGCTGACGCCAGTGACGCTGGCGCAAGAGGTGGATCTGGCCCGGCGCTATCTCGATATTGAGCAGGTGCGTTTTGGCTCGCGGTTGCGGGTGCGCTGGGAGCTCGACGATCAGGCCAGAGCGGCCCGGCTGCCGCCGCTGCTCTTGCAGCCGCTGGTTGAAAACGCGGTGAAACACGGAGTGGAGCCCGCGCCCGAAGGCGGCACCATACGCATCAAAACCAGCGTGCACCGAGGGCAAGCGGTGCTGTTGGTGAGCAACACGGTGTCGGGCGAATCGTCGGTGCCGGGGCACGGCATGGCGCTGCGTAATGTGCAAGAGCGTTTGCGCCTGATGCACGATGTGGCTGCGCGCTTCGAAACCTCGCGGCGCGAGGGCGAGTTTCGCGTGCGTATCGTGGTGCCTTTGTAGGCCGCTGAAGCGAAGAGGCCGTGTGGGCGAGACAACACACGCTTGTCCACGAAGGAGAACAGCATATGAGCGACGCGCTGTCTAACGGTTTGCGGGTGTTGATCGTCGACGATGAGGATCTGGCCCGGCTGCGACTCAAAAGCTTGCTGGCCGATTGTTGCGAGCCGGCCTGCGTGGTGGCGGGCGAGGCCGCCAGCGCCGTGCAGGCGATGGATTGGCTGATGCATCACGCAGCCGATGTGGCTTTGCTCGATGTGCAAATGCCCGGTGCCGACGGCACCACACTGGCTGCCCGGCTGCGCGAGGCCGCCCCCGAGTTGGCCGTGGTGTTTGTGACAGCGCATGCCGAGCATGCTGTGAAAGCCTTTGAGCTTGAGGCGGTCGATTACCTCACCAAGCCCGTAAAGCTTGCGCGGCTGCAAGAGGCGATGCAGCGTGCGCTCAAGCGACGCATCGAGCGACGCCTTGAGCGCGAGGGCGTTGCGCCAACGGCTGGCAATGCGGGGGCAGCGTCACACACTCAGCCCGATATCGTGGTGAATGATCGGGGCCGCGTGGTGCGTGTGCCGGTGGCCGAGGTGTTGTTCTTGAAAGCCGAGCTCAAATACGTGACGCTGCGCACCGCGCAACACACCTATGTGCTTGATGAATCACTCACCGAGCTTGAGCATCGGTTGGGGGGGGCTTTTGTGCGTGTGCATCGCAATGCGCTGGTGTCGCGCCAGGCGATGCGTGCGCTGGAGCGCCGGCAAGACAGCGCCGATGGCAGCGAGGTGTGGGCGCTGCGGGTGTCACCTACCGACGAATGGCTGGCCGTGTCGCGCCGCCAGGTGTCGGCCGTGCGCGAGGCGGTGGCTCATGCGGCCACGCACTCGCACTGATCGATTGCGCGTTGGGCTGATCAGAAACCCAGGCTGGCGAGCAGGTCGTCGACCTCGCTTTGGTCGGCCACCACATCGGTGCGGCCTTCGGGGTTGACAACCGGGCCGTTGAGCGCAGCCTCGACCTTGTGCACCTGATCGGGCGGTATGGCCTGCACAACGAGCTTGACGAGTTGATCTTCGAGGTTCTCGGCCAGGCGCACGACCTTGGCCACAACTTGCCCGGTGAGATCGTGAAAATCTTGCGCCATCATGATGTCGGTGAGGGCCACATCGATGCGCGCAGTGCTGGCCTCGACATCCTCAACAAAATTCATCACGGCGCCGCTGGCCACGGCTTTAACTGGATCGGCAACGATGGCTGCCGCGATGCGGCGCGTTTCAGAGGCGATGTGCTCGTGATCGGCCTTGGCCTTGTCGACGAGGTTGAGCACCTTCTCGGCGGCTTGCGCGGTTTTGGTGGCGATGTAGTTGAGGCGGCTGCGCGCATCGGGCAGGTCTTCAACGTTGTCGCGCAGTTTGGGCATCACGCCCAACTGATTGAGGGTGTCGTGCAACTGGCGCGTGAGCGATCCGAGCTGTTGGTAGATCTCGGGCGAGGCCGCCGGCAGGGGCGATTCGGGCAGGTCATCCATCTTCATGAGGGGCTCCCGGTGCGGTTTAGGCCGTGGCCAGTTTTTGCATGATTTTTTGCACCTTCTCTTCAAGCGTGGCTTTGGTGAAGGGCTTGACGATGTAGCCGGCTGCGCCGCTTTGCGCTGCCAGCACGATGTCTTCTTTGCGGGCCTCGGCGGTAACCATCAACACGGGGATGTGCTTGAGCGTCTCTTCGGCCTTGATGGCCTTGAGCAACTCGAAGCCGTTCATGTTGGGCATGTTGATATCACTCACCACGAAATCGAAATTGCCGTTTTTGAGCATGGTGAGAGCTACGTTGCCGTCTTCTGCCTCTTCGGCGTTGTTGTAGCCCAGCTCTTTGAGCAGGCCACGCACGATGCGCCGCATGGTCGAGAAGTCGTCCACGATCAAAAACTTCAGGTCGGGGGTGCTCATGGTGTGTCCTCGCGCTGTTCACAAGGGCGACCCGGTGGTGGGGCGCCGTTTCTCAACAAGATGTTTTATCGGTCGTTTGGTGGCGAGCTTGAATCGCCGGCAGGAGCGCTGGCTGCGGATTCCGTCTCGCTCGATTCGAAGAAACGCTCTTCGGCATCGCGGTTCATCACGATGATGCTGATGCGCCGGTTGATGGGGTTCATGTTGTCGGATTTGTCGAACGGAATGCTGGCCGCCAGCCCCTGCACGCGCAGCACTTTTTCGCCTTGCAAGCCGCCCAACATCATTTCGCGACGTGAAGCATTGGCGCGATCAGCCGAGAGCTCCCAGTTGCTGTAGCCAGATTCGCCGGCGCTGAAGGGCGCCGCATCGGTGTGGCCTTCAACGGTGAGTTTGTTGGGCACCTCGGCCAGCACCATGCCAATGGCCACGAGCAGCTCGTGCATATAGGGTTTGACGATGGCGCTGCCGCTGTCAAACATGGGCCGTTTTTGATCGTCGACGATCTGTATGCGCAGCCCATCGCGCGTCATGTCGAGCCTGATTTGTGATTTGTAGTTGGCCAGCGTCGGGTTGTTGGCGAGCACTTCTTCGACACGCTTTTTCAGGTTCGATAGCCGCTCTGCTTCGGCGGCGGCCTGCTGTGCCTTGAGTGCTTGCAAGTTGTAGGTTTTCTTGGGCGCTTCGACCTCGCCGTTTTTCACCTGGCCGGTGGATTGTGTGAGATCCTTGCCGCCGCCCTTGATCACGTGGCTGGCGTCGCCCGCACCACTGCCACCAAACATCGCAATCTTGAGTGGCGCATTGAAATAATCCGCAATGCCTTTTTTGTCGCCCTCGGTGGTCGAGCCCAGCAGCCACATCAACAAAAAGAAAGCCATCATGGCCGTCACAAAT
>CAZUCW010000132.1:0-4724 GCA_964618825.1 uncultured Aquabacterium sp.
CCTCGGCCTTGCGCGCGCGCGTTACCATTGATCCGGGGTCGGAACCATGGTTGGGTTCGGTGAGGCCGAAGCAGCCGATCCACTCGCCCCGAGCCAACTTGGGCAGGTATTTTTGTTTTTGCGCCTCAGAGCCAAACTCGGCAATGGGCACCATCACCAGCGACGATTGCACGCTCATCATCGAGCGGTAGCCCGAATCGACACGCTCGATCTCGCGCGCCACGAGGCCGTAGCTCACGTAGTTGAGGCCCGCGCCGCCATATTGCGTGGGAATCGTGGCACCCAGCAGGCCCAGCTCACCCATCTCTCGAAAAATGTTCGCATCCATGCGCTCGTGGCGAAAGGCATCGCGCACGCGCGGCAGCAGCTTGCCTTGCGCATAGGCGGCAGCGGCGTCGCGCACCTGGCGCTCGTCGCTGCTCAGTTGCGCGTCGAGCCCAAACGGGTCGGCCCAGTTGAATTCGGCTTGTGATGCACTCATGTGTTGATCCTTGATGGCCATTCGATTGATGCTGTTCGATTGGATGCTGTTCGGTTGATTCAGATGCGTTCGATCACCAGCGCCAGCCCCTGGCCGACGCCGATGCACAGGCTCACCACGGCATAGCGGGCCTGGCGGCGCTGCAGCTCACGCGCCACCGTGAGCACCAGCCGCGCCCCCGAGGCCCCCAGTGGGTGGCCCACCGCGATGGCACCACCGTTGACGTTGACACGCGCATCATCGAGCGCCACGCCCAAGCCCTTGAGGCACCCCAGCACCTGGCTGGCAAAAGCTTCGTTGATCTCGATGAGATCCATCTGCGCCAGCGTGAGCCCCGCGCGCTGCAGGGCTTTGGCAATGGCCGGCACCGGGCCCACGCCCATAAGGCGCGGCTCGACACCCGCCGCCGCTGCCGCGATCAATCGCACCATGGGCCGCGCACCGACGCGCTCGCCCGCTGCGCGGCTGCCGATGAGCAGCACCGCTGCGCCATCGTTGATGCCCGAAGCATTGCCCGCCGTCACCACGCCGCCGTCAAACAAAGGCTTGAGCCGGGCCAGCGATTCGATGGTCGAATCCGGGCGCGGATGTTCGTCTGCGGCCAGCACGAGAGGCGGCGTTTTTTTGCCGGTGGGGATGGCGATGGGCGCGATCTCGCCGGCAAAAAACCGGGCCCCACGCGCCGCTTCGTATTTGGCTTGCGACGCCGCTGCAAACGCATCGGCCTGATCGCGCGTGATGCCGAACTCGCGCGCCACGTTGTCCGCCGTTTCGGGCATGGTGTCTGCACCGTATTGCGCGGCCACCACGGGGTTAGGAAATCGCGCGCCGATGGTGCTGTCAAACAACGGGGCTTCGCGGCTGTAGGCGCTCTCGGCCTTGCCCAACACAAAAGGCGCACGGCTCATGCTCTCGATGCCGCCGGCCAGCATCAACTCGCCCTCGCCACAGGTGATGGCACGCGCCGCATCGATCACCGCCGCAAGGCCGCTGGCGCACAGGCGGTTGACCGTCTGCCCCGGCACACTCACCGGCAGGCCCGCACGCAGCAGCGCATTGCGCGCCACGTTGCGCGCATCTTCGCCCGCCTGGTTGGCGCAGCCAAGAATCACATCCCCCAGCTGATCAGCCGGCCACGGCGAGCGGGCCATCACCGCGCGCATCACCTCGGCCACGAGATCATCGGGGCGCACGCGGGCCAGCACGCCGGCATGGCGGCCAAAGGGTGAGCGCAAACCATCAAAGAGATAGGCATCAAGCATGGATCAACCCTCTTCGGTGAGCAGGCTCAGGCCCAGCGCCGCACGCCGCGTGAGCCACGGGCTGGGGCGGTAACGCGGATCGCCGGTGTGGGCCTGCAGACGCTGCAAGATCGTGAGCACGGTGCGCGCGCCAAGTGCATCGCCCCAGGCCAGCGGCCCGTGCGGATAGCCCAGGCCCAGCACCACGGCACGATCGATATCAGCCGGCGTGGCGATGCGCTGCTGCGCCATCTCGCACGCGATGTTGATGATGGCCGCCACCACGCGCTGAGCCACCAGGCCGTAGCTGTCGCGCAGCACGCTCACGGCCACGCCATCGGCAGCCAACAAGGCTTGCGCCGCATCAAGCGCGGCACGCGAGGTGGCCGGCGTGCCCATCACCACACGGCGGCGGTGAGCATCAAACAAGGTATCCACCGCCACGGTGCGCGAAGCATCGAGCGCTTCGCGCAGCGCACAGGTGGTGGCATCGTCGCCCAGCGGGGCCACGAGGCACAGGCTGTCGCACGCCGGGCGGGCATCCGCCGCGCTGTTGTCGAGCGCCACGCCCGCCGCTTGGGCCAGTTGCTCCACGCAAGCTCGCCACGCCGGCGGCATCTGCGGGCTGATCCACACGCGGGCCGGCAGGGCCTGGCGCCCCGGCACCACCGGCTCGGCAGGCCACACCTGCATCGGCCCGTGCGCGCCGGCCTCATACACATAAAAACCGCGCCCCACCTTGCGCCCCACCAGCCCCGCCGCGAGCATCTGGCGCGTGAGCGGCTGCGGACGAAAACGCGGCTCTTCATAAAACTGGTGATAAATGGATTCCATCACCGGGTGCGACACATCAAGCGCCGTGAGATCCATCAACGTGAACGGCCCCATACGAAACCCTGCCGCATCGGTGAGAACGCGATCGAGCGTTGCCACATCGGCCACCCCCTCGGCCAGCAGGCGCAGCGCCTCGGTGCCATAACCGCGCCCTGCGTGGTTAACGATAAAACCCGGCGTGTCTTGCGCACGCACCGCCGTGTGGCCCCAAGCCTGGCCTACGGCGAGCAACGCATCACCCACGGCAGGATCGGTGCGCAAGCCATCAACCACCTCAACCACTCTCATGAGCGGCACAGGGTTAAAAAAGTGCAACCCCGCCACACGCTGCGGGCGCTGCAGGCCGGCGGCAATAGCCGTTACCGACAACGACGACGTGTTGGTCGCCAAGATCGCCTCGGGCGCCACCAGCGCCTCGAGCTGCACAAACACCGCCCGCTTGGCAGCGAGATCTTCAGCAATGGCCTCAACAATCAACTCGCACGCTGCCAAGCCCGCCAGCCCCGCCACCGGTTGCACGCGCGCCGCTGCCGCTGCCGCCCGCTCGGCACTGAGCTTGCCCTTGCCGGCCAGCGTGGCGAAGGTTTGCGCCACCTGCCCGGCGGCTGCATCTGCCGCGCCCTCACGGCTGTCGAACAAGCGCACATGGCAGCCCGCCTGCGCCGCGATCTGCGCAATGCCCTGCCCCATCACCCCGCAGCCCACGATGCCCACCTGGCGAGGGATGAACGACGACGCACACGATTCGACAGCCACGCCCAGCCCCCCGATCGGGCGCCATCGCCGCCCGCAAATTCTGCATTGCAGAACCACCGCACCCCCCACGCCGACAAAGCCATCATCGCGGCGTGCCCCATGGAATGCGAGTCTAACACCAAGGTGGAACACCGCATCCCGCGCGGCCATCGTGCGGCACGATCGGCGTATCTGTTGCGCATATTCTGCAATGCAGAACTATCCGTTATGATCCCGCCATGGCCCGCCGCACCCCACCCCAAGCCCCCGCCACCGACCGCCACTTCGTTACCGCCCTGGCACGCGGGCTGGCGGTGCTGGCGTGCTTTCGATCGAGCGATCGCATGCTCGGCAACGCCGAAATCGCGCAGCGCTGCAAGCTGCCCAAATCAACCGTTTCGCGGCTCACCTACACCCTCACCCAACTGGGCTACCTGGCCACCGACGAAACCCGCGGGCCGCAGCGCCAATACCGCCTGGGCTCATCCACCCTGGGCCTGGCCAGCGCCATGCTCGCGCGCATGGATTTGCGGCAGGCTGCGCGCCCGCTGATGCAAGAGCTGGCCGACTTTGCCGGCGCGATGGTCAGCCTGGCCGTGCGCGATCGGCTGTCGATGATCTACGTCGAGGTCTGCCGCAGCCCGGGCACCTACGACCTCACCATTGCCGTGGGCTCACGCGTGCCGCTGGCCACCTCGGCCATAGGCCGCGCCCTGCTGGCCGCCGTGCCCGAGAGCGAACGCGCCGAGATCCTGGCCCGGGCGCACGATCTCGACGATCTGGCCGCCCAACAGATTGAAGAGGGCATCGCCCGTGGCTTGGCCGACGTAGCGCGTTACGGCTGCGCCACCTCATTTGGCGATTGGGTGCCCGACACCAACGGCATCGCCATCGCCTTTCAGCCCGACGCAGGCCGCCCCTTCATGGCGCTCAATTGCGGCGCGCCCAATGTGTCGCGCGAGCTGCTGCTCAACGAAGTGCGCCCACGCATGATCGAGCTGGTGCGCCAACTCAAAGCCCTGCCCGGCCCCGCCGGCACAGCCTGATCCCAGGTTTTAGACTGCCCGCTGCACGCCCTCTTCTTTTGTTGACGCTCCCACCGAAAGACCGCCCATGGCCGCCCCCATCCTGCTCGCCCGCCACGGCGACACCACCTGCCACCTGCTGCCCCAGCTCGCCAACCGCCACGGCCTGATCACCGGCGCCACCGGCACGGGCAAAACCATCACCTTGCAGACGCTGGCCGAGCGTTTTTCGCAAATCGGCGTGCCGGTGTTCATGGCCGATGTCAAAGGCGATCTCACCGGCATCACCCAGCCCGGCACGGTGAGCGACAAGCTCGCCAAGGTGCTGGCCGAACGCGGCCTGAGCGCCCCCGAGCCGCTGGCCTGCCCCGCCACGCTGTGGGATGTGTTTGGCGCGCAAGGCCACCC
>CAZUCW010000133.1:0-4667 GCA_964618825.1 uncultured Aquabacterium sp.
GCCCGAAGAAGACGCGAAGGTGCCGACCGTGTGCCACAGCCTGGATCAGGCGCTTGAGTATCTCGACAAAGATCGCGCCTTCCTCACCAAGGGTGGTGTGTTCACCGACGCCTACCTGGATGCGTACATCGATCTGAAGATGCAGGAAGTGACGCGCTTCCGCATGACGACTCACCCAATCGAGTTCGACATGTACTACGCACTCTGATCGGGCGTTCGGGTGTCTGGCCAAGATGCCCGATGCTTGATACCCGGATGATGCAAGGGCGGCCCACGGGTCGCCCTTTTTTATGTTGGTGTGCGTTGTCGCTCAAGGTGTGTATGTGTGTTTTCTGATGCCGCCGCCAGAGCTTCGGCAGCGCTTGGTTTTACAAGCGCTGACCGTGTCTGGCGTGGCATCGGCATGTGGCTTGCGCGATACTGCGGCATGCAGTGAAACAAGGAACGCTCTTGATGGACTTCACCATTTGTTCGATGTCACGGCTGGGCCTGCTGGCTTGTGCTGTGGGGGCAGCGGTCGGCACGTCGGCGGTCTGGGCTCAGGCCAGCGCAGCGGCGGGCGATAAGCAGGTGTACAAGTGCCCGGGCAATCTCTATACCGATTCGTTGTCGGCCAAAGAGGCGGCTGCCAAGGGGTGCAAAACGCTCGAGGGGGCGCCGGTGACCGTGCTGCAATCGACGCCACCAGCCAAGCGCGATAACAAAGATGCGCGCCAAAGTGGCGGCAACAAAGAGGCCAAGGTAGAGCCATCCGATCAACGTGCGCGCGACAGCGATGCCCGGCGCATTCTCGAGGGCGAGCTGAAAAAAGAAGAAGAGGCGTTGGCGGCACTCAAAAAAGAGTTCAACAACGGTGAGCCCGAGCGTCGGGGCGATGAGAAGAACTACCAAAAATACGCTGATCGCCTGGCCGAGATGAAGGCCGCATTGGCCCGCAAAGAGGCCGATGTCGAGGCGCTCAAGCGTGAGCTGGCCAAGTTGCCCGCTGCTCAGTGAGCGCGAGGGCGCAGCAGCTGGGGCGCGAGCAGCGTTGGTTGAGCATCATGGGTGAGAGCGTTGTGCGCGCTGGCGTGGGCGATGAGCGGGCCGGGCACGATGATGCCGCGTTGGGGCTGCCGCCCGGGCTGAATCTCGATGCGTTTGATCTGCTGGCCACAATGGTGTCTGTGGTGCGCGACGATGGGCAGTGTTTGTATGTGAACGCTGCTTTTGAAGAGGTGTTGGGGCTGTCGCGGCGCACGCTGTTGCGCAGTTCGTTGCTGGATTGGTTTGTCGATGCGCAACCGCTGCGCGAGACGCTGGCGGCGGTGTGTCACAACGCGTATTCAACGAGCCGGTTTGAGGCGCAGTTGCGGGCGCAGCCGGGGGCGCCGGGCGAGGCGCCGATGGTGCATGTGATCGTGACGCAATTTGTGGCAGGTTCGCTGGCGTTGGTTGAGTTGGTTGAGCTGCAGCAGCGCGTGCGCCAGGATCGCGAAGAGCGTGATTTGGGTTTGGCACGGGCCAATAAAGAGCTGATCCGCAATCTGGCTCATGAGATCAAAAATCCGCTGGGGGGCATTCGGGGCGCGGCGCAGTTGCTCGAAATGGAGCTCGAATCAAAGTCGCTCACCGAATACACACAGGTGATCATTCACGAGGCAGATCGGCTGCAATCGCTGGTGGATCGCTTGCTGGCGCCGCATCGCAAGCCGCATGTGGTGGGCGACGTGAACATCCACGAGGTGTGTGAGCGGGTGCGTTCGCTGGTGCTGGCTGAGTTTCCGCGCGGGCTCAAGATCGTGCGCGATTACGACACATCGATTCCCGAGTTTCGCGGTGATCGCGAACAGTTGATTCAGGCGGTGCTCAACATCGTGCACAACGCGGCGCAGGCGCTGCATGAGCGGATGGCTGCCGGCGATGCGCGCATCGTGCTGCGCAGCCGCGTGGTGCGCAGCCTCACGATTCAGCGGCAGTTGCATCGTCTGGCACTGGTTTTGCATATCGAAGATAACGGCCCGGGCATTCCTGAGACGATCCGTGATCGCATCTTTTATCCCTTGGTATCGGGGCGCGATGGCGGATCGGGCTTGGGGCTGACGCTGGCGCAAACGTTCGTTCAACAACACCAAGGAGCGATCGAGTGCGAGAGCGAGCCGGGCCGCACGGTATTCAAACTGCTGATCCCTTTGCTGTGAGGCCCGTGCGCGGGTGGGGTCGGTGAGGGCACACAGCCGTACACAGGACACATCACCGCATGAAACCCATCTGGATCGTAGACGACGACCAATCCATCCGCTTTGTGCTCGAAAAGGCACTGGCGCGTGAGAGCCTGCCGGTGCGCAGCTTTACCAATGCACGCGATGTGTTGGCAGCGCTCGATGCCGATGAGCCTCAGGTGCTGGTGTCCGATATCCGTATGCCTGGCGGCTCGGGCATCGATTTGCTGGCCAAAGTAAAAGAGCGCCTGCCGGGGCTGCCCGTGATCGTGATGACGGCGTTTTCGGATCTCGACAGCGCGGTATCGGCGTTTCAGGGCGGGGCATTCGAATATCTGCCCAAGCCGTTTGATCTCACCAAAGCGGTTGAGCTGATTCGTCGTGCGGTTGATGAGAGCGTGCGCGAAGATGTGGCCGACGAGCGGCTGGCGCAGGTGCCCGAGATGCTGGGCCAGGCGCCGGCGATGCAGGATGTGTTTCGCGCCATTGGGCGGCTCAGCCAGAGCAACGTAACGGTGCTGATCACGGGCGAATCGGGCTCGGGCAAAGAGCTGGTGGCGCGCGCACTGCACAAGCACAGCCCGCGTGCCAACGGGCCTTTTGTGGCGATCAACACGGCGGCCATCCCCAAAGATCTGCTCGAATCCGAGTTGTTCGGACACGAGCGCGGTGCGTTCACCGGCGCACAGACGATGCGGCGCGGGCGTTTTGAACAGGCCGATGGCGGCACGCTGTTTTTGGATGAGATCGGCGATATGCCGTTTGATTTGCAGACGCGGCTGTTGCGTGTGCTCAGCGATGGGCAGTTTTATCGCGTGGGGGGGCATCACCCGCTCAAGAGCAATGTGCGCGTGATCGCAGCCACGCACCAAAACCTCGAAGAACGTGTGAAGCTTGGTGGCTTTCGCGAAGATCTTTTCCATCGCCTCAATGTGATCCGGCTGCGTTTGCCTGCGCTGCGCGAGCGGCGCGAAGACATCCCTGCGCTGGCACGCTACTTTTTGCAAAAGAGCGCCAAAGAGTTGGGCGTTGAGGCCAAACGCATCTCTGAGATGGCGCTGGCGCGGCTGGCTGCGTTTGATTACCCCGGCAACGTGCGCCAGCTCGAGAACGTCTGCCACTGGCTCACGGTGATGGCGCCGGCACAGGTGATCGAGTCGAAAGATCTGCCCCCCGAGTTGCTGGCCGTGTCGCAGGTGCCGATGTCGACGATGCCGCCGCTGTCTGCACCACAGCCACACAGCGTTGAGCCGTGGCCCTCGGCGGCCGTGGCGCCCGCTGCGGTGCTGCCCGGTGCCGATCCGGTGCCGATGTCTTCGGGTGTGCCGGGTTATGTGCCCTTTGGCTCGGTGCCGCCGCTGGTGCCTGCTGCGACCGCCGGCGTGCCGGTGGCCGACGACGCTGTTGCGTGCACCGATTGGCTGAGCGATTTGCAGCAGCGCGCGCGCGCCATGCTCGATGCGGGCCAGCCTGAAGTGTGGGATGCGCTCACCAAGCAATTTGAGGCCTGCCTGATCCAGACGGCGCTCGACATCACGCGCGGGCGCCGCATCGAAGCGGCACAAAAGCTGGGCATTGGCCGCAACACCATCACGCGCAAAATTCAAGAGCTGGGGCTCGACGATTAAGCCGGGCCGGGTGTGGAGCGCGCTTGATGCTTATTGCTCAAGCACGTCGACCCCCTTGGGCGGTGTGAACTCAAACCGTTGCGTGGCCAGCGGCGCGTTGGCCGTGTAGCCGCTGAAAACCAGCTGCGAGCGCTGGCCAAAGCTGTCGACGATTTCGAGCACGGCCAGCGCCTTGCCCTTAAAGCCGATGCGCACAAGCTGAAACTGCCCATCTTTGAGCTTTGGGCGGGCCTCGATCCATTCGAGCCCATCGGTTGTGGGCGTGCTCTTGAGCTCGAAATCGCGCTCGAGATCGCCGCCTGCCAGCAACGCAGCGGGCGTTGCGCCCACGGCCTTGCTCATTGGGCGCACGGTTACCTGATCAAGATCGACGTCGTAGAGCCAGACCTTGCGCCCATCGCCCACGATGATCTGCTCATTGGGTCGCGCGTAATCGAAGCGAAAGCGGTTGGGGCGCGAAAACTCGAAGCTGCCCTGGGTGATGCGTTTTTTCTTGCCGTCGGGCGAGGTAACGGTTTGCGTGAAATCAGCATGACCGCTCTTAACCTCACGCACAAAGCCTTTGAGCGTGTCGAGCGCGTCGGCGTGGGCCAGTGTGATCGACCCCCACGCAACCAGCGAAAGCACTGCGGCACGCCATGAGTGGCGGCGGGTGGATGCGTTGTTCATAGAAAAAAGGGGTTCATTCGTTGCGTGGTGGCACGAGGATGTCGCGATTGCCGCTGCCCGACATGCTCGACACGATGCCTGCTTTTTCCATCTGCTCAAGCAGGCGTGCCGCGCGGTTGTAGCCGATGCGCAAGTGGCGCTGCACCAGCGAAATCGAGGCCCGCTTGTT
>CAZUCW010000134.1:0-4431 GCA_964618825.1 uncultured Aquabacterium sp.
TCTGGCGCTTGACGCGGCCACGGATGCGCTTTTCAACCTGCAGGATGTCGACCTCGTGCTCAAGTTGCTCAAGCAGCTTCTCGAGGCGATCACTCACCGAAAACAGATCGAGCACGCTTTGCTTGGCTTCGAGCTTGAGCGGCAGGTGAGCCGCAATCGTGTCGGCCAACCGCCCCGGATCGTCAATGCCTGCAATCGAGGTGAGGATTTCGGGTGGGATTTTTTTATTGAGCTTGACGTATTGATCAAACTGCTGCGTCACCGCACGGCGCAGCGCCTCAATCTCGGGCGACGAGCCTGCCGGCGGTGCCACGGGCGTCACCTCGGCCACAAAATGCTCACCGCTGTCGTCGATCTGGCCTGTGGTGGCACGCTGCACGCCTTCAACCAGCACCTTCACGGTGCCATCGGGGAGCTTGAGCATCTGCAGGATGCTCGATACGCACCCCACCTCAAACATATCGTCGGCCTTGGGCTCGTCTTTGCCTGCCGACTTTTGCGCGATCAACATGATCTGCCGACCGGCATCCATTGCTGATTCAAGCGCCTTGATCGATTTGGGCCGCCCGACAAACAAGGGGATCACCATGTGCGGAAAGACCACCACATCGCGCAAAGGCAGCAGCGGCAAGGTGATGGGTTCAGACGGAAGGATGGGGTGTCCAGACATCGCAAGCTCTCTTTCTGTTACCCGTGAGGGATCCGAGGGGTTCAGTACCCAAGCTCGTACACACCTGAGGGCTCAATTCTGAAAAACAAGGCCACTTGTGGCTCGCTGCGCTGGTGGCAAACGCTCATTGCGTCAACACCCGGCGGCGGCTGTTGCAGATACTTCAGGCGCTGGCCTTGGCCTGCTCTCTGTAGACGAGCAGCGGCTTGGCCTGCTCGTTAATCGTCGATTCGTCGAGCACCACTTTCTCGACGCCATCTTTCGTGGGCAACTCAAACATCGTGTCCATCAAAGACTGTTCAAGAATCGAGCGCAGCCCGCGCGCGCCCGTTTTGCGTGCGAGCGCTTTTTTGGCGATGGCCGACAGCGCCGCCGGCCTCACCTCAAGCTCAACGCCATCCATGCCCAACAAGCGCTGATACTGCTTGATCAGCGCATTTTTGGGTTCGGTCAGGATCTGCACCAACGCGTCTTCGGTGAGCTCACCCAGCGTTGCCACCACAGGCAGGCGGCCAACGAGTTCGGGGATCAGGCCAAACTTGATCAGGTCTTCGGGCTCAACTTCGCGGAACACCTCAGACAAACTGCGATCTTCCTTGCTCTGTACCGCAGCCGAAAACCCAATGCCCGATTTGACCGAGCGGTTCTGGATCACCTTTTCGAGCCCATCGAAAGCGCCGCCGCAAATAAACAGAATGTTGGTGGTATCGATCTGCAAGAAATCTTGATTGGGGTGCTTGCGCCCCCCCTGAGGCGGCACCGAAGCCATCGTGCCTTCGATCAGTTTGAGCAGCGCTTGCTGCACGCCCTCACCTGACACATCACGCGTGATTGAGGGGTTGTCGGCCTTGCGCGATATTTTGTCGATTTCGTCGATGTAGACGATGCCGCGCTGCGCCTTTTCGACTTCGTAATTGCAGTTTTGCAGCAGTTTTTGGATGATGTTCTCGACGTCTTCGCCCACATAGCCGGCTTCGGTGAGCGTGGTGGCGTCAGCGATCACAAAAGGCACGTTGAGCATACGCGCCAGCGTCTGCGCCAACAGCGTTTTGCCCGAACCCGTGGGGCCGATCAGCAAGATATTGCTCTTGGCCAGTTCGACCTCATCTTTTTTGCCACCCGATGCGCCCATGTGCTTGAGCCGCTTGTAGTGGTTGTAAACAGCCACGGACAACGTTCGCTTGGCGGCGTCTTGCCCAATCACATATTGATCGAGGATGGTTTTGATTTCGGTCGGCACCGGCAGATCGCTTTTGGGCGCCTTGGGATCGGATACCTCGGCTGTCACCTCATCACGAATGATGTCGTTGCACAGCTCGATGCACTCGTCGCAGATGAACACCGACGGCCCCGCGATCAGCTTCTTGACTTCGTGCTGACTCTTGCCGCAGAACGAGCAGTACAAGATCTTTTCGCTGGAGGAGCCTTTTTTTTCTGCCATGGTGTGCGCCCTGCGTGCTGGGGTGGTTGAAAGAATGATAAGTCAAACGAATTTGCACCGAGGGGCACGATAAAAAGCCCCTCGGCTGCCTTGTTCGGGCGATTCGGCATGGATTCGCCCCCTTGGCCACGCGATCACTGACGCTTTGAGAGCACTTTGTCGATCAGGCCGTAGCTCACCGCATCATCAGACGACATGAAGTAATCGCGCTCGGTATCGGCCTGAATCTTGTCGATCGACTGGCCCGTACGATCGGCCAGGATCTTGTTGAGGTTTTCGCGCAATTTCAGAATTTCGCGTGCCTGGATTTCGATGTCAGTAGCCTGCCCCTGTGCCCCCCCCAGAGGCTGGTGGATCATGATGCGCGAATTAGGTAGCGCAAAACGCTTGCCCTTGGCACCTGCCGCCAGCAAAAACGCACCCATGCTCGCTGCCATACCCATACACAGGGTGGACACATCGGGCTTGATGAACTGCATCGTGTCGAAAATCGACAAACCTGCGCTCACGCTGCCGCCCGGTGAGTTGATGTAGAGAGAGATGTCTTTGTCGGGGTTTTCGCTTTCGAGAAACAGCATCTGCGCCACGACGAGGTTGGCCGTTTGATCGTTGACCGGCCCCACCAGAAAAATCACGCGCTCGCGCAGCAGGCGGCTGTAGATATCGTAGGCCCGCTCGCCTCGCCCTGATTGTTCGATAACGATGGGCACCATGCCGAGATTTTGGGTGTCTAGCGCACTCATGACGCTCCTTCTTCGAGTGTGTGAAAAACAGTTTCGAGGCAAAAACGACGGCCAATTATGGCTTGCCGGGCATGCGGCAACGGGTTGTGCAAGCCCCTGTGCAGCGTAGCCAAAAACAAAGGGCACCTACTCGGGTAGGTGCCCCTGTTTGCAGTGCTTGAAACTGCGTTGTGATGAGGCTGTTTATGCAGCGTTCATCAGCTCATCGAAGCCCAGCGCCTTATCAGACACCTTGGCCTTGCCAAGGATGAACTCGGCCACATTGCCCTCGATCACCACGGCCTCGACTTCAGCCAAACGCTGGCGGTCGCCCATGTACCAACTCACCACCTCGGCGGGCTGCTCGTAGCTTTGTGCCAGCTCTTCGATATGTGCGCGCAACTGATCGGGCTTGGCTTGCAGGCTGTTGGCGCGCACCAGCTCAGCCACGGCCAAACCCAAACGTACACGGCGCTCGGCCTGATCTTTGAACATCTCTGCAGGGATGGGTGCTTTGTCGGCGTCTTTGATGCCGCGAGCCTTGAGATCAGCGCGAGCGCCCTCGACCATGCGCTCGATTTCGTTGTCGATCAGCGCCTTGGGCACATCAAACTGCGTCACTTTGAGCAAGGCATCAAGCGCAGCCGATTTGTTGCGAGCAGCGGTGCGGAACTTGACTTCGCGCTCAAGGTTTTTCTTGATATCGGCGCGCAGTGCGTCGGTCGTGCCAGCTTCGATGCCCAGCGATTTGATGAAAGCCTCGGTAACTTCGGGCAGCACTTGCGACTCAACCTTGGCCAGCGTAACGAGGAAGTCGGCCTCTTTGCCGGCCACGTCTTTGCCGTGGTAGTCGTCGGGGAACTTGAGCGGGAAGGTTTTCGATTCGCCAGCCTTCATGCCGCGCACGGCTTTTTCGAAGGCTTCGAGCATGCGGCCTTCGCCCAGCATGAACTGAAAGCCCTCGGCCTTGCCGCCTTCAAAGGGCACGCCGTCGATCTTGCCTTCGAAGTCGATGGTCACACGATCGCCATCGGCGGCGCCTTCGGCAGCCGGACGCTGATTGAATGTGCGGCGCTGTTTGCGCAAGATGTCGATGGTCTTGTCGATGGCTTCGTCGGACACATCGGCTTGCACACGCTCAACGTCGACGCTGGTGAGATCGCCGATCTGGATCTCGGGAAAGACCTCGAACGTGGCGTCAAACAGCATCTGGCCTTCGGCTGCGCCGTCTTTTTCGGCGATGCGCGGTGCACCAGCCACGCGCAGCTTGGCTTGAGTGGCAGCTTGTGCAAAGGCCTCGCCGAGTTTGTCGTTCATCACATCGTATTGAACCGACATGCCATAGCGCTGGGCCACGACGCTCATCGGCACCTTGCCGGGGCGAAACCCATCAGCCTTGACGGTGCGCGAGAGTTTTTTGAGGCGCGATTCGACCTCGCTGTGAATATCGCTGGCCGCCAGCGTGAGCGTGATACGGCGTTCGAGCTTGTCGAGAGTTTCAACGGTGACAGCCATGATGTCTCTATCTCTTTCGTTGCGTTTGCTGGTGCGCGGGGGGGGACTCGAACCCCCACACCATTGCTGGCGTCAGGACCTAA
>CAZUCW010000135.1:0-4355 GCA_964618825.1 uncultured Aquabacterium sp.
AACACGCGACCAACGGATTAAAAGTCCGCTGCTCTACCGACTGAGCTAACGACCCGCGAAGCCTGCCATTTTAGCCTGATGTTTTATTCTTTTGCAAGTGCCATGGTGCAACGCAAGGCCACATCGGCCGCCACGAGGCCAAAACTGGCGGTAACGGTTACCACTGAGCCATAGCCGTGGCAGTTGAGGTTGGCCGCCACGGGGGGGGCTGCGGCGGGCGTTGTGAGGGTGTCGCAAGCTGCGGTAGCGGGGCGGACAACGGGTTCGCGGGCAAACACGCAGCGCAAGCCACTGGGGCGGGGTTTGCGATCGGCTGGGGGGATGAGGCCGTCGCGGCGCAGGCGTTGGCGCAGTTGGGCAAGCAGGGGGTCGTGCGTTACGTCGATCAGATCGGCCACATCGACGGCGGCGGCGTTGCGTTTGCCGCCGGCGGCGCCCACCATCACCAGCGCGCGCTGCTCGCGCAGGGCCCAGGCCGCCAGTGCGTGTTTGGCGCGCGGATCATCGCAGGCGTCGATCACCACATCCACTTCGTTGGGCAGCAGGCCGGGCCAGGTGGCGGGCTCGACGAAATCATCCACCACGCTGACGCTGCAGCCGGGGTGGATGTGGGCGATGCGCTCTTGCATGGCCAGCACTTTGGCTTGGCCGAGCGTGGCATCAAGGGCGTGGATCTGGCGGTTGATGTTGGATTCGGCGATGTGATCGAGATCGATGAGCGTGAGCGCGGCCACGCCGCAGCGTGCCAGGGCTTCGGCGGCCCATGAGCCCACGCCGCCGATGCCGACGATGGCGTGGCGCGAGTGTCGGATGCGGTCGTAATCGGCGTCGCCATACAGCCTTCGCAAGCCGCCGAAGCGGCGTTCGAGGTCGGCAGAATCAGCGTGCGCGGGCATGCAAAAGCGGGGGCGATGGCCGGGTGATGCGTGGTGCGCGGCGGTGGGTTTAGCGTTTGCCGGCGGGGGCTAGGCGCTCGCGTGCGGCTGCTGCGGCCTCGGATTTTGGATAGCGCTTGATCAGCTCATCGAGCGTGCGGCGTGCAGCCTTGGCGTCTTTGAGTTCGATTTCGCAGTTGGCAATGGCCAGCAGGGCTTCGGGGGCGCGGATGTGCTCGGGGGCAGACGCCAGAAGAGCACGAAACGAAGCGATCGATTCTTTGTAATCGCGCTTGCCATATTGGGCGTTGCCCAGCCAGAAGAGGGTGGATTCGCGCAAGCCGGTATTGGGATAGCGCTTGAGCAGGGCGCTCAGGCCATTGGCGGCGCCCTCGAAATCGGCTTGCCGAAGCCGCCCGATGGCTTCGTCGTAGCTGCGTTTTTCTTCGGGGTCGACAACAAAGGTCTTGCCATCGAGCGTGAGGCTTTGGGGCTCGAGTTTGCTCACCCGTTCGTCGACGCCTTGCTGTAGATCTTTTTGCTTGCGTTGCAACTCGGCCACGTCGCGTGCGAGCAGTTCGTTTTGCCCGCGTTGCTTGGCCAGATCAGCGCGCAGTTGCTCGAGTTGGTTGTTGAGTTCGAGCACGCTGTTGCGCAGTTGATCGAGCTTGTCGTTGAGTTGGGTGAGTTTGTTTTTCTGGGCGTCGTCGATGGTGTCGACGCGCGTGCGCAGATCAAGAATGGCCTGCCGGGCTTCGTCATCGCTGAAGAGCCCCGCGCGGCTGCTGGCACTGAAGGCCAGCAATCCGATGGCGAGCAAAAAGCCCGGGCCGACGATGCTTTGCACGGGGCGCAGGGCGGTGGCGGTCAGGCGGGCCAGCATGATGATCAGCGGTCTTTGAGTTCAGCGCGGCGGTTTTTGGCCCAGGCTTCTTCGGTGTGGCCAGCATCAACGGGGCGCTCTTTGCCGAAGCTCACGGCCTCGAGTTGCTCGGCTTGCACGCCCAGCAAGGTGAGCGATTTGAGTACGGCGTTGGCGCGTTTGTTGCCCAGGGCGAGGTTGTATTCGCTGCCGCCGCGTTCGTCGGTGTGGCCTTCGATGATTTCGCGCTGGTTGCGGTTGGCCGTGAGGCGCTTGGCGTGGGCTTCGATCACGGGACGGCCTTCGTCTTTGAGGGTGTAGCTGTCGAAATCGAAGTAGACGACGCGGGGCAAATCGGCCGTTTGTGCAACGTTGCTGGTGGTGGCTTCAACGGGGGCCACGCGCGAAGCATTGGCCGATTCGTTGTTGGTGCTGGGGCGAGCTTGTTCGACCGGCGCTTGGTTGCCCGATGTGTTGAGCGGCACGCTTGAGCTGCAGCCAGCCAGGGCGAGCACAACGGCGCTGGTGAGGGGGATCAGGGGGCGGATGGCTTTCATCAGGGGGCTCCTTAAAGAGGGCATGCAGCCGTGCTGCACGACAAAACAAACAGGGCGAACTTTACCGGCTGCCGCGGGCGGATTGCGCCTCACCGGCCATAAGGCCCCCAGGCGGGTTCGCGCACGTCGACGGTGGGGGCGTTGAGGCGGGCGCGCACGCGGCCATCGATGCTGCTCGTCATGAGCACATCGCGGCCGCCGGCGCGAGAGGCGTAGATGATGAGTTTGCTGTTGGGCGCGAAGCTGGGGCTTTCGTCGTCGCGGCTGGTGGTGAGCGCTTGGGCTTGGCCCGTGGCCAGATCCATGAGGTGCACGCGAAATCCGCCATCGGCGCCGCGAGCGATGTAGCTCAACCATTTGCCATCGGGGCTGAGTGCGGGGCTGATGTTGTAAGCGCCTTGGTAGGTGATGCGCTGCGCGTTGCCGCCGTTGGCACTCATCCTGAAGATCTGGGGGCCGCCGCTGCGATCGCTCACGAAGTAGAGGCTGCCGCCATCGGGTGCCCAAGCGGCTTCGGTTTCGATGCTGTCGGATTGGCTCAGGCGTTGCAGGTTTTGGCTGCTGGTGTCCATCACGTAGATTTGCGAGACGCCATCGCGCGTGAGCGTGACGGCCAGGCGTTTGCCATCGGGCGAAAAGGCCGGGGCCGAGTTTGAGCCTTTGAAGCTGGCGATCACGCGGCGTTGGCCCGAGGCGATGTTTTGCACGTAGACCATGGCCTTGCCGCGCTCGAACGATACGTAGGCCAGCGATTGCCCATCGGGCGACCATGCGGGCGAGATGATGGGCTCGGGGCTGCCGAGTGCCGATTGGGCGTTTTCGCCGTCGGCATCGGCGATCCAGAGCGTGCTGCGCCGGCCAATGCGGCTGACGTAGGCGATGCGGGTTGAGAACACGCCTTTTTGGCCGGTGAGCGTTTCGAAGACGGTGTCGGCGATGCGGTGCGCAGCCAGGCGCAGATCGGCGGCGGTAACGAGCAGGCTTTGTCCGGCAAGGTCTTTGCCTTTGACGGTGTCCCACAGCCGAAAGCGCACATCAAAGCGGCCATCGGCCAGCTTGGTGGCCGAGCCGGTGAGCAGGGCGTCGGCGCCTTTGGTTTTCCACTCGGGCAGGGCGGGGCGGGCGGTTTCGTCGATGGGGCTGGCGCCGCCAGCCACGCTGCGAAACAGGCCGCTGCGCTCGAGATCGGCCTGCACGATGGCGTTCAACGGTTGCGGGCTGCGGCCATCGTCTCGAAAGGGTGCGATGGCGATGGGGATTTGCGTGGCGCCCACGCCGTTGACCTCAACGCGAAACTGGGCGTGTGTCAGTGGGGCAGCCAGCAGCGCGGCGCCGGCACTCAGCAAAGAGCGGCGCTGCAGAGCAAACAAAGGCAGAGGGGATGCGGTCATGGCGGCTTGGGGTGTGGGGACGATCAGGCTTCGATGCCGCGTGCGCGATCGGCAGCAAAGCGCTGGCGGAAGGCGCTGAAAGCGTGGGCGTCGAGTGCGTCGCGGATTTCGCGCATCAGGTTGAGGTAGTAGTGCAGGTTGTGGATGGTGGTGAGCATGGGGCCGAGCATTTCGCCGCAGCGGTCGAGGTGGTGCAGGTAGGCGCGGCTGAAATGCTGGCAGGTGTGGCAGGTGCAGGTGGGGTCTAGCGGGCGCTCGTCGCTTTTGTAGCGGCTGTTGCGCAGGCGCAGATCGCCAAAGCGTGTGAACAGGTGGCCGTTGCGCGCGTTGCGGGTGGGCATCACGCAATCAAACATATCCACCCCGGCATGCACGCCGGCCACCAGATCTTCGGGGGTGCCCACGCCCATCAGGTAGCGCGGCTTGTGCGCTGGCAGTTGCGGCACAGTGTGGTTCATGATGCGCAGCATGTCTTCTTTGGGCTCGCCCACGCTCACGCCGCCCACCGCGTAGCCGGGGAAGTCCATGTCGACCAGCGCGGCCAATGATTCGTTGCGCAGGTGCTCAAACATGCCGCCCTGCACGATGCCGAACAGCGCGTTGGGGTTGGCGAGTTTGTCGAACTCGGCCTGGCAGCGCCGGGCCCAGCGCAGGCTGAGCTCCATCGAGA
>CAZUCW010000136.1:0-4255 GCA_964618825.1 uncultured Aquabacterium sp.
CATGGACCTCGTGCCCGGCAAGCTGCACGAGCGCGTGAGCGTGGTGCTGGGTTCTAAAAACGAGGTGGATCGCGTCACGGCGTATCACCGCGAGGCCTCGTGATCACGCCCTGAGGCTAACCCTTGCGATGTGTGGCGTAGGGTGGCGCCATATGGCCCACGCCCTCGGGTTGTGCCCGATGGTTTCGTGCGGGCAGGCCTTCGACCATCGCGGGCATGTCTGCACCGGCCGATCTTCAGCATTACCTCTCGGCGCTTCAGCGTGATATGTGGTTTGGGCGCCTGCCCCGGCGTCTGGCCGATCAGATGTTGCTCAGCGCCGAGGTGCGTCGTCTGGCCGACAAACAAGCCTTGTTTTTGCGCGGTGATGCGCCCAGCGGCTTGTATGGCGTACTTGAGGGCAGCTTGCGGGTAACGGGGCTCACCGATGCGGGCAAAGAGGCCATCCTGACGCTGCTGCAACCGTTGGCCTGGTTTGGCGAGATTGCGCTGTTTGATGGCCTGCCACGCACCCACGATGTGGTGGCCGAAGGGCCGGCAACCTTGTTGCACGTGCCGCAGCACGCGCTCGATGCCATCCTCGCAAATCACCCCGAATACTGGCGCGAATTTGGCTTGCTCATGGCGCTCAAGCTGCGGCTGGCCTTTATCGGCATTGAAGATTTGTCGCTGCTCTCAGCCGACGCTCGCATGGCGCGGCGCCTGGTGTATCTGGCGCAAGGCCGCATGCCGCAGATGGCTGCGGGGCGGGTGCGCATCGATGTGAGCCAAGAGCAACTGGCGCTGATGCTCGCGCTGTCGCGCCAGACGGCCAACAAAATCCTCAAAGGCTTTGAGCAAGACGGCGCCGTGCTGGTGCACTACGGCCATATCGAAGTGCTCGATCTGGCCAAGCTCAAACAACTCGGGGGCGTGTCGGCGCACGAAGAAGCGCTCACGCAGAGCCGCCCTGGCCTGTTTTGATCCCCCGAGCGGGCTTCGGCCTTGGGACTATCCCGCGTTTGTCGCGTCGGCGACAGATGGGTGGATTGCGCATCATCAATATTGCGCGGCTTCAGACCACCACGAGGAGACACCCCATGAAAATACACGCGCGAGTGATTGGCGGCGCCACGGCGCTCAGCCTGGCCTGGCCGCTGGCCGGATTGGCGGCGGCGCCGACTTTTCCAAACCAAGAAACCCTTTGCTCGTTCAACGCTGCGCGTGAGCAGCAGCGGCTGGCATCGGCGGCCAACTTTGCTGATCCGGTGGTGCACAGCATCATCGTCAATGGTGCGCAAGTGTGGGTGGCGGGCAGTGCCGCATCACCCGCGCTCAAGCCGGGCGATATCGTCACCCTCAACGGCAGCGGCTTTGGTGCGGGCACCGATATCGATTTCAGCAAGATCATGGTGGGCAATGCCCGTGTGCTCGAAACCGATCTGGTGATGTATGAGCAAAAGCTCGATGTGAGCTCGACCGTTAACTACGAAACGGGCGTGGTGCGCAGCAGCTGGCCCAAAGATGTGCTGAATTGGTCTGACAGCCAGATCACGTTTCGTGTGCCTGGGCATGCCAGCAAAGGGCCGCTGAAGGTGCAGATTCAAAAACGCACCGGCTACAACACCTCGTTGCTCAAGGCCGGCCCGCACAATGTGATCGATGCGCAGGTGTATCGAGTGCCCGCGCCCGCCAGCGCCAATTGCGATGTGGTGTCGACGCTATCTGAACAAACCAAGGGCGTGATCCTGCCCGTGAGCGTGAGCAATCCCAGCTTCAACAGCATGGTTGAGCGCGGGCGCCAGATTTTTTGGTCGTACGACTTCAACCTCGGCCTGAGCCACAAATTCAAAAGCCTCGATTGGAACGCCATCCTCGCCTACAAAACCACCGATCCCTACACACGCAAAGCCGCCGACCCCACGGCGCTGTTTGGTGCCTACAAGATCGTGGCCAGTGAGGTGCCTGCCGAGGCCTATGTTGATGTGGCCTTCGATCCCTATCCGCAGCTCAATCCAACGCCGGGTTTTCTGACGCTTGAGCCGCAGCTCACCAAAGGCAACACCAGCTCAAGCGGCTGGGTGGGCTATCGCTACGCAGAGTCGTCGCACCCCCTGTTGGGCAAAGGCAAATGGGTGGGATTCAACTGTGCTTCGTGCCACGGCTACCGCATCAGCTACGGCAAGGGCAGCTCAACGTTTACCAAAGTTTTCCCGGGGCTGCCCAACCCGTTGTGGTCGATGAAGTGGGCCGTGCTGGGCACCAACAGCCTGCTCACCACCACGGCCAACTTTCAGTTCATCGTTGGCCTTGAGCACGGGCCATCGTGGGCCAGCGGCAACGCCATGGTCGACAAAACCGCGCTCGTCTACCACCTGCCTGCCGGCACGGCTGAGGCCACGCTGATCCGCACGGCAGGCGAGGGCGGCCTGTATGACAACGATTACGTGTTCAGCCCTACAGCCATCCCTAACGTAACCAACCACCTGCCGATACGCCGTGCGCTCTCGCACACAGAATCCTACGTGGGGTTTGAAGGCTCATACATCCACGCCGAAGAACCCGATGGCGCCATGGGTGCGATGGATGCGGCCTCGCTCAAGGCGCTCACGGCATACATGTCGACGCTCGATGCCAACGATGACGATCTGCGCAATGTTGGCATGTATCGCTGGCTCAAGGCCAATGGCAAGCTGGCCACGCAAACGGGCAGCGCATCGATGGCTGAGGGTGAGTTTGTGCAAAGCGGCTGGCAGCACTACCCGGCTGTGAATGCTGTGGTGGCACAAGGCAAAGCGCTGTTCGGGCAGGCATGTGCGAGCTGCCACAGTGATCAGGTTGGGGCCAACACCAACGAGCGCATGATCAGGCTCGATCAAGTGGGCCGATTTTTTGCACCCACCGACTTTCAGCGCAAACAGCAATCGATACGTGCCACCTTTTTGCGCGATCTTTATTGGGTGAGCTCACGCGGTTTGCTCAGCGATGGCCACGTGCGCAACCTCGAAGATCTGGTGCACCCCGATCGTTGCGTTGAAGGCTCGGCGCTCTACAACCAGTACTACACGCTGCACGCCCCGGTGCGGCCCGCCTTGGGCACGCCCGATCAGCCGGCAGCAGCGCCCGATCTCAACCGTCGCGGCGATGTGTTCCGTGTGCCGCGAGCCAAAAACACCTTGCTCGACTACACCACGGCGGGCATGCGCAACCGCTTTATCGAGCGCCACAAATACTTCAGCAAAGTCAGCTGGGATGGCGATCACTACTACTGGGATTATCAAAAAATGCGCCGCGAATACGGCCCCGAAATGGGCGCTTCAGGCCCCATCGGTTTGCCGGCGACACCGCACCCTTGGTGCGCCAAAAACAGCGGTGATGTGCAGGCGCTGGTGCAATACCTGCTCACGCTGTAAAACGCACCGCACACTGGGTGTCGGCAGCCGATCTGCGCATGTTTTTCGACTACAATGCGCGCTTCGGTTGCCGGTGTAGCTCAGTCGGTAGAGCAGCTCATTCGTAATGAGAAGGTCGGGTGTTCGATTCATCTCACCGGCACCAAAAACACAAAGGCCAGCAGGCTTGCGCTTGCTGGCTTTTTTGTTTTTTGGCCTTTGTGCGTGAAGCATCAAAGCGGCTCTTGCAGCAAACGAAACGCTTTGATCAAGAGGCTCAAAAGGCTTGGCAGCATAAGTCTGGCGCCAGCGTTGTAAGACGGCTGGTTTTAGGCGCTAGAGTCGCGCGGTCGTAACCGCCCTTCGATGGGGTGATTCAATCTGCCGCATGAACCAACAAGCACTCTCTGCCTTCATCTGGTCTGTCGCCGACCTGCTTCGTGGCGACTACAGGCAATCCGATTACGGCAAGGTCATCCTGCCGTTCACCGTGCTGCGCCGGCTGGATTGCGTGCTCGAAGCCACCAAGCCTGCGGTGCTCGCCGAGCTGGAAGCCAAAACCAAAATCGGCGTGAACCCCGAGCCCTTCTTGCTCAAGAAGACGGGGCTGAAGTTCTTCAACCAATCCCCTCTCGACCTGCCCAAACTGCTGGGCGACCCCGACAACATCGCCCACAACCTGTTCACCTACGTGCAGGGGTTCTCAGCCGATGTGCGCGACATCTTTGAGCACTTCGCGTTTCAGGCCCAGATCGAGCGCCTGGCCAAGGCCGGCCTGCTCTACCAGGTGGCCGAGAAGTTCGCCCAGATCGATCTGCACCCTGACAAAGTCAGCAACATGCAGATGGGCCTGGTGTTTGAAGAGCTGATCCGCAAGTTCGCTG
>CAZUCW010000137.1:0-4194 GCA_964618825.1 uncultured Aquabacterium sp.
CCCGAAGCTGGGGCACTGGCTTGCCCGACGGCGCTGGCCAAATGTGTGGGGCGCCCCACGAACGCAGCAGCGCCTCGAGTGTGGGGCGCGCTCGGCAAGACGGGCGGAGCGAATCACTTGGCCCGAGACCTCAATAGCTGAAGGATGTGATGTGCAGCGATGTAGCGATCAGCTTCTTTGAACAAGAGCCACGCAAAAAGGGCAGCGCTTGCGGCGTACATGCCGCCCACCACGAAAAGCATGAATTTGGATACGGGTATGGGCTGGTTCCAATCCAAGCGATCCATGGCCGTGGCCAATAGGCCCACCAAGACGAAAGCCAGCAAGGCAAAGACCAAGCAAAAGAACGTGGCTCCGATTGCAGCCCACCAATCTTGGCGGAGCATGGTTCGCGGTTGTGCGCAAAGGGCTTGCCGATCCAATCGATGCACTGCCCGTCGAATCAGGCCGAGGTGAGCATCGGTGCCGCCCAAGCGTTCATGCAGCGTGAGCAAGCTGGTGTGGCCATCTGGCACATCAATGCCGGTCAAACGAGCGAAGTGGCAGCGGATAAACAAGCGTTCCCCCAACGACTTTTGCCATGCGCATGATCCCTTGTCGAGCAGCGCACAGGCGCTCTCAATGCGAGTGCTCAACAAGCGGTCTTTCCACCACGCACTGAATTTAATCAACCCGCCCAGGCCAGAAATGCCGGCGGCCAAGGCGCCGGCAATAGAGAGCAACGTTGGCACGGTATCAAGCGACATATCACTGCGCATCCCACTCCCAAATCGTGGCGCCGTAATCGGTGTGCAGATCGGGCATCACCTCGCCGGCCTTGAAGTGTCGGCGGCTGCCGGGTTGGGCAGGGGTGTGCCAGTAGCCCTCGCGCGGGCAGGGGTGGTTGGCTTCGCAGCGCAGGCGTTCGGGGGTGGGCGGGGGCGCGGGTTGGATTGAGTCCGAGGGGGTTGGGTACAGCCGCTCTTCGTCAGGGATCGAACCGTCTTTGTAGCGGGTGTCTTCCCAAATGAGGCGCCAGAGGTATTCGTTCGTGTCTTTGTTTGTGGCGTTTGGCCCGAACTCCAGCCAGCTTTCCGGGGCGGACTTCATTCCTTTGATGAAGTACGCCATGCCGCCGACGATATGGCCAGTCTGATCAACCTGTTCATAGATGCCATCTTTCGGGGCATTCTTCCCGGGGGAGAAACTCACCTCCCAACGAGGCGTTGGCAAGGAAGTGTCGAATGGCAAGGACATCAAGAGTTGACGTGCGCTGTCGTGGGGGCGTCCCATGCCGTCGTACCAGGCATCCCAAGGAATGGCCGTGGTGGCTTCGTGCGCTTTGAAATAGCGCGCCACCAGATCTGTGGGGTGTCCAGACATCGAAGCGTTGAGTTCGGGCGTGGGGGCAAACCAGTCGTTGCGACGGGTTAGCAAATTCGTGTAGAGCTTGGCCAGTTGGTAACGCCAAGCGCTGCGATCCCCGCGACGCAGCAGAGCCAAGCCTTGCTCGTAGGCGATTTGCGTATCCAAGATATACTTCATCGAATCGATGTCGTGCTCGCGAGGTTCTGGCTGCGCACGCAGCCATTGTTCGAACTTCGCAGCAAAGGCGTCCCACAGTTTGGCGTTGTGCTCGACGGCGGTGTACGAGGTATTGCGTTTGAGCCACCAAAACAGTGCTTGCCGGTCGCGCTCAGGCGGCTGCGCAAAGGGCGCGGGGGCAAGGGGTTTAAGGGGTGGTTTTGCGCCACCAAACAACGATTGCACGATACCCATCAATGTGCTCCCGCAGCCGCTGGCCGCTTCGATTGGTCTTCATCTTGCGCAAGGCGCTGCACGCGCGCAGCGGCGGCCAGCTGGATATTGCCCGCTGCATAGCCGACGCCCTTGAGGTCTGTCCAGCCCGTCTTGCCTTCGCGCACGATCCACTCAGCGCCGTCTTTGAAGGCGCTTTCCCAAACGCCAATGAACAGTTGATCCATTCCCCCCGGCAAATACTGCCCGGGACGCTGCATCCCGAACTGCTCGGCGGCTTTATCTTGTGGCAAGCCATCGGCCCCGCGCAGCCCCGGGCGGCCCAGGCGCAGCGAGCCCAGATCGAGGGCGGCGCCCCCGGCCTCAGCAAAATCGGTGATCACCACGCAGCACCGCCCAGCCCTCGGTGTGGGCATAAAACCCCGCACCCAGCAACGCCCCGCGTTGGGCCGACAAGCCCTGCTGCACCACATGGCCCAGGCACAGCTCGCCGTGTGTGGCGCCCCAATTGACCCCGGCGCTGGGCTCAACTCAAAGTGCCTGCGCGCACCATTGCCTGATGTTGCCCGTTGATGGCCATTACTGCTTCATGCCCACGAGCCCAATGGCTCAAGAGGATCTCGCTTGATTTTGTGAAGCGATGCCCGATGCGGATGGAGTAAGACTTAAACAGCCAACTTCCCATCGATTGGAAGTAAACGGCTTCGTCAAGATCTCGCCACTTCACCCCTGCGATCCCTTTGTTCCAAGGCAAAACACCGGAATAAACCCAAACACCGATATCGTCGAAGTACAGGTGGAAGCTCTTCAGCAAGAGCAACTGGTAAACCACAGAGGCGAGCGAGGCCGCTAGAGCGATGATTCCGGCAACGATTGAAATAGCCCACGCAAGCGGCGTTGCTACAAATATGAGTGCGAGGCCGAAGAGAACAACTCGCACATACGCAGTCCACGATTTCCCGCCAAGACTTGTATGTGTGGTCGAGATGCTCGCGCTGTTGTCTTGATCCATGTTTTTCCTCCTGTTGTTCGACGTGAATTAATTCTTGGCTGGATGGCGCTCCCTACCCCTGCACCCCATCCCACTCCCAAATCGTGGCGCCGTAATCGGTGTGCAGATCGGGCATCACCTCGCCGGCCTTGAAGTGTCGGCGGCTGCCGGGTTGGGCAGGGGTGTGCCAGTAGCCCTCGCGCGGGCAGGGGTGGTTGGCTTCGCAGCGCAGGCGATCCGGCGCGGGCGCTGCGGCAACTTCGTCGCGCCAGTTGGCGGGCCAGTCGATGGGGCCGGTGTATTCCTCATCGAGGATCCAGTATGGATCTTCGGGGTGTGCGTCCCAGTTTTCGTCAACCGTGTAGCGGATGTTCTCCGCCATCTTCGCCATCGGAGCCCAATACTTGGTGAGTTCGGTTTGCTCGGCATCGTTGAGCCAAGCCAGCAGGTCGCCCTCGCTCATAAGGTAGCGGCTGTAGTCGGGGATGGATCGGAAGGTGGCGGCGTGTTTGTAGTGATCCCAGGTTTCGGGTTTGTATTTGCCCAAATCGTCGTTTGCTTGAATCAAAGGAAACCATCGCGCTCTAAAGTGTTTGGCCTCATCAGCAATCGTTTTATAGCCAGAGTCGTGTGCGTTGGGCGAAGCATCTTGTTCGGCACGAGTGAGGGCACGAGCCAAGACACCGACGAATCCGTGGTGCTGGCGCAGCATTTCTTCGTGGTATTCAAACGAGCCGAATTTGCGCTTGAGCCAGGTTTTGCGCAGCGCGCGCTCTTCGAGCGGCATGGCCTGCACATGCGCGGGCAGGGCGGGGGCTTGGGTGGGGGTGTTGCTCATGATGGTCGATTCTTGCGGGGCGGTGGAACGGCTTGATCGAGAGGCACGACTTCGAAACAGGGGCCTTCTGTGGGCACGATGTTGCCTACCTCGGGGTCGAAATCGCGAAAGTGGGTGGCTTTGCGCGGTGTGATGAAGCCGGCTCGCTGCAGCGCTTGCATCTGCGCGCGGTCAAAGAATTGCTGTGGCTTGCCACCCGGCAGGTACCAGTCGTCGTCGATCTTGCGGCCATTGATTTCTTTTTTATAGATCTGCGAGGCGGCGGGCCCCTCCCAGAATTTGAGTTCTTCTTTAAAGGGCACGGCAGCGCCGGCAGCCTGTTCTTGCAAGGCGTGCAACTCGTGCCAGACCGGGTGGCCTGTGGGCGGCACCTTCAGCTCGACATATTCGCCGTCTTTGTTCCAGCCTTCTTTGATGGCCGAGTTGGCACGCATGTCCACCCCATCGGCGGGCAGCTCGCGGTTCCAGAACGCGCCGCGATCCATTTTTTCGCCTTCATCGTGGGTTACCAACCGCGCAAACAAACGCTTGCTGCCCGCCGGCGCCGATTGCGCGCGCAATGAGCCCGAGAAAGTGTCGTATTCGGTGGCAAAACGTCCGGGTTCGTATTCGCCGGTGAGGTTGGGCC
>CAZUCW010000138.1:0-4083 GCA_964618825.1 uncultured Aquabacterium sp.
CAGCAAAGCCATCGCCTCGATCCGCCAATTCATGGTCGAGCACAGTTTTCTCGAAGTCGAAACGCCGATGCTGCACCCCATCCCAGGCGGTGCCAACGCCAAGCCCTTCGTTACCCACCACAACGCCCTCGATCAAGAAATGTTCTTGCGGATCGCGCCCGAGCTCTATCTCAAGCGCCTGGTGGTAGGTGGCTTCGAGCGCGTGTTCGAGATCAACCGCAACTTCCGCAACGAAGGCGTGTCGGTGCGACACAACCCCGAGTTCACGATGATGGAGTTCTACGCCGCATGGTGGAACCACCGCGATCTGATGGACTTCACCGAACAGGTGCTGCGCAACGCCGCACGCAAAGCCGTCGGCACCACCCACCTCAGCTACGGCGGCCAGCCGGTTGATCTCGAAACACCCTTTCATCGCCTCACCATCCGCGACGCGGTGCTGCAACACACCAACATCGGCGCGCACGATATCGACGATGCCCACGCCCTCAAAGCCCACCTCAAATCGATCGGCGTCGACCCCTTGTTCTTCGACCGCGAAGGCCTGAGCGTGGCGCAACTGCAGTTCAAACTCTTCGAAGAACAAGTTGAAGAAAAACTCTGGGCGCCCACCTTCATCATCGATCACCCCGTCGAGGTGTCGCCGCTGGCCCGTGCCGCCGATGGCAACCCCGCCATCACCGAGCGCTTCGAGCTCTACATCACCGGACGCGAAATCGCCAACGGTTTCAGCGAGCTCAACGACCCCGAAGAGCAAGCCGCGCGCTTTGCCGCCCAAGCCCAAGCCAAAGAGGCCGGCGACGAAGAAGCCATGTACTTCGACGCCGATTACATCCGTGCCCTCGAATACGGCCTGCCCCCCACCGGCGGTTGCGGCATCGGCATCGACCGCCTCATCATGCTGCTCACCGATTCGTCCAACATCCGCGATGTGATCCTCTTCCCGGCGCTGCGCCGCGAGGCGTAAGCCCAACCGGGCCGCATCGCCTCACTCCAACCCGGCCTGCGGCCCACTCATGCCCCCCGCTGAAGAAATCGCCGCCACCGCCGCCCGGCTGATCGTCGAAGAAGGGCTCGAATACGGCCCGGCCAAACGTCGCGCTCTCAAGCAACTCGGCCTGCCGCCGCGCACCGCCCTGCCCGGCAACGATGCGGTTGAAGACGAAGTTCGCAGCTACCTCGCCCTCTTTTGCGCCGACACCCAGCCCGGCGAGCTGCGCGCCCTGCGCGAACTCGCCGCCCGCTGGATGGCACGGCTGGCCGCCTTTCGCCCGCACCTCAGCGGCGCCGTCTGGCGCGGCACTGCCACACGGCTCAACGATGTGCACCTGCAGCTCTACTGCGACGATGCCAAATCCACCGAAATCGAGCTCATCAACCAAGGCCTCGATTACGACGTTGGCAGCGCCCCCGGCCCGCGCGGCCAGAGCATCGACGTGCTCACCCTTGCCAGCCCCTGCCCGACACTGGGCCAGCGCGTGCTCATCCACCTGAGCATCCTCGATCACGACGATCTGCGCGGCGCGCTCAAGGGCGACGCCCGGGGCCGCAGCGAACGCGGCGATCTCACTGCCTTGCAACGCCTGCTGGCCGACACCCCCCCCAGCGCCGCACCATGACACCCCCCACCCCCCCTCGCCGCCGCCCGATCTCGCGCCGCACCGCGCTGATCCTCGCCCTTGGTTTGCCCACGCTGGGCGCTGCGGGCTGGTGGATGCGCGAGCGGCATGCCAGCGCTGACGCCCTTTCCGATGCATCGTCCCCCGAGGCCAAGCTCAACGCCGCGCTCGACGCGCTCTGGCAGCGCAGCTTTGACACCCCCAGCGGTGGCCCCCTACGCTTGGCCGATTACCGTGGCCAACCGCTGCTGCTCAATTTCTGGGCCACCTGGTGCCCACCGTGCGTTAAAGAACTGCCGCTGCTCGATCGTTTTCACCGCGAACACAGCCCCCGCGGCTGGCACGTGCTGGGGCTGGCCCTCGACGAACCCGCCGCCGTGCGCGATTTTTTGGCACACACCCCCGTGCACTTTGCCGTGGCCCTCGGCGGCCCCGGCGGCGCCGAACTCACCCAAGCCCTGGGCAACACCCAACGCGCCCTGCCCTTTACGCTCGTGCTCGACGCTGCTGGCCGCATCAAAGCGCGTAAACTCGGCGCCTGCACCGCCAGCGATCTCAGCGCCTGGGCACACATCGCCACCTGAATCGATCTGGCAAGATCCCCTCGGCAGCACGCCGGCGCCAGCGCATCCGCAGCCTTCAGTCCCGGCCTGGCTGTGTACACCCTGCCCCACCAACGCGGGGAGCCCGCGCGGCACAAATTGATCCAGATTCATTGAATTGCATCGATTTGCGCCTAAAATTCTGCTTCCGCAACGATTTGGGTAAAACGTCAAAGTTGTTCGACGCCTCACCCACCCCTCCATGCGACTGCTCGTCCTCCACGGCCCGAACCTCAACCTGCTGGGCACCCGCGAACCGCAGGTTTACGGCTCGACCACCCTGGATCACATCAACGATCAGCTGCGCCAGCGCGCCACGGCGGCTGGCGCCCACCTCGATACCTTTCAAAGCAACCACGAAGGCGCCCTCATCGACCGTGTGCAAGCCGCACGCACCGACGGCACCACCTTCATCCTGATCAACCCCGGAGCCTTCACCCACACCAGCGTGGCACTGCGCGATGCGCTGGCAGCGGTGGCGCTTCCGTTCGTCGAGGTGCACCTCTCTAACGTGCACCGCCGCGAACCCTTCCGGCACCACTCCTATTTCTCTGATCTGGCCGAGGGCACGATCGTGGGGCTGGGTGCCATGGGCTATCAATTGGCCCTCGATTACGCCCTCAGCCGCGCCGCCCCCGCGCCGCGCGCCTGATCTTTTCATCACCCCTTGCCGCCATACACACCGGCGACGCTGGCATCCGCACGGCTTTCAACTCACCGTCTGGCCATCGCCCCACCGGCGGCATTTCTGCGATATCTGGAGTCACTCTCATGGACCTGCGCAAACTCAAAACCCTGATCGATCTGGTGTCCGAGTCGAGCATCTCAGAGCTTGAAATCACCGAAGCCGATGGCAAGGTGCGCATCGTCAAGGGCGGTAGCGCCGCTGGCCTGCCTCAAATCGTCACGCATCAAATGATGCCCAACATGATGGCCATGCCTGCCGCAGCGCCTGCCCCGGCCAGCGCCCCAGCGCCAGCGGTCGAGGCTGCCGCGCCCGAAATCACGGGCCACATCGTCAAATCACCGATGGTGGGCACGTTCTACCGCTCGTCGAGCCCAGGCGCCAAAGCCTTTGTCGACGTGGGCGATGCAGTTAAAGAAGGCCAAGCGCTGTGCATCATCGAGGCCATGAAGATCATGAACGAGATCGATTGCGATAAAGCCGGCACGATCACCAAGGTGCTGGCCGAAAACGGTCAGGCCGTTGAGTTCGGGCAGCCCTTGTTCATCATCGAATAAGGCCTCGCGTCATGTTCAAAAAAATTCTCATTGCCAACCGCGGAGAGATCGCGCTGCGCATTCAGCGCGCCTGCCGCGAGATGGGCATCCAATCGGTGGTGGTCTACTCCGAGGCCGATCGCGATGCCAAATACGTCAAGCTCGCCGACGAAGCAGTGTGCATCGGGCCGGCAGCGTCGGCACAAAGCTATCTGCACATGCCGGCCATCATCTCGGCAGCTGAAGTTACCGACGCCGAAGCCATCCACCCGGGTTATGGTTTTCTGAGTGAGAACGCCGACTTTGCCGAGCGGGTCGAGTCGAGCGGCTTCACCTTCATCGGCCCCACGCCCGAGAGCATCCGCATCATGGGCGACAAGGTTTCGGCCAAACAATCCATGATCAAGTCGGGCGTGCCCTGTGTGCCTGGCTCTGAAGGCGCGCTGCCCGACGATCCCAAAGAGATCGTGCGCATCGCCCGCTCAATCGGCTATCCGGTGATCATCAAAGCAGCAGGTGGCGGTGGCGGACGCGGCATGCGCGTGGTGCACACCGAGGCCGCATTGCTGCATGCCGTGCAGACCACCAAAAGCGAGGCCCAAGCGGCCTTCGGCAATCCGGCGGTCTTCCTCGAGAAGTAC
>CAZUCW010000139.1:0-4043 GCA_964618825.1 uncultured Aquabacterium sp.
GTTCCCAACCATCGGGCCCTTACCCGTGACTTGACAGACGCGTGCCATGACGCTTCTCCGTTAACTTGAATGGTTCAAATCGGTGACCAGAACAAGCCTGGGTTCAGGGCGCCAGCCGCTGTGGCCAAACGCCTGCCCCGCTTGGGCAACCACCCTTCCGTTGCGACGCTGCAGCACCTTTGCAAAGCACTGCGGCAACGGGACGAATGCAGCAAAAACGGCGATTCTAGCCGAAATTTTGGCCGCCGTCAGCCTTTGTGCACTCAGCCTTGCTCGATAAAGCGCTGCGCGTCGAGCGCGGCCATACAACCCGTGCCGGCGCTGGTGATGGCCTGGCGGTAGATGTGATCCTGCACATCGCCGGCGGCAAACACGCCGGGCACGCTGGTCATGGTGGCAAAGCCGTCTTGCCCGCCTCGGGTAACGATGTAGCCATCTTTGAGCTCGAGCTTGCCTGTAAACAACTCGGTGTTGGGCGCATGGCCGATGGCGATAAAGCAGCCGCTGAGCGCAAGCTCGCGCGCCACGCCAGTGTCAGCATGCTTAATGCGCACGCCGGTTACGCCGCTGGCGTCGCCCAGCACTTCGTCGAGCACGCTGAAGAGGTGCAGCTCAATCTTGCCGCTGTCGACCTTTTCCATGAGCTTGTCGATCATGATGGCCTCGGCGCGAAACTTGTCGCGCCGATGGATCAGGTGCACCTTGCTGGCGATGTTCGACAGATACAGCGCCTCTTCAACGGCTGAGTTGCCCCCCCCCACCACACACACCACCTGATCACGATAGAAAAAACCATCGCAGGTGGCGCATGCGCTCACGCCGCGCCCCATAAAGGCCTCTTCAGACGGCAGGCCAAGGTATTTGGCCGAAGCGCCAGTGGCCACGATGAGCGCATCGCAGGTGTAGTGGCCGCTATCGCCCTTGAGCTTAAACGGGCGCTCGCTCACATCGACCTCATTGATGTGATCGAACACGATCTGCGTGTTGAATCGCTCGGCGTGCTGCAAAAAACGCTGCATCAGTTCGGGGCCTTGCACACCCATCACGTCGGCAGGCCAGTTATCGACCTCAGTGGTTGTCATGAGTTGACCGCCTTGTGCCATGCCGGTAACAAGCAGCGGCTTGAGGTTGGCGCGTGCGGCGTAGATGGCGGCGGTGTAGCCCGCCGGGCCCGAGCCCAGGATCAGCACCTGGGCGTGTGAAGAAGTTGTCGTGCTCATGGATCGTTGACCGGTTGGGATGTTGCGGGCTAAAAAGTGACGAAGTGCGCGGTTTTTGGCTTCTTTTTTGGCCGCTGCCGCCCAGAGGTGCGCGGGTAGAGTGGCGTCATACCCAGTGTGTTGGCTGGGCCAAATTGTAGGTTTGAGGGCGGTGCGCGGCGATGTCTGCCGGCCAAATCCACCTTCAGGCCCCTGTTTTATGTCTCGATGGAGGATCGTCCATGGCCATGCTGTCCAATCTCGACTTGATCCGGCGCGTGCCGCTGTTCTCGATGCTGACGGCCAATCAGGCTGAAGCTGTCGCCGAATCGGTGGTTAAGCGGCGTTTTCGTCGCGGTGAAGTCATCGTCGAGCGCGGGCAGAAGTCCAACGCGCTATACATCCTGCTTACGGGCCGCGCCCGCGTGGTGGCGTCTGACGCCCGAGGCCGCGAGGTGATTTTGGCGGTGCTGCAGCCAGGCGATTACATCGGCGAGATGAGTTTGATCGACAACGAGCCGCATTCGGCCACGGTGCGCGCCGAGGTGCAGACCGATGTGCTGATGCTGGGCCGCAGCGAGTTTGCACGCTGTCTGCCCGAAAACTCGAGCCTGTCTTACGCCATTTTGCGCGGGCTGGTGCAGCGTCTGCGCAATGCCGATCGACAGATCGAGTCGTTGGCACTGCTTGATGTGTATGGCCGTGTGGCGCGCGCACTGCTCGATATGGCCACCGATGACGCCGGCCAGCGCGTGATTCGCGGCAAGGTGTCGCGCCAGGATCTGGCCAAGCATGTGGGCGCCTCGCGCGAAATGGTCAGCCGCGTGATGAAGGACCTCGAAGAGCGTGGCTTGGTAGAGACGCTGGAAACCGGCAGCGTGGTGCTCAAAGAGCGTCTCGAAACCGCCTGACGATCGCCGCCCGGGCGCCCAGACGTTGGCGCGCAGCCTGCCTGCTTTGGCTCACAATGCGCGCATGACGTTTCCGCTTGGCTCTTTGCGATCGGACACCGGCGCCGCTCATGGCTCGGTGCTTTCTGCTTCTGCTCTGCGGCGCCACCACGGCGCCGCGCCTGCTTTTGCGCCACCCCCTGCTGATGCTGAACCTGCAGGATGGCGGTTGCGCGTAGGGCTGGCTTTTGGCGCCGTGGCCTGGGTGCTCACGGTGCTGGCGTTGGCTTCATACAACCCGCACGATGCAGCCTTCAGCACCACGGGCCTGGGGCCTGAGGTGCGCAACCGTGCCGGCGCGCTGGGGGCGTGGCTGGCCGATGCGCTGTTCATGACGTTTGGCCGCTCGGCCTGGTGGCTGGTGCTCGTGGGGCTGCGCGCATGGCTCAGTGGTTTGGCCGTGCTGCTCAGAGGCGAAAGAGGCGATATGCCGTATGCCCCCGCAACACGCTCGGGCTGGGGCATGGCCGTGGGCATGATCGTGCTGATGGCCGCAAGCACATCGCTTGAGTGGACGCGGATGTATCGCTTTGAAGCCGGGCTGCCAGGCGGGCATGCCGGCGGTGCACTGGGCTACACGCTGGGCCCGCTGAGCATGCATGTGCTGGGTTTCACCGGCTCGGGGGTGCTCTGGATCACCGCTGCGCTGGTGGGCCTGGCGCTGGCGCTGCGTTTTTCGTGGCTTGATCTGGCCGAGCGCATTGGCAGCCTGTTTGAGGGCGTGCGCGAACGTGCGCAGGCCAAACGTGAAGCCGAAGAAGACGTGCGCCTGGGCGAGCAAGCCATTCGCGAGCGCGAGATCGTGGCCGAAGAAGAACGCCTCATCGTTGAAGACCATCTGCCCATCGTGATCGAGCAGCCGGTGGTTGAGCTACCCAAGAGCGAGCGCGTGGCCAAAGAAAAGCAAACGCAGCTGTTCAAAGAGTTGGCCGATACCAAGCTGCCGCAGGTCGATCTGCTCGATGCACCCGGCGGAAAACTCGAAACAGTGACGCCCGAATCACTGGAGATGACTTCGCGCCTGATCGAGAAGAAGCTCAAGGATTTTGGCGTTGAGGTGCGCGTGGTGGCCGCCTCGCCCGGCCCCGTGATCACGCGCTATGAGATCGAGCCAGCCACGGGCGTAAAGGGCTCGCAGATCGTCAATCTGGCCAAAGATCTGGCCCGCTCGCTGAGCTTGGTGTCGATCCGTGTGGTTGAAACCATCCCAGGCAAAAATTTGATGGCCCTTGAGCTGCCCAACGCCAAACGCCAAACCATCCGGCTGGCCGAGATCCTGGGTTCGCAGGCTTATAACAGTGCGCCCTCAATGCTCACGATGGGGCTGGGCAAAGACATCATCGGCGGCCCGGTGGTGGCCGATTTGGCCAAGATGCCGCACTGCCTGGTGGCGGGCACCACAGGCTCGGGCAAATCGGTGGGCATCAACGCGATGATCCTGAGCGTGCTCTATAAGGCCGAAGCGCGTGATGTGCGGCTCATCCTCATCGATCCAAAGATGCTCGAGATGAGCGTCTACGAAGGCATCCCGCACCTGTTGTGCCCGGTGGTAACCGACATGAAGCAGGCTGGCAATGCGCTCAATTGGGCGGTGGGCGAGATGGAGCGCCGCTACAAATTCATGAGCAAGATGGGCGTGCGCAATCTGGCGGGCTACAACAAAAAAATCGATGACGCCGCCACGCGCGGTGAGTTGATCCACAACCCGTTCAGCCTCACGCCCGAGCAACCCGAACCCCTCGAGCGGCTGCCGCACATCGTGATCGTGATCGATGAGCTGGACGATTTGATGATGGTGGTGGGCAAAAAGATCGAAGAGCTCATCGCCCGCTTGGCGCAAAAGGCCCGCGCCTCGGGCATCTCCTACCGCGAGGCCATCGTCCCCAACCGCTAC
>CAZUCW010000140.1:0-732 GCA_964618825.1 uncultured Aquabacterium sp.
GTTGATCTCTTTGAGATCTTCAATGGGCACCACCGCTTTGGCTTGCAGGTCGATCAACTTTTGCTGCAGCTCTTGAATGGCCGGCAAATTGCGGCCCATCACAGCGGAATACGGCTTGGCCGAAGCGATTTCTTTTTCGGCCCACTTCAGGTTGAGTGCGTTGGGCGGGAAGGTTTTGATGAAGTGCTCTTGAGGCATGCCGCACTTGTCGACCACGATTTTGCGCAGCTCGCGTTCGTAGCGGCGCACATCGTCGACTTGCGAGCGCAGGATGTCGCACAGCCGCTCAATGGTTTTGACCGTGAAACGCACGCTCATGATCACGTCGGACACGGCCTGCTGCGCCTTGTTGTAAGTTGGCGATTTGTAGCCTTCTTTTTCGTAGGCGCGGCGCATTTTTTCAAAGTTGGTGCGCAGCTGGGTGAACTTTTCGAGGGCGTGGTTCTTGAGCTCTTCAAGCTTTTTGGTGAGTGCTTTCGAGCCACCGTTGCCGTCGTCGTCGTCGTCTTCGTCGAACTCGTCGAAATCTTCTTCGGCCACGTAATCGTCGGCTTCGTCTTCGGCCACAAAGCCATCAACGGCATCAGAGATGGCCAGCTCGCCGGCGGCGATCTTGTCGGCCAGCACCAAAATCTCGGCGATGGTGGTGGGCGAGGCCGAAATGGCCAGCATCATGGCTTGCAGGCCGCCTTCGATGCGCTTGGCGATTTCGATTTCGCCTTCGCGCGTGAG
>CAZUCW010000140.1:742-4016 GCA_964618825.1 uncultured Aquabacterium sp.
CGCATGTACATGCGCACCGGATCGGTGGTGCGGCCAAATTCGCTGTCGACGGTGGACAGCGCGGCTTCGGCTTCTTCTTCGGCTTCTTCTTCGGTGGATGTTGAGGTGCCGGTGTTGGTGAGCAGCAGCGTTGCTGCGTCAGGGGCCTGCTCGTAAACGGCAACACCCATGTCGTTAAGCATCGACACGATGGCCTCGATGATCTCGTTTTCAACGAGTTTTTCGGGCAGGTGGTCGTTGATTTCTTGGTGCGTGAGGTAGCCACGCGTCTTGCCCATCTTGATGAGGGTCTTGAGCTCTTGGCGACGCTTGTTAACTTCTTCTTCGGTGAGCGCGTTTTCGTCGAGGCCAAACTCACGCATCAGCGCGCGCTCTTTGGCGCGGCTGACTTTCATGCGCAGCGGCTTGGCCTTGGGTTTGTCTTCGCCGCTGTCTTCTGTGGCGGACGCTTCAGGATCGGCTTCGCCCTCGAGATCGGCCTCGATGTCGGTGAAATCTTCTTCAGCGGTGGCTTCGAAGGCGGCCTTTTTCTTGTCCTCGGCGCCGTCGCCGGCAGCCTTGGGCTTGCGGCCACGCTTTTTGGGCTCGTCAGCCGCGACTTTTTCGGGGGCCTTGCTCGCAGTTTTGACCGCTTTGGTTGCTTTGGTCGACTTGCTCGCTTTGGCTGGGGCTTCTTTTAGCGCCTCGGCTTCTGCGGCAGGTTTGGCTTTGCTGGTTTTGGCGGTCTTGGCTGGGGCGATTTTCTTCGCGGTCATGCAATTCCTCGAGGGGGTGGAGGCTTTGTCCGAACCCTATATTATAACCGGATGGTGCTCGAAATTCGGGCAAAAGAGGTGCCTTGCAGGGGCGGCTCGTGCTGCATCGATCAGCTTTTGCTGGGGCTGTGGCGCAAGGCCAGCAGGCGAGCATTGATCTCTTTGAGCCGCTGCAGCGCGGCTGGATCGGTGGCTGCTTGCGCGCTCAGGGCGCTGGCTTGTCGCTCAAGCGTGCTTACCCACAGGCGGTTGAGCACGTGTCGCAGGTCTTCGATGGGCGCATCGGCAGCGCCGAGAGGGTCGCTCATCACTTGTTCGGCGGCCCAGGCGGCTTCATGGCCAGCAAGAGCGCCTTGCAGCGTGGCCCAGGGCTCGGGGCCGTGGTGGGCAAGATGGCGTTCGAGCCAGGTGAAGATCGTGCCGTAGGGCGGGGGCAGCTCGTGCAGCAGCTGGTGATCGTCGGCGCTGAGGTGTTCCCACCAATCGGTGTGGGCAAGCAGAAGCCGCAGGGCGTTATCTGCAGGGCTGCTGGGGCGTGGCCGTGGCGTGGCAGGGGGTGGAGCTTCAAGATGTGAGCGTCGTGGGCCTTTGCCTTTTGCTGGCCATGGGGTGGATCGCCGTTCGCGCGCGTCGCGTGAGTTATGCGCGTTGTGGCTGGGTGGCGGCCATGCGCCGGGATCAAAGCTCGCGTCGATGGCGGGCTCAGGTGGCATCCAGCCCAGATCGGGGGCATTTGAAGCCGGCAGCGTGTTGTTTGTTGCAGCTGTGGTGCGGTTGAGCCAGAGATCTTGCAGATCACGCTCGCCCAATTTACCCAGCGCGGCCAGCTCGATGAACAGCTGCCGGCGCAGCGCACCCTCGGGCAGCGCCGCCCACAGCGGGCGGGCTTGGCTCAACAGCCGGGCGCGGCCTTCGGCGGTGCCGAGGTCGCAACCTTCGCTGGCATGCTCAACAAATTGGCGTGATAGTGGCACTGCTTGAGCCACGCGCTGCTCGAAGGCTTCGGTGCCGAATTCGCGCACGTAGCTGTCGGGGTCGTGCTCGGCGGGTAAAAAGAGAAATTTGATCGAGCGGGTATCGCTGGCGTGAGGCAGGGCGGCTTCGAGGGCACGCGAGGCGGCTCGGCGCCCGGCGGTGTCGCCATCAAAGCTGAAAACGATCTGCTCGGTGTGGCGCAGCAGCTTGTGTACGTGATCGGCTGTGCAGGCGGTGCCCAGCGTGGCTACGGCGTTGGGTAGATCGAGTTGAGCCAGCGCCACCACGTCCATATACCCTTCAACAACGAGGGCGTAGCCCTTGGTGCGAATGGCAGAGCGTGCTTCAAAAAGGCCATAGAGCTCTCGGCCCTTGATGAACACCGGTGTTTCGGGCGAGTTGAGATATTTGGGTTCGCCTTTGTCGAGCACGCGCCCGCCAAAACCGATCACCTCGCCTTGCACAGAGCGGATCGGGAACATGATGCGATCGCGAAAACGGTCGTAGCGTTTGGCTTCAGCCTCGCTGTGCGGGTCGTCGGCTTCGTGGGTGATCACCAGGCCGCACTCGGCTAGCAGTGGATCGTCGTAGCGCGGAAACACACTGGCCAGGCCGCGCCAGCCTTCTGGGGCGTAGCCGATGCCAAAACGTGCGCAGATCTCGCCGGTGAGGCCGCGGCGCTTGAGGTAATCGATGGCGCGAGGGTGGGCCTTGAGTTGTTTGCGGTAGTGTTCGGCTGCTTTGGAGAGCACGTCGCTCAAGGTGGCTTGACGTGCTTTGTGTGCGCGGGCCCGCTCGCGCTCTTCGGGGGTTTCGTCGTCTTGCGGCAAGGCCATGCCGCACTGTTGGGCCAGATCCTTGATGGCCTCGACAAAGCCCATGCCGAGGTGTTCCATCAAAAAACCGACGGCATTGCCGTGCACGCCGCAGCCGAAGCAGTGGTAGGTTTGGCGCGTTGGGCTGACGATGAAACTGGGGGTTTTTTCGCCGTGAAACGGGCACAGCCCTTTGTAGTTGATGCCGGCTTTCTTGAGCTGGACGTAGCGGCCCACGACATCGACGATGTCGGCGCGTGCGTTCAGATCATGAATGAAGGACTGCGGGATCACGGTGGTGAGAGTCTATAGAACGGCGGCGCCAAGCAAAAACGCAAAACGCCCACTGCACGTGCATGCAGCGGGCGCCTGAGGTTGTGCCTGCAGGATGGGCGGCAGGTGGTTTAGCTCTGCAGTGCCTTGAGCGCGCGTGCGGTGATGTCGTCAACGCTGCCCAGGCCGTCGATCTTGCGGCAGGCTGGTGCAGTAGCGTCACCCGTGGCCGACCAGCGGCTGTAGTAATCCACCAGCGGGCGCGTCTGCTCGTGGTAGACCTGCAGGCGCTTGCGCACGGTGTCTTCGCGGTCGTCGTCGCGCTGAATGAGGTCTTCACCCGTGGCGTCGTCTTTGCCCTCGATCTTGGGGGGGTTGTATTTGACGTGGTACGTGCGCCCCGACGCTACGTGAACGCGACGTCCGCTCATGCGCTCGATGATGGCGCTGTCGGGT
>CAZUCW010000141.1:0-3994 GCA_964618825.1 uncultured Aquabacterium sp.
CCCCTACGGTGGTGGCAACGGTGGCGGCGGCTTCGGCGGTGGCCGTCGCGAAGGTGGCTTCGGTGGTGGCGGCAACGGCGGTGGCCGTGGCGGCTACGGCGGCGGTGGCCGCGGCGGTTATTGATACCCGCTTGGCCAGTGGGCATTTGATGGTTGAGCCATAAAGCCACCATCGCGGCCCCAAGCCACAACGAGCGACGTGAGCCTTTGGGCCGCGTCGCTTTTTTTATGCTTCACCGCGTGCCCCTGCTGCGTGACACCCGGTTACGCCAAATGCCGCGCGAGGGTCAACGCCAGCGCGGGGCCCGCCGTTGTGAAGGGGTGTCTCTTATGGAGTTTTTCGTCATGCGCATCTCTTGCCTGTTTCACCGTCTTGCGCCGATCCGTATCCGTGTCGGGCTGGCTTCTGCTTCTGTTGGAGCTGCAGTGGCATTGCTGTCGCCCGGGGCTCACGCCAACGAACCCGATGTAAGCGTGTCGGTGGGGATCAGCCAGCCGGGGTTTTATGGCCAGGTGACGATCGGCAACGCGCCGCCACCCGTGATTTATGCGCAGCCGGTGATCATTGCGCCTCCGCACCACCATGCGCCGCTGCCACCCATTTATGTGCGCGTGCCGCGCGGACACGAAAAAAACTGGCGCAAGCACTGCGGCTACTACCAAGCCTGTGGCCGTCCGGTGTATTTTGTGCGTTACGACGACAACGACGAGCGCCGTTGGCACGATGAACACGGCGGGCGCGGGCCAGATCACGGCCGGGGCCGCGGGCATGATCATGGGCATGGGCATGGCCGCGGACACTGAGCGGCGTGCGGCGTGCGGCCCCGCACGCGCGATTGATCGGCTTGATCCGATCAGGGCCGTGGCGGTGCGCTGTGCTGGCCGCGCACGCCGCGGCTCATTTGGGTGATGCCGGTGCGGCCATCGTGATCGAGTGCACCGCTTTCGATGCGGCTGTGTTCGCCAATGATCACCACCGCCCGATCTGAACGCACGCGCTGGGCTTCGGGGTAGAGCCAGAGTTCTTCACCCTGCAGCGAGAGGCGCCCTTGGCTGAGTGGCCGTGCGGGGCTGGCTGGCGCCGCTGGCACGGCGTCGCGCTGGATGCGGGCCTGGCCGGTGAGCCGCAGCTCGGTTTGTTTGGCGTTGCTCCAGCCGCGCTGCGCGGTGGCATGCACCTGCCGGCCCAGGCGATCAAAGCCGGTGGCTCGCAGTTCGTCGATCTCAACCGATCCGTCGTCGGCGTAGTGCCGCATCGTGCGCCCCCAAACGATGGCGCGCGCCGCACCGTCGCTGCCAAAGCGCCGTGCGGTGAAGCCGCTCATGTCGTAATCCACCTCATGTGTGGGGGCCTTGGCAACGCGCGGGGCGTCGGGTTGCGGGGTGTGGCGCACGAGCCACCAGGTGAGGCCGCCCAGCACGGCCATGAGCACAAGGGGCAGCGATGAGGCCAGGCCTTCTCGCCAGTTGAAGAACCCTTGCGGCGAGCGCGCAGCAGCGGGCATGGCGTTAAGCCCCCACCGGGCGGGCCGCGGCGTCGAGCGTGGCCAGCGGGCCGGTGAGCAGCTCGGCGTAGCGGCCCGCAGCGATCAGGAGCAGATCACAGAATTCGCGCGCAGCACCCTGGCCGCCGGCTGCCGCCGTAACGTGATCGGCCAAAGCCCGCACTTCGATGTGCGCTTGCGCCGGCGCAGCCACAAAGCGCGCTCGCAGCATCAGGGGCAGATCGGGCCAATCGTCGCCGATCACGGCGAGCTCATCCCAGCCCACGTGCAGCGTGGACAGCAGTTGCTCGGCAGCGGCCACTTTGTCGTGCGCCCCAAAGGCGGCGTGCTGCAAACCGAGATCGGCCAAGCGCCGGCGCACGGCGGGCGAATCACGTCCGGTGATGATGAGGGGCGTGATGCCGGCTTGCGCCAGCAGCTTGAGGCCGTGGCCATCAAGCACGTTGAAGGCTTTGAGTGTTTCGCCGGCTTCGCTGATATAGAGCTGGCCATCGGTGAGCACGCCATCGACATCGAAGATGGCTGCGCGGATGCCTTGCGCCTTGAGCAGCAGCTCGGGCGCGAGGGTTTGGGTGGGGCGCAGGGTTCGCATCAACGGCCTTTCAGATCACTTTGGCGCGCATCAGATCGCTGGCGCTGAGGGCGCCGACGAGCCGGCCTTGCGCATCGATCACCAGCAGGCAGTTGTTGATGCGGTGCGCTTCCATCAGCGCTGCGGCCTCGGCGGCGAGCACGGTATCGGGCACGGTGCGCGGGGTGCGTGTCATTACCTGCTCGGCGGTGAGGGCGCGCAAATCTTGGCCGCGCTCGATCAGGCGGCGCAGATCGCCATCAGTAAAAACGCCCAGCAGGCGGTCGCCCTCACCCACCACCGCCGCAGCACCCAGGCCTTTGGCGCTCATCTCGCGCATCAGCTCGGTAAAGGGGGTGGCCGGCGCCACGCGGGGCACGGCATCGCCCGCGCGCATCACATCGCTCACATGCGTGAGCAGCTTGCGGCCCAGCGAACCGCCGGGGTGCGAGCGGGCAAAGTCGTCTTCACGAAAACCGCGCGCATCAAGCAAGGCCACGGCCAACGCATCGCCCAGCGCGAGTTGCGCGGTGGTGCTGGCGGTGGGCGCGAGGTTGAGCGGGCAGGCTTCTTGATCGACGGCGCTGTCGATCACGTGATCGGCATGTTGCGCAAGCGTTGAGCCGGCGCGGCCCGTGATGGCGATGAGCCTCACACCCTGACGTTTGAGCACCGGCAATAAGGCGGTGAGTTCGTCGCTCTCGCCCGAGTTTGAGATGGCCAGCACCACATCGTGCGGGGCGATCATGCCCAGATCGCCGTGGCTGGCTTCGGCAGGGTGCACAAAAAAGGCTGGCGTGCCGGTAGAGGCCAGCGTGGCTGCGATCTTGCGCCCCACGTGGCCGCTCTTGCCCATGCCCATCACCACCACGCGGCCGGTGCAGGCCAGCACGGTGCGCACGGCGGCCACAAAGCTGTCGCCCTGGCGCTCACGAAGGGCCAGCAGGGCCTGGGCCTCGATGTCGAGGGTGCGGCGGGCAAGATCGAGCCAGCGGGCCGGATCGGTGGCGGCAGACAATGTGGGCACGGCGGGCGAAAAAGGCGTCAAGGCGGGGCGTCCGGCAAAAGGTTCAGGGTGAGATGCGGCGGGGATGCTCGAAGACCGCAGGGCGACACGGCCAGGCCTCGCCGGGTACGATGGAACTTCAAACCCCTTGGGGCCTCGATTGTAGAGATCACCCCCTTTTTTAGGCGACCCACGCTGGCCGCCCGCGCATCCCCCCCATGGCCTCAACCCTCGACCTTGCTCTGCTGTATTTGATCGCCGCCGTGTTGGGCGTGGTGGTGTTTCGCTACCTGCGGCTGCCACCGATGCTGGGCTATCTGGTGATCGGGGTGCTCATCGGCCCAAATGCGCTGGCGCTGGCCAAAGATTCAGCGGGCATTCAGTATCTGGCCGAGTTCGGCGTGGTGTTTTTGATGTTCGTGATCGGGCTCGAATTCAATCTGCCCAAGCTGCGCGCCATGCGCACGTTGGTGTTCGGGCTGGGAATGATGCAGGTGTTGCTCACCATGATCGGCACGCTGCTCGGGCATGTTGCGCTGAATTGGATTTTTTCGTTCACCCACACGCCGTGGGAGCTGAGTTGGCAGGGCGCGGTGGTGCTGGGCGCATCGATGGCCATGAGCAGCACCGCCATCGTGGCCAAGATGATGTCGGATCGGCTTGAGGTCGAGAGCGAGCACGGGCGGCGGGTGTTCAGCGTGCTGCTGTTTCAGGATCTGGCCGTGGTGCCCTTGCTGGTGCTGATTCCGGCGTTGCACTCGCGGCCCAGCGAGATGGTGTCGTCGATCGGGCTGGCGCTGCTCAAGGCCAGTGTGCTGCTGGTGATTTTGCTGGTGGTGGGGCAAAAGGCGATGCGCTGGTGGCTCACGCTGGTGGCGCGGCGCAAGAGCGAAGAGCTGTTTGTGCTCAACC
>CAZUCW010000142.1:0-3849 GCA_964618825.1 uncultured Aquabacterium sp.
ATACGCTCGGCCGGCAATGGCGAGCCGGGCGTCAATGGCGGCCCGCCGGGCGACCTCTACATCGAGATCCGCATCAAGCAGCACGAGATCTTCGAGCGCGATGGCGATGATCTGCACTGCACCGTGCCTGTTTCCATCATCACCGCATCGTTGGGTGGCAGCATCACCGTGCCCACGTTGGGCGGCAAGGCTGAAATCGAACTGCCTGAGGGCACGCAACACGGTAAAACTTTCAGGCTGCGTGGCAAGGGTATCAAGGGCGTGCGCTCGAGCTATCCCGGCGATCTGTATTGCCACATAACGGTCGAAACGCCCGTCAAGCTCACCGAGCATCAGCGCAAGCTGCTCAAAGAGCTCGATGAATCCTTTAAAAAGGGCGGCGACAAACACTCGCCCAACGCCAAGAGCTGGACGGATCGGGTGAAAGATTTGTTTAAATAATTCACGCTTGAGCGCATTTTTTAAAGATAAACGGCACTTTCGGGTGCCGTTTTTTATTGCACCTCAAGAACCAGCGTGCGGCAGCCGAAATCGTGAGTGATTCACAACGGCCAGTCGCGGGGCCCAACAGCTGCGACACCCGCAAACGTCTGAAAAGCCGAGGATCTCGATGCGCGGACTTGCCGCCGACATGCACAACTGCCAAGCGTTGATCATCGACGCCAACCCCACATCGCGCAGCATTTTGAGTGGGATGCTGCAGGATCTGGGCGTGAGCACCGTGGTGCAAGCCGGCAAGCTTGCCGATGCGCGCAAGGTGCTCGAAAACCGCGTGTTTGATGTGGTGCTGTGCGATTACCACTTCGATGATTCAGCCATCTCGGGCCAAGATCTGCTCGAAGACCTGCGCCGTGCGCAGATCCTGCCCTTTTCGACCGTGTTTGTGATGGTGACCGCCGAGGCCTCTTACGCCAAGGTGGCTGAAGCTGCCGAATCAGCACTCGACAGCTATCTGCTCAAACCCCATAACTCGCACAGCCTGGCCGAGCGTTTGCACTTGGCGCGGCATCGCAAAAAAGTGCTCAAGCACATCTTTCAGGCCATCGAAGAAGACAACTTCGAGCACGCCGCCAAGCTGTGCGTGGCCCGCTTCAACAAGCGCGAAGAGTATTGGCTCTACGCCGCACGCATCGGCGCCGAGCTGTTGCTGCGCCTGGGCCAGCACGACGATGCACGCGAGCTCTTTGAGGCGATTCGCCAGGCCAAAGCCTTGCCCTGGGCCAAGCTGGGCATTGCACGCTCACACATGGAAGCCGGCCAGCACGGCCCGGCCAAACGCACGCTCGAGAGCCTGATCGCCGACAACCCCAGCTACGCCGATGCTTTTGACATCATGGGCCGTGCCCAACTTGAGCAGGGCGACTTTGGCGCAGCGCTCGACACCTATCAACGCGCCGTCGACATCACGCCTTCATCGATTGGCCGGCTGCAAAAGCTGGGGATGATGGCTTTTTATCTGGGCCAGAACGACGCCGCCACCCGCATGCTCGAGCGCGCCACCACACTGGGCGTGAGCAGCAAGATGTACGACTATCAAACGCTGGTGATGCTGGCGCAGATGCGTTTCGAGAAAAAAGACAGCAAAGGCGTGCAGCGCTGCCTCGATACGCTCTCGCATGCTTTTGATCGACAGCCCAACAGCACGCGGTTGCGGCGCCTGTTGCGCACTGTGCAGGTGTTGCAGCAGATGCAGCACCGGCAGGTGGCCGAAGTGGTGCGGTTGGTGAAAGAGCTGGCCGACGAGATCTGTGAGCCCGATTTTGATTTCGAGGCCGCCTGCAACATGCTCAGCCTGCTCACGCGACTCAAAGCCACCGAGCTTGAGCTGCCTGATGCCGAGGCATGGATCCACACCCTGGCTGCGCGGTTTTGCGTATCGAAGGCATCGAGCGAGCTGCTGGCCTGCACCGCGCGGCTGCACCCTCCGTATGAAGAAGCCGTGCATGCCGGCCACGCCAGCGTCGGCACCCTGGCCGAACAGGCCATGACGCACGCTCTGGCCGGCACCCCGGGTGCGGCGGCCAAATCGCTGTTTATGCAAGGCGCCAAAACCTTTAACGCCAAGCTGCTCGATCTGGCCGATATGGTGTTGCAGCGCTATCACGATCAAATCCCCGACCGCGATACGCTGGCCGGGATGATTCAAGAGCTGCGCAGCCGCTATTGCCGCCACGGCGCGCACGTGCAATTGGGCAAAAATGCTGCGCGGCAATCTGGCGGCCTGCGCTTGCGCAACTGAGCTCGCATCCCTCGGTGGGCCGGCGCGCTGATTTCAACTCGGCTATGCTGCGCCCGCGCTCGCAATCACACCGGCACACGCCCTGCACGCTCATCTGCCACCGAGATCTGTTTCACCATGTCTGCATCGTCTGATTCACTCAAATCCATTCTGTTTGCGCTGGGCGCCAACTTCGCCATCGCTGTAGCCAAAACCGCTGGCGCCGTGTTCACGGGTTCATCATCGATGCTGGCTGAGGCCATTCACTCTTATGCCGATTGTGGCAATCAGGCCATGCTGATCTGGGGGCTCAAAGAAGCCAAACAGGCCCCCAGCCCCGATCACCCGCTGGGCTTTGGCAAGGCCACGTATTTCTGGAGCTTCATCGTGGCGCTGATGCTGTTCAGCATGGGCGGGCTGTTTTCGATCTACGAGGGCGCGCACAAACTGCACGAAACCGAACCCGTTAAATATGCCGGCGTGGCCATCGCCATTCTCGCGTTTGGTGTGCTGGCCGAAAGCGTATCGCTGTGGGGCTGTCTACGCGAGATCAATAAAGAGCGCGGCAGCAAGAGCCTGTGGCGCTGGTTTCGCGAATCGCGCCAAAGCGAGCTGATCGTGGTGATGGGCGAAGACATCGCCGCCTTGGCCGGTTTGGCTCTGGCCCTGGTGTTTGTGTCGGTGAGCGCCATCACCGGCAACCCGATGTGGGATGCCATCGGCTCAATTGCCATCGGCATCATGCTCGTGGTGGTGGCCGTGCTCGTGGGCGTTGAAGTAAAAGCGCTGCTGGTGGGGCAATCGGCTGAGCCCGAGATGCTGGCCCGGCTGCGCGCTTTTTTGGCTGCGCGCCCCGAGATTGCACAGGTTTACAACGTGTTGAGCCAGCAACTGGGCGGTGATGTGATGCTGGCCATCAAGGCGCGCATCACACCGCAGGGCAGCGAGGCCGGGCTGGTTGATGCCATCAACCGCGTCGAGGCCGATCTGCGGCGCGAGTTTCCAAAGGTGCGCTGGATCTTTTTCGAGCCCGACATCAAAGATTGATCACCACCGGCGGCGCGGCCTCGCCCCTGCGCCTCATTCGGCCCGCACGCAATCCACATAAAAACGTGTTTCGCCGTTGTCGAGCTCTTCTTCGACGAGGCCGTGCACGTCGGTTTCGAAGCCCGGGAAGCATTCGTTGAACTCGCGCACAAAGCGCAGGTAATCGACGATCTTTTTGTTAAAGCGCTCGCCCGGAATCAACAGCGGAATACCCGGCGGATAGGGCGTGAGCAGCGAGGTGGTAACGCGGCCTTCGAGCTCATCGATGCCTACGCGCTCGGTTTTGCGGTGCGCGATATAGGCAAACGCCTCGCTGGGCTTCATGGCCGGATGCAGATTGGAGAGATACATCTCGGTGGTGAGCCGGGCGATATCGCTCTTGGCATACATCTCGTGGATCGATTGGCACAGATCGCGCAGCCCCATGCGCTCATAGCGCGGGTGCTTGGCGCAGAACTCGGGCAACACACGCCACATCGGCTGGTTCTTGTCGTAATCGTCTTTGAACTGCTGCAGCGCCGTCAGCATGGTGTTCCAGCGGCCCTTGGTGATGCCGATGGTGAACATGATGAAGAAGCTGTAGA
>CAZUCW010000143.1:0-3753 GCA_964618825.1 uncultured Aquabacterium sp.
GCGTCATTAGCTTGGAAGGCTAAGGTTCTACCATTGAACTACTCCCGCCCGGGAGCACATTCTCTATTGCCTATGTGACAGCAGCACCCCGCAGGGCCGCACCACCACACCGACAGGTGTTTTGTCGCCTTTGGTGGAGGAGGCTGGATTCGAACCAGCGTAGGCGTAAGCCAACAGATTTACAGTCTGCCCCCTTTAGCCACTCGGGCACCCCTCCGAGGCGAGCCTTGAACTATAGCACAGCCTTATGTGCGGCATCAAGACCAGCCGATGCGCCAGCCGTGGGTGTCGCCAAAGCGCTGCGCCGCACCAAAGTGGCCGCATCCGATGAAGGGATGCGGCGGGCGGCGGGCAGAGAGCGGCGAGGGGTGGTTGGCCATGAGCACACTGTGGGCGCAGTTGCTGGCGGCAATCAGATTGTGTTTGCGTTGAGCGTGCGCACCCCAGAGCATGAAGACTTTGGGTGCGGCCTCGCGCGCGGCGGCGAGGATGAGCGCGTCGGTGAGTTCGGCCCAAGGCCAGCGGGCATGGCTGGCGGGGCTGGCGTCTTCAACCGTGAGGGTGGTGTTGAGCAGCAGCACGCCCTGGCGCGCCCAAGCTTCGAGGTTGCCGCTGGCAGGGGCATGGCCCAGATCGCGTTGCAGCTCTTTGAAAATGTTGCGCAAGCTGGGCGGCAGCGGCGCAATGCCGTCGGGCACCGAAAATGCAAGCCCGTGCGCTTGGCCGGAGCCGTGATAGGGGTCTTGCCCCAAGATGACAACGCGCACTTGCTCGAGCGGCGTGAGCTCGAGCGCCCGAAAAACCCGCGCCGGATAAACGGTGCGCCCAGCGGCCAGGCGCGCGTCGAGCGTGTGCGATAGACACTGGCCGGCGGGGCTGCTCAAGAAGGTGGCGACGATTTCACCCCAGGCGCCATCGAGGACGCGGGCTTGTTCATCAAGCGGCACGCGCAGCGCGTTGGGGGCGCCATGATTGGCTTGGCCATCGAGATGCCGTGTGCGGACCGCCGGCCTCATCCCAATAAACCAGCCAGCGCCACCCCAGGATCGGGCGCACGCATGAAGGCCTCACCCACCAAAAAGGCATGCACACCAGCAGCGCGCATGGTGTGCACATCGTCAGCCGAGAGGATGCCGGATTCGGTAACGAGCAGACGATCGGCGGGCACATGAGGCAGCAGATCGAGTGTGTTGCGCAACGAAACATCGAAGGTGCGCAGGTTGCGGTTGTTGATGCCAACGAGCGGCGTTTTGAGCCGTAAGGCACGGGTGAGTTCGTCGCCATCGTGGACTTCGACGAGCACGGCCATGCCGAGTTCGAGCGCGATGGCTTCAAGATCGGCCATGAGGGTGTCATCGAGGCAGGCAGCAATGAGCAGGATGCAATCGGCCCCCATCGCTGCAGCGTCGAACACCTGGTAGGGGTCGATCATGAAGTCTTTGCGCAGCACGGGCAGCGCGCAGGCAGCGCGAGCCTGCATGAGGTAGTCGGTGGCGCCTTGAAAGAATGGCTGATCGGTGAGCACCGACAGGCAGGCTGCGCCGTGCTGGGCATAGCTGGTGGCGATGGCCACGGGGTCGAAGTGTTCGCGCAACACGCCTTTGCTGGGGCTGGCTTTTTTGATCTCGGCAATGACGGCAGCCTGGCCGGCAGCTATCTTGGCGCGCAAGGCGCCGACGAAATCGCGCGTGCCGCCGGGTTGACGTCGACGCGCCTCGGCTTCGGCGCGCACAGTGGCAAGCGAGTGGCGGGATTGGGCGGCGGCCACCTCTTCGCGCTTGACCGCCACGATTTTGTTGAGGATGTCGCTCATGCGGTGGCTTTCGTGTGGAGTTGTCGGCTGGCCACGGTGAGCGCGTCGAGGCGGGCTTGCGCCGCACCACTGGCCAGCGCGTCGCGGGCGCGCTCAATGCCTTCAGCAAGGGATTCGGCGACGTCGGACACATAAATGGCAGCGCCGGCATTGAGCAGCACGATGTCGCGCGCCGGGCCGGGTTCGTTGGCCAGCACGCTGCGGATGAGCCCTGCCGAGGCCGCCTTGTCGGGCGCGTGCAGCGCTCGGGTGTCGCACACCGCAAAACCCAGCCGCGCAGGGTCGACGCGGTATTCGCGCACATCGCCGTCTTTGAGCTCGGCCACCAACGTTTCACCGGCCAGCGTGAGCTCGTCGAGGCCATCGTGGCCATGCACCACCATCACATGCTTCGACCCCAGCCGCTGCAGCACGCGCGCCTGGATGCCCACGAGATCGGGGTGGAAGACGCCCATGAGTTGATGCGGCGCCCCAGCCGGGTTGGTGAGCGGGCCAAGGATGTTGAAGAGCGTGCGAATGCCCAGCTCTTTGCGCACCGGTGCGGCGTGTTTCATGGCGGCATGGTGCGACGGCGCAAACATGAAGCCAATGCCCACCTCGGCCAGACACTGCGCCACTTGGGCTGGCGTGAGGGTGATGTGCACGCCGAGTTCTTCGAGCACGTCGGCGCTGCCCGTGGATGAAGACACGCTGCGCCCGCCATGTTTGGCCACGCGCGCACCTGCCGCAGCAGCCACAAACATCGCGCACGTCGAGATATTGAAGGTGTGCGACCCATCGCCGCCGGTGCCGCACAGATCGACGAGATGGGTTTTATCGGCCACTTCGACGGGTGTGGCGAATTCGCGCATCACCTGCGCAGCCGCCGTGATTTCACCCACGGTTTCTTTTTTAACGCGCAAGGCGGTGATCAGCGCAGCGATCATTACCGGCGAGGTCTGTCCGCTCATGATGCGGCGCATCAGATCGAGCATTTCGTCGTGGAAGATCTCGCGGTGCTCAACGATGCGCTGCAGCGCTTGCAAATCGGTGATGTGTGTCATGGTGCGCCGCTCACATCTGCAAAAAGTTTTTGAGCATGGCGTGGCCGTGCTCGGTGAGGATGGATTCGGGGTGGAACTGCACGCCTTCGAGCGGAGCGAAGTGCGGATCGGTTTGTGGCCCTGTGTGGCGTACGCCCATGATTTCGCCATCCTCTGAGGTGGATGTGATCTCGAGGCACTCGGGCAGCGAGGCGCGTTCGATGGCCAGCGAGTGGTAGCGGATCACGGTGAATGGATTGGGCAAGCCCTGGTAGACCCCCCGGCCATCATGCGTGAGCGGGCTCGTTTTGCCGTGCATCTGCCGGGCTGCGCGCACGATCGTGCCACCCAGCGCCGCGCCAATGCTCTGGTGGCCCAAACACACGCCCAGGATGGGCAGCCGCCCGGCAAAGCGCTGCACGGCGCCCACGCAGATGCCGGCCTCGGCGGGCGAACACGGCCCCGGCGAGAGCACGAGGCGGTCTGGCTTGAGCTGCTCGATTTCGTCGAGCGTGATGCCATCGTTGCGAAACACGCGCACGTCTTCGCCGAGTTCGCCGAAGTACTGCACGAGGTTGAAGGTGAAGCTGTCGTATTTGTCGATCTTCAGAAACATGGTGACTCCTTTGGGCTCGCGGGGGTGGACGTCAGAAACCTTGCTCGACCATCTCGGCGGCACGCAACACGGCGCGCGCCTTGGCCTCGGTTTCCTGCCACTCCAGCTCAGGCACCGAATCGGCGACCACCCCTGCGCCGGCCTGCACGTAAAGCGTTTGATCTTTGATGACGCCCGTGCGGATGGCGATTGCCACATCCATATCCCCCGCAAAGCTCAGGTAGCCCACCGCGCCACCATAAATGCCGCGCTGCACGGGCTCGAGCTCATCGATGATCTCCATCGCCCGCACCTTGGGCGCA
>CAZUCW010000144.1:0-3750 GCA_964618825.1 uncultured Aquabacterium sp.
GTCACATCCACCGCAAGGGCCGCATCGGCGTCGTGAGCCGTTCGGGCACGCTGACCTATGAAGCCGTGGCGCAGCTGACCGAGATCGGTCTGGGCCAGTCCAGCGCGGTGGGCATCGGCGGCGACCCGATCAACGGGCTGAAGCACATCGACGTGATGCGCGCCTTCAACGACGATCCGGACACCGACGCCGTCATCATGATCGGCGAGATCGGCGGCCCGGACGAAGCGGAAGCGGCGCGCTGGGTCAAGGACAACATGAAGAAGCCGGTGGTCGGCTTCATCGCAGGTGTCACCGCGCCTCCGGGCAAGCGCATGGGCCACGCCGGCGCGCTGATCTCGGGCGGCGCCGACACGGCCGATGCCAAGCTGGCCATCATGGACGCTTGCGGCTTCAAAGTAACGCGCAACCCGTCTGAGATGGGCAAGCTGCTCAAGGCGCTGCTCTGAGCCCGTCGCCCGCACGGCGATCTCTTGCACACGCCAGCCGCCTTCGGGCGGCTTTTTCGTCGGCGCACCGGTTGTCGCCTGCGGTTTTCTTGATATGTTCGCCGGCTAAATCCTCAATCAAACCCTATGGACACCCTCACCTCTGCTGATTTCTGGCTTGCCGTTGGGCAGATCATCACGATCGACATCCTGCTGGGCGGCGACAACGCCGTGGTGATTGCCCTGGCATGCCGCAAGCTCCCACCAGCGCAACGCAAGCTGGGCGTGCTGTGGGGCACCGCCGGCGCCATCGGCCTGCGGGTGGTGTTGATCGTGTTTGCGCTGTCGCTGCTCAAGGTGCCCTACCTCAAGCTGATCGGCGGCGCGTTGTTGTTGTGGATCGGCGTGAAGCTGCTCGCCCCTGAGCCCGAAGAGGGCCATGGCGAGATCGCCGGCAGCGACAAACTCTGGGGGGCCATCAAAACCGTGATCATTGCGGATTTGGTTATGAGCATCGACAACGTTATCGCCATTGCCGGCGCTGCCACCAGCGCGGGCGGCGAGCACGAGATCGCGTTGGTTGTCTTTGGGCTGCTGGTGAGCGTGCCGCTGATCGTGTGGGGCAGCCAGTTTGTGATTCGCCTGATGGATCGCTTTCCGTTCGTTATCACGCTGGGCGCGATGTTGCTGGGCTGGATTGCTGGCGGCATGGCCGTCACCGACCCCGCCACCCACGGCTACGTGAGCCACCTGCCACGCATCGAGTGGCTGGCCGGTGCAGCCGGCGCCGCACTGGTGTTTGTGGTGGGACACGCGCTGGATCGTGCCCACCGCCGAGCCAAAGCCACCAAGGGCGCGCCGCAGCCATGATCGACGGGCTCGACTCGATCTGGCTGTGGCTGGCCGCGCTGAGCGGCGGCGCGTTGCTGGGCGGCTTGGCCATCCGCATCATGGGCCACTGGCTGGATCGACACAACGGCCTCGACCCCATCCCCACACGCCACACACCACACGCACCGCCCCCCACCGCCCCGGGCCGCAACGCGCACGACGATTGGCCCGACACCGTGATGGTGTCGTCCACCCCCGACGGCTCGCCCCCCGCCCCGGGCACGCCCGCGCCCGACCCTGACGCCATGCCTGCCGGCCCGCGTCCGCTGCCCGCCCGCGCCGAGCAATTGGCCCTCTCGCCGCTGGTTGAGGGGCTGTCCGAGCTGGCACAAGGCCACTTTGACGCCGCTTGGACGCATCTGCGCCACGTGCCGCTGAGCGACCCCGAAATCCGCACCCTGCTGCAGCCCCTTGACCGCCTGGCCGCCGCATTTGAAGGCGCCAAACGTTTCGAGCAGGCCCGTGCCGTCTACGAGCGCATGGCCGATATCGATCCGCACCACCGCGATCTCAAGCCCCGCCTCGTGCGCGTGCGTGGGCTGGCGCAAAGCATGCTCACCCACCCGCCGGTGGCGCAAATCGTTAACGGCGAAAACTCAGCCCACCTGCCCAGCCACATCGGGCGCTTTTTAATCGAGCGCGAAATCGGCCGAGGCGCCATGGGCGCGATTTATCTGGCGCACGACCCCCATCTCGCCGCGCCGGTGGCGCTCAAAACGCTGGCACTCAGCCGCGAATTCACCGGGCCGGATCTGGCCGATGCACGCGCGCGCTTCTTGCGCGAGGCCGAAACGGCCGAGCGGCTGCAGCACCCCGACATCGTGCACATCCACGAAGTCGGCGAAGCCGATGGCCTGGCCTACATCGCCATGGATCTGCTGTCGGGCACCGATCTGAGCCACCACACCGTTGCGGGCCATCTGCTGCCTGTGCCCACCGTGCTCGAAGCCCTCGCCCGCGTGGCCGATGCACTGGCTTACGCCCACACCCGCGGCGTGCTGCACCGCGACGTCAAGCCTGCCAACGTGATGGTCGATCTTGATCGGCGCAGCGTCAAACTCATGGATTTCGGCATTGCCCGCGTGGCCGATTCCACCCGCACCCGCACCGGTGTGGTGATGGGCACACCCTCGTTCATGTCGCCCGAGCAACTGGCCGGATTGCGCATCGACGGTCGTGCCGATCTCTACGCGCTGGGGGTGAGCCTGTTCCAGCTGCTCACGGGGCGGCTGCCGTTTGCCGACGCTTCGATGGCCCGGCTCATGCGCGCCATCGCCAACGACCCCGCGCCCGATGTGCGCAGCCTGCGCCCCGAGTTGCCTGTTGCACTGGCCGACATCGTGATGCTGGCGCTCGAAAAACGCCCCGAAACCCGCTACGCCGACGGCACCCAGATGGCTCATGATTTGCGAGCAGTGGCCACGAAATGGCGCCAAGAACACCCCGACAGCGGCGACAATCCCGCCCTGTCGACCCCACCCTCACCCCTGCCCTGATTCCGCTCACGCCCACCTTCGCATGGACTTTGAGTTTTTCTGCCAAACCGATACCGGCCGGATGCGCTCGAACAACGAAGACGCCATCGTGCTCGACGAGCCCAGTGGCGTGGCCGTGTTGGCCGACGGCATGGGCGGCTACAACGCCGGCGAAGTGGCCAGCAACATGGCCTGCGAGTTCATCAGTGGCGAGCTGGGCCGCTGGCTCATCGAAGCCGGCGACGACGCCTCAGACGCCGACGTGCGCCGCGCCATGGACATCTGCGCCGACAACGCCAACCGTGCCATCTTTCAGGCGGCCAACTCCAACCCGCAATATGCCGGCATGGGCACAACGCTGGTGCTGGCGGTGTTTCGACCGCACCGCCTGCTCATGGGCCACGTGGGCGATTCGCGCGGCTACCGGCTGCGCGGCGGACGGCTGCAGCAAATCACGCGCGATCACTCGTTGCTGCAAGAGCAGCTTGATGCCGGCATCATCACGCCCGAGCAGGCGGCGGTGTCGGCCAACAAAAACCTCGTGACACGCGCCGTGGGCGTCGAAGACTCGGTGGTGCTCGAAACCCATCTGCACGATCTGCTGCCCGGCGACATCATCTTGATGTGCTCTGACGGCCTGTCCGACATGCTCACCGACGAACACATCGAAAACGTGCTGCGCAGCCACGACGCACTGACCGACGCCGGCCGCGGGTTGATCGCCGCTGCCAACGAAGCGGGTGGAAGAGATAATATTGCCGTCTTCCTGGCGCGTGCCAAGGGTGTGCCGGCCACGCCGCGTTCGTGGTGGCCGTTCAAGCGCACCACCGCCGGGTCGCTCTGACACTCTGATGGCCACAGCACACGCTTGTCTGAATTCACCAACGCTTAAAAACCTAATTGCCTGCCTGAGGGGTCTCGAATGGGAAAACTGGTCGTCTCGCTCGACGGAGTGG
>CAZUCW010000145.1:0-3588 GCA_964618825.1 uncultured Aquabacterium sp.
GCACCCTCGCCGGCAAAGGTGGCGGCATCCAGGCGCAGCGAGGCCAAGTGGGATGCGGCCTGAGCGTGAGCGTGTCTTGCGGCAAGCCATCGGCCCCGCGCAGATCAAAGGCCCCGTACCTCAGCTCAAGGTGCCGGCCCGCACCAGCGCTTGATGCTGCCCGTTGATGGCCATGACAGCCTCATGGCCGCGAGCCCAATGGCTCAAGAGGATCTCGCTTGATTTTGTGAAACGGTGCCCGATGCGGATCGAGTAAGACTTGAACAGCCAGCTCCCCATCGACTGGAAAAACACGGCTTCATCAAGATCGCGCCACTTCACGCCAGCCGTGCCCTTGTTCCAGGGGAGAACGCCCGAATAGACCCAGACGCCGATATCGTCGAAGTACAGATGAAAGCTCTTCAGCAGAAGAACGTGGTAAACCACGAATGCCAGCGAAGCGGCCAGAGTGACGAGCCCGGCAGCGATTGAGACAGACCACGCGAGTGGCGTTGCGAACAAGATGAGCGCAACGCCAACGAAAACAACGCGCACATAAGCGGTCCACGATTTGCCGCCAAGACTTGTGGGTGTGGTGGAGCGGCTCGTGCTGTTGTCTTGATCCATGTTTTTTTCCTGTTGGTGTGCGTGATGAAGTTAAGGCCTCACCCCTGCTGCGCATCCCACTCCCAAATCGTGGCGCCGTAATCGGTGCGCAGATCGGGCATCAGCTCGCCGGTTTTAAAGAAGCGGCGGCTGCCGGGCTGGGCCGGGGTGTGCCACCAGCCTTCGCGCGGGCAGGGGTTGGGGGCTTCGCAGCGCAGGCGTTGGGGTGGTGGCGCGAGCACCGGATGGAGTGAATCCGAGGGGGTTGGGTACAGCCGTTCTTCTTCGGGGATCGAGCCGTCTTTGTAACGAGTGTCTTCCCAGAGAAGGCGCCAGAAAAAATCTGAGGAACGCTGTTGGGTTTCTTTCCAGGCCTGGGGCCCGAACTCAAGGCCGGAATCCTCTTCGGAGGATTGCCCTTTGGTGAAGAACGCCATGCCGCCGACGATGTGCCCGGCGGCGTCAACTTGTTCATAAATTCCGTCTTTGGGCGCGCGCTGCCCGCACTTGAAGCTCACCAACCACTGAGGTGCTGGTGTTGTTGTGTCAAATGGCAGCGATGCTAGTAATGAGCGGGCGCTGCTGCTGGGATCGTTGTCTAAGTTGAAGTAGCTAATGCCATGCCCCACGGCCATCGCGGCTTCATGCGCACGGAAATAGCTTTCCACGAGGCATTGGGGGTGGCCTGACATTGAGGCGTTCAACTCCGGTGTTGGCGCCTCCCAATCGTTGCGACGAATGAGCAGATTCGTATAGAGCTTCGAGAGTTGATAACGCCAAACGCTGCGATCCCCCTGTTTCAATAGCTTCAAGCCTTGCTCATAGGATATTTGCGTATCCAAGATGTATTTGAGCGAGGTGACGTCATGCTCGCGAGGCTCCTGCTGCGATCGCAGCCATTGCTCGAATTCAGCGGCAAAGGTGCTCCACAGCTTGGCGTTATGAGCGATAGCGGTGTAAGAGGTATTGCGTTTGAGCCACCAGAACAGAGCTTGGCGGTCGCGTTCAGGGGGTTGAGTAAAAGGTGCGGGGCCCTGAGGCTTGAGGGACGGCTTGGCGCCGCCGAACAACGATTGCACGATACCCATCAATGTGCTCCGGCAGCTGCTGGCTGCTTAGATTGGTCTTCATCCTGTGCGAGGCGTTGCACGCGGGCTGCTGCGGCGACCTTTGTATTTGCGGCGACATAACCCACGCCGGCAAGGTCTGTCCAGCCCGTTTTGCCCTCGCGCACGATCCACTCGGCGGCTTCACCGAACGATTTCGACCACGCCTCTAGGTAGAGCTGCGTCATGCCGCCGGGCAAGTATTGCCCGGGGTTGGCCATGCCGAATTGCTCAGCGGCTTTGCCTTCCCATGCGTTGATCGAGTGGCCCGGTTTGATGCGGCAAAGGCTAAAGGCGCCGTTTTGGCTGAACTCATCGAGCACGGCCAATAGTTCGCGCCACTGTTTACCGTTTTGCATGAAAGTGCGCCAGTTGGCTTCGTTGGCACCGTGAGGTAGGCGAACCCACCACGGGCTGACAGCCCCGCCCGGGATGTGAATGCGCAAGATGTACTCACCGCCCTGCACCGTGCTTGCTTTGATCGGGCCAGAGAACGCGGCGATCTTGGTGTAGGCCTCTTTTTCGAACGCGGTAGGGCCGGGGTTGGTCAGAAGATTGGGGTAGCCGTCTTTGGGGTGGTAGACCTTGGCGATAGCTACTTTGTCGGCTTCTGTTGCATCACGTCCTGCTTTGGCTCTGTTTTGTTTCCATCCACCATGAGCTGAGCGTTCAGCGGCGATGCTGCTTTCTTCGATCAGGCGGCCCTCGGTTTCGCGAGTGATGTTTTTAGTGCCGGTGGTGACGGTGTGCCATTCGCCGCGGTAGACGAGCTGCTGCAGGCGCAGCAGCCGTGCGTGCAATTCTTTGATGGCTTGCGGGATCATCTTGGCGCCGGTTTGCTTGACGGCATCAAAGCCGCTGCGCAGCTTACTCAAGCGGGCGAGCATGCTCTGAGAGAGCACGGGCGCGAGTTTGAGGGGCACGCGGTCGGCCACCTTGATGAGCGTATCCATCAAAGCGTTGAACCGAGCAATCACCTCGGCTTGATATTGGGTCACATCAAGCCCTTTGAACCACTTGACCGCATTGCCATGGCCAACGCGGTTGAGAAAGGCAATCACGTCTTCAAGCACTTTGGCGTTATGAGCAACTTCTTGCGTTGCTTTGAGCGCTAGGCGCCCCACGCCTTTGATCCCTCCCCCAAGAACGGGGATCAGTGCGAACACAAAGATCACAAGCAGTAGCCACTGCATCTTGTCCTGACGTTTGCGCTCGTCGTCGGCCATGCCCACGCTGATGGCGATCAAATCGCGAGCCGCTGTGGCGTCGCCTACCAGCGGAATCATGCCGATCACGGCATCCGTCACGATCTGGCTGACATTCATCTTTTCGTTAAACGCACCTTGTGCCGTGCCCCACAGCCAATCCATGGCGTCAAGGGCGATACGTTTGGCTTCTTGCGCGCTCATGCGTGGCTCCCGAAGATGTTGTCGATCAGTGCGTCGATGTCGGCATCCCCGAGGGTCGGGCCGATGGCCATCGAATTGCTTTGCGGCATCAGGCAAGCCCAATCCCGCGCATCGGCCTCAAACCGAATCTGCACGGGCCCGGCGGGCACATTGGCGAGCTGGATCAGGCCTGACGCATTGGTGGTGCCGCGGCGCGTGCTGCCATCGGCCAGCCGAGCCTCAAAGCGAGCGCCTTGCAAACCCTCGCCATCGTGATATTGATGCAACACCACCAGATCTTGAGCGCCCACCTGGGTGAGGTCGACCGGCAACGCCGCCAACACGGCCTGTCCGCCGCTGCCTGAGCCTTCCCAGTTGTGGCTGGCGGCGTTGAGGGTGAAGGTGCCTGGGCAAGAGAAGGAGATGTTGGGGCCATCGAGGGAGATCTGGCAGAGTCCGGCGCAGAGGGTGATGCGCTGGGCGGCTTGCAGGTGGATGGCGCTGGAGCT
>CAZUCW010000146.1:0-2666 GCA_964618825.1 uncultured Aquabacterium sp.
TCGAGTACATCATGCGCGACGTTCCTGGTGGCTGGATCATCCGCTACATGCACTCCACGGGAGCATCCGCTTTCTTCGTCGTCGTCTACATGCACATGTTCCGCGGCATGATGTACGGCTCGTATCGCAAACCGCGCGAGCTGGTCTGGATCTTCGGCTGCATGATCTTCTTGTGCCTGATGGCCGAGGCTTTCATGGGCTATCTGCTGCCCTGGGGCCAAATGTCATATTGGGGAGCCCAGGTGATCATCAACCTGTTCTCGGCCATCCCCTTCGTTGGCCCCGATCTGGCCATCCTGATCCGTGGTGATTACGTGGTGGGCGATGCCACGCTCAACCGCTTCTTCAGCTTCCACGTGATCGCTGTGCCACTGGTGCTGCTGGGTCTGGTAGTGGCACACATCATCGCGTTGCATGAAGTGGGCTCAAACAACCCCGACGGCATCGAAATCAAGGCCAAAAAAGATGCCAATGGCATCCCACTCGACGGCATTCCCTTCCACCCCTACTACTCGGTGCACGACATCGTTGGCGTGGGCTTCTTTTTGATGGCCTTCTCGGCAGTGGTGTTTTTCGCACCTGAAGGCAGCGGCTACTTCCTTGAAGCCAACAACTTCATTCCAGCCGATCCGCTGCAAACACCTTCGCACATTGCACCGGTGTGGTATTTCACGCCCTACTACTCGATGCTGCGCGCCACAACAGATCGCATGACCGTGATCTTCTCGCTGCTGGCTGCCTGCGGCGCGCTGTTTGCACTGTTTAGCGGCAAAGTATCGGGCAAGGGCAAGATGGCCACATTGATCGGCTGTTTCGTTTCCATCGTGCTGCTTGGCGGACTCAAGAGCGCGCTCACTGCAGTGGGGCTGGGCGCACTGGCCAAGATTGGTCTTCTGGGTGGATTCGACGCGAAGTTCTGGGGCGTGGTTGTGATGGGCGGCGCTGTCGTCATCCTTTTCTTCTTGCCCTGGCTCGACCACAGCCCTGTTAAGTCGATCCGCTATCGTCCGGGCTGGCACAAAGCGCTGTATGCCATCTTTGTGGTGTTCTTCGTTGTGTTGGGTTATCTGGGCATCCAACCCCCCTCGCCCGTGGGTGAGTTGGTCTCGCAGATCGGCACGCTCGTGTATTTCGGCTTCTTCCTGCTGATGCCCTGGTGGAGTCAGTTGGGCCAGTTCAAGCCCGTACCCGAGCGGGTCACGTTCTCTGCCCATTGATCCTGCAGGAGCACATCATGATGAAAAAGATTCTTGCTTTCGTGCTGACAGCCATGGTTGGCTTCAATGCGGCACAGGCCAGCGGCGGCGGACATCCCTGGGATAAATTCCCGGCCGAAAAAGCCACCAACGTTGCTTCGCTGCAAAACGGCGCCAAACTGTTCGTCAACTATTGCCTCAATTGCCACCAGGCGGCTTACATGCGCTACACCCGGCTGCGCGATATCGGCCTGAGCGACGCGCAGATCAAGCAAAACCTGCTGTTTGCCACGGACAAAATCGGCGAGACCATGAAGGTTTCGCTCGACGCCAAACAAGCCAAAGAGTGGTTTGGCTCCGTGCCGCCCGATCTGACGCTGGTGGCGCGTTCACGAGCAGGCGCCAACGGCACGGGTGCGGATTACCTCTACACCTACTTGCGCACCTTCTACCGCGATGACACCCGCCCCACAGGCTGGAACAATCTGGCGTTCCCTAACGTGGGCATGCCGCATGTGCTGTGGGATCTGCAGGGCGAGCGTGCAGCCAAGTTCGTCGAAAAGGCTGACCCTCATGACGCCAGCAAAAAAATCCACGAATTCGCCGGGTTCGAACAACTGTCGGCGGGCTCAATGAACGAGGCACAGTTCAACGACACCGTTGCTGATCTGGTGGCTTACATGCAGTGGATGGCCGAGCCCATGCAACACGACCGTGTGCGCATTGGTATCGGTGTGATGTTGTTCTTGGTGGTGTTCACTGCCATCGCATGGCGCCTGAATGCTGCATACTGGAAGGACATCAAGTAACGTCAAGCCGACACCAGCGCGCTTCACCGCGCATGGTCTGACCGGAGTGGCCCGATTCGAGCCACTCCGTTTCTGTTTTTTATAGATCCAAACTAACGCTGGCCACCAGCGAACTCACTGAGGAGCTCCACACCATGATGGTGCTTTATTCCGGAACCACCTGCCCTTATTCGCATCGCTGTCGTTTTGTGCTGTTCGAAAAGGGCATGGATTTCGAGATCCGCGATGTCGACATCTACGCCAAACCCGAAGACATCGCATTGATGAATCCGTATAACGAGGTGCCCATCCTCGTTGAGCGTGATCTGATCCTGTACGAATCGCACATCATCAACGAGTACATCGACGAGCGTTTTCCGCATCCGCAGCTGATGCCCGGCGACCCGGTGGCGCGCGCCCGCGTGCGACTGTTTTTGCTGAACTTCGAAAAAGAGCTGTTCGCTCACGTCAATCTGCTTGAAGGCCGCGGCATCAAAGCCACCGACAAGCAACTCGAAAAGGCGCGTGCGCAGATTCGTGATCGGCTCACCCAGCTGGCCCCGATTTTCTTGAAAAACAAATACATGCTGGGCGACGATTTTTCGATGCTCGACGTGGCCATCGCTCCACTGTTGTGGCGCCTTGATTACTACGGCATTGATCTGTCAAAAAATGCGCTGCC
>CAZUCW010000146.1:2676-3502 GCA_964618825.1 uncultured Aquabacterium sp.
ACGCCGAGCGCATCTTCTCGCGTCCGGCTTACATCGAGGCGCTGACGCCGTCCGAAAAAGTGATGCGCAAGTGAGCGCGTCGTCTTCGCTGTTCAACACTGCTCAGAGATGAATGCACCCGTGGATCCCGACGCACAGGGCACTTCAACCCGGCCCTACCTGATTCGTGCCTTGCACGATTGGTGTACGGACAACGGCTTCACGCCTTATTTGGCGGTGTACGTCGACGAGGATGTGCGGGTGCCGCTTGAGTACGTCAAGAACAACGAGATCGTGCTCAACGTGAGTTTCGAAGCCACAAGTGGGCTGAGCCTGGGCAATGACACCATTGAGTTCCGCGCTCGCTTTGGCGGCGTGGCGCGCGATATCGTGGTGCCCATTGATCATGTGATCGCGATTTACGCACGCGAGAACGGCCAGGGAATGGCGTTTCCAGTGCCTACCGAGGCTGGGAGCGCCGACAACGACGAATCTCACGATGACAGCGATGATGGTGCTGCGGGTGCAGACGCATCGGCCGCCCACGGCTTGCGTCTGGCCAGCACCGTGCCCGATGAAGCGGGCAGCGAAGGCGATGCGCCGCCCCCTGAACCGCCCTCGGGCGGCGGACGGCCTTCGCTCAAACGCATCAAATAAACAACTACGTGCCACTCATATGCTCAACAGCATGCGTGAGTGGCTTTAGAATGCCGCAGCTTTGCGACGCTCGCGCCAACGTGCGAGCGCCTCGTTGATCGAGTTCGCAAACGCCACACCATACGCCGGCTTAGCTCAGTTGGTAGAGCACCCGCCTTGTAAGCGGTAGGTCGTCAGTTCGAATCCGACA
>CAZUCW010000147.1:0-3453 GCA_964618825.1 uncultured Aquabacterium sp.
AGGTGTCGTTCTCCATGGGCCAGCCGGCGGTGTGCATCACAAAGCCGGGCTGGTGGCGCTTGGGGTCGATTTCCCACAGTTCCTTGATGCCGATGCCGAAGCTTTGCGGGTCACGGCCTTCGTCCAGGTGGTACTTGGCGATCAGCTGCTTGCCCAGGTGGCCGCGTGCGCCTTCGGCAAACACGGTGTACTTGCCCAGCAGTTCCATGCCGAGCTGGAAGTTGTCGGTGGGCTCGCCTGATTTGTCGACACCCATGTTGCCCGTGGCCACCCCTTTAACTGATCCATCGGCGTTGTAGAGCACCTCGGCTGCCGCAAAGCCCGGGAAGATCTCGACGCCCAGCGCCTCGGCCTGCTGCGCGAGCCAGCGCACCACGCTGCCCAGGCTGATGACGTAATTGCCTTCGTTGTGAAAGTTGTTGGGGATCAGCGCCTGGGGCGTGGCGATGGCGCCCGTTTCGGTGAGCACCAGGACTTCATCGGCGGTTACGGGCTGATTCAGCGGAGCGCCGAGTTCTTTCCAGTTTGGAAAGAGCTCGTTCATCGCTTGAGGATCCATCACCGCACCGCTCAAAATGTGGGCGCCGGGCTCAGAGCCTTTTTCGAGCACAACCACCGAAATCTCTTTGCCGGCCTTCTCGGCGAGTTGCTTGAGCCGGATCGCGGCAGACAGGCCTGCAGGGCCGGCGCCGACGATCACCACGTCGTATTCCATCGACTCACGGGGGCCGAACTGCTCAAGGATTTCCTGAGGCGTCATGCTGAATGTTCCTTCGGGTGTGCTTAAAAGAAGAATGATGTGCGGCGAGGATCAGGCACGCTTTGCGCAAACGCGCGATTTTATGCGTGTCTTGAGGCGCCGGCCAGCTGGTGGGCGGAGCGCTCGACGAACGCTTGTCGAACGGCGTGCGGGCCTGCAATTCGAAGGATTGGCGCGCCGATGTGCGTGCTATCTTGGCGGCACACACGTTCATCGCACATACACACAACAGGAGCTCGCACGAACATGGCTTACAGCATCGACCTTTCGGGCCGCGTGGCCCTGGTAACGGGCGCATCCAGTGGCCTGGGGCAGCAATTTGCCAAAACGCTGGCGCAAGCCGGCGCAGCCGTGGTGCTGGCAAGCCGACGCGTTGAGTTGCTCAAAACCTTGCGTGCCGAGATCGAAGCCGAAGGGGGAGACGCCCACGTGGTGGGGCTCGACGTAACCGATCCGGCCAGCATCCGCGCTGCCGTGGCTCACGCCGAAACCGAGGTTGGCGCCATCGATATCCTCATCAATAACTCGGGTGTGAGCACTTCGCAAAAGCTGGTGGATGTGTCGCCCGAGGATTTTGATTACGTGTTCGACACCAACACCCGTGGCGCATTTTTTGTGGCGCAAGAGGTGGGCAAGCGCATGCTGGCGCGGGCTCGCGGTGCGGCGCCCGGCACCTACACCGGCGGACGCATCGTCAACATCGCATCGATGGCCGGGCTGCGCGTGCTCAGCCAGATCGGCGTGTATTGCATGAGCAAGGCCGCCGTGATCCACATGACGCGCGCGATGGCGCTGGAGTGGGGGCGCTACGGCATCAACGTCAACGCCATTTGCCCGGGTTATATCGACACCGAGATCAACCACCACCACTGGAAGACCGAACAGGGCCAAAAACTCATTGAGATGTTGCCGCGCAAACGCATCGGCCAGCCGCGAGATCTTGATGCATTGCTGGTGATGCTGTGTTCCAACGAAAGCCATTTCGTTAATGGGGCGGTGATTTCTGCCGACGATGGTTTCGGTGTTTGAGAGCGGGCAGGACAGCACGATGCGCATCGATATTCCGGCAGAAAAGACGCTGCTGCTTGAGCTCAAACGTGAGATTGCCTGGGGCGATATGGACGCGCTCGGGCATGTGAACAACACGGTGTACTTTCGCTACATGGAAGATGCCCGCGTGCGCTGGCTCACCAGCATGGGCAACCCGCTCGATGCGCAGGGCGAAGGGGCGGTGATTGCCAACACGTTCTGCAACTTTTACAAAGAGCTGGTGTTTCCGGGCGAGTTGCACATCTGCCTGTATGCGGGCGCTCCAGGGCGCAGCAGTGTCGACACGTTTGCCACCATCGGGCGCACCGATGATCCCGGCGTGATCTACGCTGCGGGCGGCGCAACGTTGGTGTGGGTCGATATGGCACAGGGCCGCTCAGTGCCGCTGCCTCAGGCTGTGCGCACCGCCATCGAGGGTTGAGGCGGGCTGCAGCGCGCGCGCACTTGCGGCAGCAGTGTGCAGCGCTGCGCGAGGGGGTTCGCGGCCTGCACTGAAGCCGCTGCGCTGTATGCGGGAAATCGAGCTTTGTCGCGCCGCAACAATGCCTTTTCGCTGGGCGGGTGGCGGTGTACGCTTGCCGCCGGATGCCGCCTGCACTGCGGCAGCGTTCGTTTGCCATTCATGCGCGACGCGTGTCGCAAGGAGCAGCTTTCATGAACAAGATTTACCCGAGTGCCGCCGCCGCGCTCCAGGGCGTGGTTAGCGACGGCATGCTGATGGCCGTGGGCGGATTCGGTCTGTGCGGTATCCCCGAGGCGCTGATCGATGCGCTGCAGGCCAGTGGCGTCAAGGGGCTCACGGTGGTGTCGAACAACGCTGGCGTCGATGGCTTCGGGCTGGGCAAGCTGCTCAATACACGGCAGATCAAAAAGATGATTTCGAGCTACGTGGGCGAAAACAAAGAGTTCGAGCGGCAATATCTGGCCGGCGAACTCGAGCTTGAGTTCACGCCGCAAGGCACGCTGGCCGAGAAACTGCGCGCAGGCGGCGCGGGCATCCCGGCTTTCTTTACCAAAACTGGCGTGGGCACCATCGTGGCCGAAGGTAAAGAAACGCGAGAGTTCGACGGCGAGATCTACGTGATGGAGCGGGCGTTGTGCCCCGAGGTGTCGCTGATCAAGGCGCATGTGGCCGACAAATCGGGCAATCTCAAGTTTCGCCGCACGGCGCGCAACTTCAATCCGGCTGCTGCGATGGCCGGCCGGCTCACGATTGTCGAAGTGGAGCAGATCGTCGAAACGGGCACTTTTGATCCCGATGAGATCCACCTGCCGGGCATCTATGTGCACCGCATCGTGCACAACCCGACGCCCGAGAAGCGCATTGAAAAGCGCACCACTCAGCAAAATCCCAAGGGAGTTTGAACATGGCCTGGACCCACGACGAAATGGCGGCGCGTGCCGCGCAAGAGTTGCAAGATGGCTTTTACGTCAACCTGGGCATTGGCCTGCCGACGCTGGTGGCCAACCATGTGCGCTCAGACATCGAGGTGTGGCTGCAAAGCGAAAACGGCATGCTGGGCATCGGCCCGTTTCCTGATGAATCCGAGGTCGATGCCGACATGATCAATGCGGGCAAGCAAACCGTTACCTGTTTGCCAGGCTCATCGATTTTTGGCAGCCACGACAGTTTCGCCATGATC
>CAZUCW010000148.1:0-3331 GCA_964618825.1 uncultured Aquabacterium sp.
GCATCACGCGCAACACCGTGTTTGCCATCGCTGCCGATCTGGGCCTCAAGATCGTCGAAAAGCGCATCACACGCGATGAAATCTATATCGCCGACGAAGCCTTCTTTACCGGCACCGCCGCCGAAGTCACCCCGATCCGCGAACTCGATCGCGTGCAAATCGGCATTGGCTCGCGTGGCCCGATCACCGAAAAAATCCAAACCGCGTTCTTTGACATCGTGAGCGGTCGCAACCCGAAATACGCCGAATGGCTCACGGCCGTTTGAACACGGCTGACGCACACCGCCCGCAAGCTACCCATCACCAAGGACTCTTGCCATGAGCAGCTCCAAAACAGCACCGCAAACCATCGAAATTGGCGCCGCCGATCTCCAGGGCCACGGCGTGGTGTTTTGCCCCAACCCCAAGATGGCCCAATGGAGCGGCCATCCGCGTGTGTTCATCGACGTGGCCCACACGGGCGAAGGCAAGTGCCCTTATTGCGGCACGGTCTACAAGCTCAAAGCCGGCGAGCACGCACACAGCCACTGACACCCAACACGCCACCGGCGCATTCTCATGACGGCCTCGCGCGAATTCATCCTCACCCTCTCGTGCCGAGACACCAAGGGCATCGTGCATGCCGTTTCGGGTCTGCTGTATCAGGCTGGATGCAACATCCTCGATTCGCAACAGTTCGGCGATGTTCAAAGCCCCGATGGCACGGGGCTTTTTTTCATGCGCGTGCACTTCGAGGCCCCCGTACACCTGGCTGACGCCGCTACGCTCGACAAGCTTTTTGCTCATGTGCGCGAGCAATTCGGCATGGCGCTGCAGCTGCACGCCCAGGCCCGCAAGCCCCGCGTGCTGATCATGGTGAGCAAATACGGCCACTGCCTCAACGATTTGCTGTTTCGCTGGCGCAGCGGACAGCTGGGCGTTGATCTACCGGCCATCGTGTCAAATCACCCCGACTTTGCCGAGCTGGCTGCCAGCTACGGCATCGACTTCCATCACCTGCCGCTGCCCACGGGCGCGAGCTTCGAGGCCAAGCGCGAACAAGAGCTTCAGGTCGAAAAACTCATCAGCGATCTCGATATCGATTTGGTGGTGCTCGCCCGCTACATGCAGATCCTCAGCCCCGAGTTTTGCCAGTTTTTACGCGGGCGGGCCATCAATATCCACCACAGTTTTCTGCCCAGCTTCAAGGGCGCCAAACCCTACTATCAGGCGCATGATCGCGGCGTGAAGCTCATTGGCGCAACAGCGCATTACGTTACGGCTGATCTCGATGAAGGGCCGATCATTGAGCAGGATGTCGCCCGCGTCGACCACAGCCTCAGCCCAGAAGACTTCACCGCCGTCGGGCGCGATGTCGAGTGCGTGGTGCTGGCACGGGCCGTGAAATGGCACGTTGAACACCGCGTGCTCATGAACGGTCACAAGACCGTGGTGTTCAAGTAGCCGCACACCGAGGGAGCGCACCATGGCGATCCGCAAGGCCGCGCCGATTCTGCCGCCCGAATCCCCCGACGAAATCGAGGCGCAGTTTTATGAGGCTATGCAGCAAGGCGACATCGAACGCCTGATGGCCGTGTGGGCCGACGACGATGAGATCGCCTGCATCCTGCCCGGCGGCCCACGCGTGATCGGCCCGCAAGCCGTGTGCGCCGCGTTCGAATCGGTCTTCACACACGGCAGCATCGATATCCAGCCCGAAGCCGTTCGGCGCCACCTCTCGCCCGGCTTGGCCATCCACCATGTGGTTGAGCGCGTGCGCGCCCTCACCCGATCTGGCCCGCAAACATCTTATGTGGTGGCCACCAATGTTTATGTGCGCACCCCCCAGGGCTGGCGCATGGCCGTGCACCACGCCAGCCCGGCACACGATGAGGGCCACCCCCCAGAGTTCACCGATTCGACCATCCGGCTGCACTGAGCCCCCACGCTGCTTTTCAACACCGCATCACCACGCCATGGACGACATCGTCAAAGCCGCGCTCAAAAAATGGCCCAACGTGCCCGACTGCTACGGCTGGCTTGCGCTCGATGCGCGGGGCGATTGGTATATGCGCGACGACCGCACGCAAGCGGCGGGGCCGTTTCCTGCGGTCAAAGGCAGCCGCATCACGCACGACAAGCTCAAGGCCTTTATCCACCGCAACTACGCTCACGATGAGCGTGGGGCTTGGTTTTTTCAAAACGGCCCACAGCGGGTATACGTCGAGCTCGAAGCTGCACCGCTGGTGTGGGGTGTCGAGCGCACTGGCCATGGCGGGTTTGCTGTTTGCACCCATACCGAGCAGATGGCGCAATCCGTGCGCAGCAGCTGGCTCGATGAGCATGGCCGGCTGTATCTCGACACCAACATCGGCTTTGGCATCGTTCGCTCGCTCGATATGGATGTTGCCGCCGACGCTGTCGAGGCTGGGCTGTGGATGCCCCAAGAAACAGCCTTCAGCCACCTGCCTGCCCGTTTTGGCTACGTGCTGCGCCCTTGCGCATAAACATTGCGCACAAAAAAAGCCAACCCCGTTAGGGCCGGCTTTTTAGAGCTCACACCTCGCAGCAGGGACACTGCTACGGTGCTTGCGATGCGGCGCCCTCGGGCGCCTTGGGCTCAGCAAATTTAGCCCCACCCGCATTGGCCATATACACCACGCCGCGAGCGATTTCGATCTCACTCAAATCGCCACCCCCTTGCGCTGGCATAGCGTTTTTGCCCTTAAGCGCCGAGTTGAGCATGGCCTCAAAACCCTGAGCCACACGCGGCCCCCACGCTGCAGCATCGCCAAATTTGGGCGAACCCATCGCCCCTGCCTCATGGCACCCAGCACAACGCGCCTTGAACACCTCTTCGCCCGAACGGGCCGCTGCTGCAGCGCTCACCACCATCATCTTCACCGCACCAATCGGCTGGATTCGGGCAGCGATGGCTTCTTCGCTGTTATCGGTGTTGCTTGCCACCGAAAAACCCAGGCCAAACATACCCGGCACAACAAAAGCAGCCCCCAAAACCACCAGCGTCAAAGCCAGCGCCACAGAAAGCTGCGTCATCGTCTGTACCGCGCCCCGGCCATGATCCGTTTGAGATTGACTCATCGATATCCTCTGCTTCTGTTTGTGCAACGGCTTGCGCAATCACCACACGCACGCGCTTCAAGCCATCCACATCGGTTTTTTAGCAACGCAACCCTCGTTAGGCTGCGAATTCGCAAGCGGCGCATTATAGAAGCGCCGCCCGCGCGCCATGCTCACCGGCATCGCGCTGCTAGAATCGCCGCCTCACGCTGCGCCCGTAGCTCAATGGATAGAGTACTGCCCTCCGAAGGCAGGGGTTGCTGGTTCGATC
>CAZUCW010000149.1:0-3278 GCA_964618825.1 uncultured Aquabacterium sp.
ATCATCAACAACAACATCGGCGTTCACCCCAAGGCAATCCTTGATTATCCAAACGTCGATGCCGATCTAAAAAAAGCTGTCGAATCGGTAGCGCGCGGGCACGCCTCGCCGCGCGCCTTCTACGTCGACAAACTCGCCGAAGGCATTGCCACCATCGGCGCAGCGTTCTGGCCCAAACCCGTGATCGTGCGCCTGTCTGATTTCAAATCAAACGAATACCGCAAACTCATCGGCGGCTCACGCTACGAACCCGAAGAAGAAAACCCGATGCTGGGATTTCGCGGCGCCTCGCGCTATATCAGCGCCGAATTCGGCGAAGCCTTCGAAATGGAATGCCAAGCCCTCAAGCGCGTGCGCCACGATATGGGCCTGTCCAACGTCGAAATCATGGTGCCGTTCGTGCGCACCCTGGGCCAAGCCAAACGCGTAACCAACATGCTGGCCGAGCACGGCCTCAAGCGTGGTGACAACGGCCTGCGCGTCATCATGATGTGCGAGATCCCGAGCAATGCCATCCTGGCCGAACAGTTCCTTGAATACTTTGATGGCATGTCGATTGGATCAAACGACCTCACCCAGCTCACGCTGGGGCTCGACCGTGATTCTGGGCTCGAAGTGCTGGCCCAGGATTTCGACGAGCGAGATCCGGCTGTCAAAGCGCTGATTTCGCGCGCCATCGCAGCCTGCCGCGCCACCGGCAAATACATCGGCATCTGCGGCCAGGGCCCGAGCGATCACCCCGACTTTGCCGATTGGCTGGCCAGCGAGGGAATCGTGTCGATCTCACTCAACCCCGATACGGTGGTCGACACCTGGCAGCGCCTCGCCAAACGTTGATCTGCCCGCCCGGGGAGTACCGCCGCCACAAGCAGTCGGCGTGCTAGAATCACCGGCTTTTCGTCGGCTGTGCCTGCCCTTTAGGGCAGCGCAGCCAGCCTTGCTGCTGTTGAGTCCGACGCTTCACGGCAGCTTCCAACCCTGGAATCCACAAGGAGCCATCCATGCGTCACTACGAAATCATTTTGTTGATCCATCCGGATCAAAGCGAGCAGGTTCCGGCCATGCTGGAGCGTTACAAGGGCATGATCACCGCCGGCGGTGGTCAGGTGCACCGCGTGGAAGATTGGGGCCGCCGCCAACTGGCCTACCTGATCAACAAACTTGCCAAGGCTCACTACCTGCTGCTGAACATCGAGTGCTCAAAAGAAACGCTCGCCGAACTTGAAACGGGGTTCCGCTTCAACGACGCCGTGCTGCGTCACCTGACGGTGCAAAAATCGAAAGCCGAAACCGGCCCGTCGATCATCCTGAAGGCCGTTGAGCGCGAAGAAGCCCGCAAGGCCCAGCAAGAAGCAACGGCCTAAGGCGAGTGGCTTGCGCCATTCGCTGCTGAGCAACTCAACGATCCCCCCGCGCCGATGAACCGATTGGTTCTCTCCGCGCAGATCGTCGAGCGAAAAGCAACGCGATACACCCCGGCGGGTCTGCCAGCCGTTGATCTCACACTGCAACATCAGTCCGAGATCACCGAAAACGGCCAGATTCGTAAAGTGTCTCTAGAGCTACGCGCCATCGGTATCGGCCTCATCGCCGATCAACTGGCCAAGCTGGCCATCGGAGACGCAGCGGGTTTCGCAGGCTTTCTCAGCGCCCAGCGCAATGGCAAGGGCACTTTGTTTCACATCACCGAGTTTGAACGCTCCGCGCCTGCAGCGCCCACGGCAACGCCCTGAGCCCAGCCAACGAGCCCAACCAACGATTCATTGAGAGGTCAACATGCCTGCTCCCCGTTCTAAAAACGGCAAGTTTTCGAAAGACCGCAAAACCAAGCGCAACACGCAATCGCTGCTGTTTCGCCGCAAGCGTTTCTGCCGCTTCACCGTCGCTGGCGTTGAAGAAATTGATTACAAAGATATCGACACGCTGCGCGATTTCATTGCCGAAAACGGCAAGATCATTCCGGCCCGCCTGACCGGCACCCGCGCCATCTATCAGCGTCAGCTGTCCACTGCCATCAAGCGCGCTCGCTTCTTGGCCATGCTGCCGTACAGCGATCAGCACAAGGCCTAAGGAGTCGACATCATGCAAATCATCCTCCTCGAAAAAATTGCCAACCTGGGCAACCTGGGCGATGTCGTCAAGGTCAAAGACGGCTATGCCCGTAACTTTCTGATCCCCACGGGCCAAGCCCGCCGCGCCACCGAGAAGGCCATCGCCGAGTTTGAAGCTCGCCGCGCTGAGCTCGAAAAGGTTCAGGCTGAGAAGCTGGCTGCAGCACAGGCTTTGGGCGAAAAGCTCAGCGGTAAAAACGTGTCGATCTCGCAGAAAGCCGGCGTTGACGGCCGCCTGTTCGGCTCGGTAACCAACTTCGATATTGCCGAGGCACTCAAGGCTGCAGGCTTCGATGTGGCCAAGCAGCAGGTGCGCCTGCCCGTGGGCCCGCTCAAGACAACCGGCGAACATGCCGTGTCGCTGGCGTTGCACACCGATGTGGTTGTCGATGTGACCGTTACCGTGGTGGGCGAAACCGACTGATCGCGACAAGCGATTCGGGATCGAGCCCCAGAGGCGCTTTGTCGGCGCCTCACCCCAAAGCCGGCCTGCGGGTCGGCTTTGTTGTTTTTGGCCCGGCAGTTTTGAGCACAACGGTTTGGGGCGGATGTTTTGTCCACACATTTACCCAGTTTTTTCACGCGATGCCCACAGCTTTGTCCACAACGGGCTGAAGTGCTCGCCTCTATGATTCTCTGATGGCTGCGCTGTTTTCATCTCCACTTTCATCGTCTGCCCCCGGAGCCGACGACATTGCCCGCTTGCGGGTGCCGCCGCACTCGATTGAGGGCGAGCAGAGCGTGTTGGGCGGGCTGCTGCTCGACAACAGCGCCTGGGATCGGGCCAGTGATCTGCTCGTCGAGAGCGATTTCTATCGGCATGAGCACCGGCTCATCTTTACGTCGATTTCTGGCCTGATCAACGCGAGCAAGCCAGCCGATGTGATCACGGTGTTTGAGCACCTGCAAAACCTCGGTAAAGCAGATGAGGCCGGCGGCCTGCCCTATCTGAACGCGCTGGCGCAAAGCGTGCCCAGCGCGGCCAACATCCGGCGTTACGCCGAAATCGTGCGCGAGCGTGCGGTGCTGCGCAAACTGGTGTCGGCCAGTGACGAAATCGCCACCAATGCGTTCAATCCTGAGGGGCGCTCGGTGTCGCAGATTCTCGATGAGGCCGAGGCGAGCATCTTTAAGATCGGCGAAGAAGGCAGCCGCAACAAGCAGGGC
>CAZUCW010000150.1:0-1238 GCA_964618825.1 uncultured Aquabacterium sp.
AACTTGAAGCTGTTGAGATTTTTGATTTCACGGCGCGTGCCCAGCGGCGCGCCGGGCTTGCGCACCGACACGTTCGCATCGCAGCGAAAGGAGCCCTCCTGCATGTTGCCGTCGCAAATGCCCAGCCACACCACCAGCGCGTGCAGGGCCTTGGCGTATTCGGCGGCTTCTTTGCTGGAGCGCATGTCGGGCTCGGTGACGATCTCGAGCAGCGGCGTGCCGGCGCGGTTGAGGTCGATGCCCGATTGGCCGTGAAAGTCTTCGTGCAGCGATTTGCCCGCGTCTTCTTCGAGGTGGGCGCGCACGAGGCGCACCGTGTGTTCTTTGTCGCCCACAAAAAAGCTCACCGTGCCGCCCTGCACCACGGGGATCTCGTATTGGCTGATCTGGTAGCCCTTGGGCAGATCGGGGTAGAAATAGTTTTTGCGCGCAAAGATCGAGCGCGGTGCCACCTTGGCGCCCACCGCAAGGCCGAAAGTGATGGCGCGCTCGACGGCGCCCACGTTCATCACTGGCAGCGTGCCGGGCAGGGCCAGATCCACCGCGCAGGCTTGCGTGTTGGGTGCGGCGCCAAAACGGGTGGATGCACCCGAAAAAATCTTCGATTGGGTCGAAAGCTGCGCGTGCGTTTCGATGCCGATGACGACCTCGTAGCCGCGAATCAATTGGGGGGTCGGGGGTGTCGTGCTCATGGTGCGGTCGTGATCAAAAGCCAGCGGGCGCGCGGGCATGCCAATCGGTGGCTTGCTGGAAGGCATGCGCCGTGTGCAGCAAGGTGGCCTCTTGCCAATAGTTGCCGATGAGTTGCAGGCCCACGGGCAGGCCGGCTTCGCCAAAGCCCGCGGGCACGCTCATGCCGGGCAGGCCGGCCAGGCTGGCGGGCAGGGTGAAGATGTCGGCAAGGTAATCGGCCAGCGGATCGACCGCGCTGCCCATCGTGCGCGCCACCGTTGGCGTTACGGGGCCGGCGATCACGTCGCACTGCTTGAACGCGGCCTGGAAGTCGTCGGCAATCATGCGGCGCAGCTTTTGCGCCTGCAGGTAGTAGGCGTCGTAGTAGCCATGGCTGAGCACATAGGCCCCGATCATGATGCGCCGCTTCACCTCGGGGCCAAAGCCTTCGGCGCGCGTCTTGGCATACATGTCGTTGAGGTCTTTGAACTGCGCGGCGCGGTGGCCGAACTTCACGCCATCAAACCGGCTCAGGTTGGATGAGGCCTCGGCGGGCGCGATGATGT
>CAZUCW010000150.1:1248-1626 GCA_964618825.1 uncultured Aquabacterium sp.
ATGATGTAGTACACGGGGATCGACAGCTCGGTGCGCGGCAGGCTCACATCCACCAGCGTGGCGCCGAGTTTTTCGTACTCGGTGAGCGCAGCGCGCACGGCCTGGCCGACGTCGACACTCAGGCCTTCGCCGAAGAATTCTTTCGGCAGGCCGATGCGCAGGCCTTGCAGCGGCTTGTTGGCCGAGGCGCCGGCACGCGGGCTGTTGAGGGCGGCGGCGAAATCTTCGCTGTTGCGGCGCGCGCTGGTGGCGTCGCGCTCATCGAATCCACTCATGCTTGAGAGCAACAGCGCGCAATCTTCAGCCGTGCGCGCCATCGGGCCCGCTTGATCGAGGCTCGATGCAAAGGCGATCATGCCGTAGCGGCTGGCGCGGCCA
>CAZUCW010000150.1:1636-3218 GCA_964618825.1 uncultured Aquabacterium sp.
GATGCCGGTGATGCCGGTGAGCGCGGCGGGCTGGCGGATCGAGCCGCCGGTGTTGGTGCCGGTGGCGCCGCCCACGAGCCGCGCAGCCACGGCAGCCGCTGAGCCGCCCGACGAGCCGCCAGGGATGCGCGTGGCGTTCCACGGGTTGAGCACCTTTTTATAGGCCGAGTTTTCGTTGGCCGAGCCCATGGCGAACTCATCGCAGTTGAGCTTGCCCAGCGTTACCGCGCCGGCGGCCTTGAGCTTGGCCACCACGGTGGCATCAAACGGCGAGCGGTAGCCGGCCAGCATCTTCGATGCGGCGGTGCTGTCGAAATCGGTGGTGACGAAAATGTCTTTGTGTGCGATGGGCACGCCCAGCAGCGTGGCGGCATCGCCTTGTGCGCGGCGGGCATCGGCGGCGGCGGCTTGCGCCAGGGCCACTTGGGCATCGACGCTCAAAAAAGCGCCCAGCGATTCGTGCGCTTGCACACGAGCCAGCGCGGCCTGTGTGAGCTCAACACTGCTCACGGCTTTGGCGGCGAGCTGGGCCGCTTGTTGCGCGAGCGTGAGGTTGTGGAGGTCGTGGCGGGCGCTCATTCGATCACCTTCGGCACGAGAAAGAGGCCGTCTTCGCGGGCTGCGGCGTTGTGCATGAGGGCCTCGCGGTTGTCGGCCTCGGTAACGGCGTCGTCGCGCAGGCGCAAGGCCACGTCTTCAATGGCCGACAGCGGCGTGTAGAGCGGCTCGACCCCCGAGGTGTCGACGGCGCGCATTTTTTCGACGATGGCGAAGAATTCGTTGAGTTGCGTCTGCATCGCGGTTTGCTCGGCGCTGGTGAGCTCGAGCCGGGCAAGGTGGGCGATGCGGCTGACGTCTTGAGCGGTCAGGGCCATGAGGTATGCGGGCTGAAAAAAAGGGATTCGGCGGGCGGGCCGCGAGCGCTGCCGCAAAAGGCGACGCCGAGGCCCGCAGCAAGAGGTGTTGCCAGGGGTTTCTACAGCGGCGCAGGCCCGTATCACCCCCCTCATCTGGGGTATTATCTTCGGTTATTTAGAACCGGCCGGTAGGCGTGCGTGAAACGGGCGATTTACGGCCTCAAGACGCGTCAACCGGGTCGGTTTTGTATTTAAAAGCGCCTTTCTTGCGGTTCGACGGCGGCACCACCACCCCCGCGACGCAGCAGGCGTCGGTTATCACACTCACCCGCGCCGGGTTGGCGCCCGCACCCAGGTGGCCCCGATGTGGCCGCCGCGCCGACCGACCCGACGCAGAAAGCCAGTTTTTATGTACGGATCTCTGCGCCGCTATTTCTCTACCGACCTGGCCATCGATCTGGGCACGGCCAACACGCTGATCTATGTGCGTGGCAAAGGCATCGTGCTCGATGAGCCCTCGGTGGTGGCGATTCGCCACGAAGGCGGCCCCAATGGCAAAAAAACGATCCAGGCCGTGGGCGCCGAAGCCAAGGCCATGCTGGGCAAGGTGCCGGGCAACATCGAAGCCATCCGCCCGATGAAAGACGGCGTGATCGCCGATTTCACCGTTACCGAGCAGATGCTCAAGCAGTTCATCAAGATGGTGCATCCGCGCTCGGTGCTCA
>CAZUCW010000151.1:0-3140 GCA_964618825.1 uncultured Aquabacterium sp.
ACGCTTCTTTGGCCAGCAGGGCGGCTTTTTCGGCTGTGCCGCCCACGCCGATGCCCAGCATGCCCGGCGGACACCAGCCCGCACCCATGGTGGGCACGGTCTTGAGCACCCAATCGACGATGTCGTCACTCGGGTTGAGCATGTAAACCTTGGATTTGTTTTCGGAGCCGCCGCCCTTGGCCGCGACGATCACGTCGACCGTGTTGCCCGGCACCACTTCCATGAAGACGACCGCCGGCGTGTTGTCTTTCGTGTTTTTGCGCTCAAAGATGGGGTCGGACAGCACGGAGGCGCGCAGCTTGTTGTCGGGGTTGTTGTAGCCGCGGCGCACGCCTTCGTTGATGGCGTCGTGGATCGAGCCGGTGAAGCCGCTCCATTGCACGTCCATGCCGATTTTGAGGAAAACGTTGACGATGCCGGTGTCTTGGCAGATCGGGCGACGCCCCTCGGCACACATGCGCGAGTTGGTGAGGATCTGCGCGATCGCGTCTTTGGCTGCAGCAGATTCTTCGCGCTCGTAAGCACGCGCCAAGTGGGCGATGTAATCGGCCGGGTGGTAGTAGCTGATGTATTGCAGCGCGGCTGCAATCGACTCGATCAGGTCGTCTTGTTTGATGATGGTCATGGGGGTCTCACGAGGCAGGGGTGGGGCGCTCAGCGGTGGCGGTGGGCCTTTGCGTGCGCAGCAGCCGGCAGAATGCGGGCAAAGCCGAAAGTTTACTGAAGGAGTTTTGCGTATGACCCCCGCCTTGCGTCGTTTTCTGGCCAGCGAATCATCGGGCGGCATCGTGCTGGCTGTGGCGGCTTTGATGGCGCTGATCGTGAGCAATTCGCCCTGGGGTGATCTGTATCGGCTGTTTTTGGCCGTGCCGGGTGAGGTGCGCATCGGGGGCGATTGGCTGGTGTTGGCCAAGCCGCTGGTGGTGTGGGTGAATGATCTGTGGATGGCGGTGTTCTTTTTTTTGGTGGGCCTCGAGATCAAGCGCGAGTTTGTGGCGGGCGAGTTGTCGCAGCCTTCTCAGGTGGCGCTGCCCACGCTGGCGGCGTTGGGGGGCATGGCGGTGCCCGCCGCCATTTATGCGGCTTTTAATTGGCAGCGCACCGAGGCGCTGGCGGGGTGGGCGATTCCGTCGGCCACCGATATTGCCTTTGCCATCGGCATCGTGACGCTGTTGGGATCGCGCGTGCCGGCGTCGCTCAAGGTGTTTTTAACGGCGGTGGCGATCATTGATGATCTCGGCGCCATCGTGGTGATCGCGCTGTTTTATACGCACGAGTTGTCGAGCACGATGCTGTGGGGGGCGCTGAGCTGCCTGGCGCTGCTGTTGCTGCTTAATCGCGCTCGCGTTTGCAATCTGGGTGCGTATGTGCTGGTGGGGGCGGTGATGTGGGTGTTCGTGCTCAAGTCGGGTGTGCACGCCACGCTGGCGGGGGTGGCGACGGCGCTGGCGGTGCCGATGCGTGATCCACACGGGGATTCGCCCATCGAGTTTGCCGAGCATGCCTTGCACCCATGGGTGGCTTTTGTGGTGCTGCCGATGTTTGCGTTTACCAATGCAGGGGTGCAGCTGGCGGGGGTGTCGCCTGCGATCGTTTTTGAGCCGGTGGCATTGGGCATCGCGCTGGGGCTGGTGCTGGGCAAGGTGATCGGGGTGGGCGGCACTTCGTGGGTGTTGATTCGCCTGGGGTGGGCGCAGCGCCCGGCGGGGGCCACCTGGCGGCAGTTTTGGGGCGTGTGTGTGCTGTGCGGTATCGGCTTCACGATGAGCCTGTTTATCGGTGAGCTGGCGTTTGCAGGCAGCCGCGAGCTTGAAACCGAACTCAAGCTGGGCGTGATCATGGGATCGGTGCTGTCAGGGGCACTGGGGGCGTGGATCTTGACGCGGCGCCCGCCCGCTCGGGCATGAGGGTCGGTGGCGTTGGTGTATCGAATTGGCGCAACGATTTTCAGTGAAACTCCCCAAACGCTCGACATTCAAGCCAGCGCATCATCAATGCGGTTGCACGGTTTGCGTGCACCGATCGATGCCAGGAGAGCCCCATGTCGACCACCGAGATTGCGTCCCCCACCAAGATGTACGAGCCCCCTGCCGCGTTCGTGCAGTCTGCGCATGTATCGGGCATGGCGGCCTACCGCCAGTTGTGCGATGAGGCCGCCGCCGATTACACGGGTTTTTGGGCGCGGCTGGCGCGGCAGTTTCTTACCTGGAAACTGCCGTTTACTCAAACACTCGATGAGTCGAGTGCGCCGTTTTACAAGTGGTTTGCCGATGGCACGCTCAACGCTTCATACAACTGCCTCGATCGGCAGGTTGAAGACGGCCTGGGCGATAAAACCGCCATTCTTTTTGAAACCGACGATGGCCGGGTGAGCCAGCACAGCTATCGCGAATTGCTTGATCGCACCTGCCAGCTCGCCAACGGCTTGCGTGCGCTGGGCGTTAAAAAGGGCGACCGCGTGGTGATTTACATGCCGATGTCGGTCGAAGGCGTGATCGCCATGCAGGCTTGCGCACGCATTGGTGCCACGCACTCGGTGGTGTTCGGTGGCTTTTCGGCGCAATCGCTGCGCGATCGCATCGAAGACGCCGGCGCCGTGGCCGTGCTCACCGCCGATGAGCAGGTGCGCGGCGGCAAGCACCTGCCGATTAAGGCCATCGTTGATGAGGCCTTGGCGCTGGGTGGCTGCGACAGCATCAAAAAAGTGGTGGTGTATCGCCGCAGCGGCGGCGGCGTGCCGTTTAACGCGGCGCGCGATGTGTGGCTGCATGAGCTCACTGCCGAGCAATCCACCACCTGTGATCCTGAGTGGGTGGAGGCCGAGCATCCGCTGTTTTTGCTCTACACCTCGGGCTCGACCGGCAAGCCCAAGGGCGTGCAACACAGCACCGGCGGCTATTTGCTGCACGCGGCGGTTACCACCAAATGGACGTTTGATCTCAAGCCCGAAGATGTGTTTTGGTGCACTGCCGATATCGGTTGGGTTACCGGCCACACCTACATTGCTTATGGGCCCCTGGCGCTGGGGGCCACACAGATCGTGTTCGAGGGGGTGCCCACCTACCCCGATGCGGGGCGCTTTTGGCGCATGATTCAAGATCACAAGGCGACGATTTTTTACACCGCGCCCACGGCCATCC
>CAZUCW010000152.1:0-3122 GCA_964618825.1 uncultured Aquabacterium sp.
GCCCTGCTGTTCTGGGTGTTCAGCCATGATGACCCCAGCCACCGTACCGCCAGCCAGGTGGGCCTGGGTGAACAGCTCGCCATGCTGCGCGATCCGGTGGTGTGGCGCTACTGCCAGTACTACTCGATTGTGTTCGGGGGCTACGTGGCACTGGCACTGTGGATGACCCACTACTACACGCTGGAATATGGCTTTGACCTGAAAACCGCTGCCCTGCTGGCAGCCTGCTTTTCGCTGCCGGGTGGTGTGCTGCGCGCCGTCGGCGGCTGGATGTCCGACCGCTGGGGGGCGCATGCCATCACCTGGTGGGTGATGTGGGTGAGCTGGATCTGCCTGTTCCTGCTGTCCTACCCGCAGACGGACTTCACCATCCTGACCGTGGACGGCCCCAGGACCTTCCACATCGGCCTGAACGTCTACATGTTCACCGCGCTGCTGGCGGTGCTGGGCGTGGCCTGGGCCTTCGGCAAGGCCAGCGTGTTCAAGTACATCAGCGACGATTACCCCGGCAACATCGGCACCATCTCGGGCATCGTTGGCTTGGCTGGTGGCATGGGCGGCTTCATCCTGCCCATCATGTTCGGCTACCTGTTGGATCTCACCGGTGTGCGCTCCAGCGCCTTCATGCTGCTCTACGGCGTGGTCTGGGTTTCGCTGATCTGGATGTATTGGACCGAAGTTCGCAAGACCGAAGTGATGGGCGAGAACGCCCCGCTCGCGCCCTTCAGCCGCGCGTTCAAAAACTAAAGCAACACGCCATCCACACCCTCAAACTCAGAGGATTCTCAACATGAACAAAAGCACTACTGCGCCAACCCCGGCTCGCCCCGGGTCGACGCTGCACGTCTGGACACCCGAAGACAAAGCCTTCTGGGAGGCAGAGGGCCAGGCCGTTGCCAAACTCAATCTGTGGATCTCGGTGCCTGCGCTGTTTCTGGCGTTTGCCGTGTGGCAACTCTGGAGCGTGGCTGCCGTCAACCTGCCACAACTGGGCTTCAAGTATTCGACCAACCAGCTGTTCTGGCTGGCTGCCGCGCCGGCGCTCTCGGGCGCCACGCTGCGCATCTTTTATTCGTTCATGGTGCCCATCGTGGGCGGACGTCGCTGGACAGCCATCTCAACGGCCACACTGCTGATTCCGGCACTGGGCATTGGCTACGCCATTCAAGATCCGACCACGCCCTACCCCACGATGCTCATTCTGGCGCTGCTGTGCGGGCTGGGCGGCGGCAACTTCTCGTCGTCGATGTCCAACATCAGCTTTTTCTTCCCGCAAGAGCGCAAGGGCTCGGCGCTGGGCGTTAACGCCGGCCTGGGCAATCTGGGCGTATCGGTGGTGCAGTTCCTCAGCCCCGTGATCATTTCGGTAGGCGTGTTCGGCGTGTTCGGCGGCGATGCTCAGCACATCATCAACAAAGACGGCGAACACATCAGCATCTGGGCTCAAAACGCTGCGTTCGTCTGGGTGCCCTGGATCCTGCTGGTAACCGTAGTTGCCTGGTTCTTCATGAACGATATCGCCGATGCCAAGGCTTCGTTTGCAGCGCAGGCCGCGATCTTCCGCAACAAGCACAACTGGCTGATGTGCCTGCTCTACCTGGGCACTTTCGGCTCGTTCATCGGGTATGCTGCCGGGTTTCCGTTGCTCATCAAGTCGCAGTTCAAGGATGTCAACCCCGTAGCCTACGCCTGGATCGGCCCGCTGGTAGGCGCATTGATTCGCCCAGTGGGCGGGTGGCTGGCCGACAAACTCGGCGGTGCGCGCGTGACGCTCTGGAACTTCGTCGTGATGGCATTCGCCGTGTTCGGCGTGTTGTATTTCTTGCCCAAAACCAGCGGCAGCGCTTTTGCTCTTCCGTTCGGGCCCGAAGCCGGCAGCTTCACTGGCTTTTTCCTCATGTTTGTGGTGCTCTTCCTGACCACCGGCATTGGCAACGGCTCGACTTTCCGCATGATTCCCGTGATCTTCATGAGCCTCAAGACCGCCAAGGTGCAACGCAGCGATCAAGTTGCCATGGCCGGCGCGGTTAAAGAGGCCAACACCGAAGCGGCTGCTGTGCTGGGTTTCACTGGCGCTTTTGCTGCCTACGGCGGTTTCTTCATCCCCAAGAGCTATGGCTCTGCCATTGCCTCAACGGGCGGCCCCGAAGCGGCGCTCTATGGCTTCGTCGCTTTCTACGTTTTGTGCGTTCTGACCACTTGGTGGTACTACGCACGCAAACATGCCGAGCAGCCCTGCTGATCGTGCATTGACACCACCGGAGACAACATCCATGACCGGAGTTCTCAAATGAGTCATTTTCTAGACCGCCTGACTTTCTTCGCGCAACCCAAGCAAGAGTTCGCGAACGGCCATGGCGTCACCACGGGCGAGGATCGCACCTGGGAAGACGCCTATCGCAACCGCTGGGCGCACGACAAGATCGTGCGTTCGACCCACGGCGTGAACTGCACGGGCTCTTGCTCGTGGAAGATCTACGTTAAGGGCGGCATCGTGACCTGGGAAACCCAGCAGACCGATTACCCCCGCACCCGCGACGATCTGCCCAATCACGAGCCCCGTGGTTGCCAGCGCGGCGCCAGCTACAGCTGGTATCTCTACAGCGCGCAGCGCGTCAAATACCCAATGGTGCGCGGCGACCTGATCAAGCAATGGCGTGCAGCACGTGCTGTGGCCAAGAGCCCGGTCGATGCCTGGTCGAGCATGATGGACAACGCCGTCACTCGTCGCAGCTGGCAAAAAGAACGCGGCCTGGGTGGATTTGTTCGCTCAAGCTGGGACGAAGTCAACGAAATCATCGCCTCGGCCAACGTCTACACCATCAAAAAACATGGCCCGGACCGCATCATCGGTTTCTCGCCGATTCCGGCCATGTCGATGGTGTCTTACGCCGCCGGCAGCCGCTATCTGAGCCTTATCGGCGGCGTGCCGCTGTCGTTCTACGACTGGTACTGCGACTTGCCCCCATCAAGCCCGCAAATCTGGGGCGAGCAGACCGACGTGCCGGAGTCGGCCGACTGGTACAACTCGACCTACATCATCGCGTGGGGCTCCAATGTCCCGCAAACGCGCACACCGGACGCGCACTTCTTCACTGAAGTCCGCTACAAGGGCGCGAAAA
>CAZUCW010000153.1:0-3008 GCA_964618825.1 uncultured Aquabacterium sp.
CACCACATCGATGCCCGCCTTGGCCGACACATAGGCAATGCCAGCGCCCATCATGCCGGCCCCCAGGATGCCAACTTTCTTAACCGTGCCCTCGACATAGCCTTGCGGACGCGATTGGCCTTTTTTGATGGCGTTGAGCTGATACCACAGCGTGCCGATCATGTTTTTGCTCACTTGCGAAGCCACACAGGCCGCAAAGTAGCGCGACTCGATTTGCGAGCCGGCATCGAAGTCGAGCAAGCAGCCTTCAAACAGGCAGCTCATGATGTGCGTGATGGCCGGGTAGTTGCCGTGCGCCTTGGCATTGGCCATCGACGGTGCAATGGCGAGCACCTGCACCACTGCCGGGCTCTTGCTGTCGCCACCGGGGATGCGAAAGCCTTTGACATCCCACGGCGCAGCGGCTTTGGGGTTGGCCGCGCACCATGCCTTGGCTTTGGCGATGAGCTCGTCGCGCGATTCGGCCAGATCCGTCACCAGACCCATTTCTTTGGCCTTGGCGGCGGTGAGCTCTTTGCCTTGCGTGATCAGCTCAAAACTCTTTTGGATGCCGATGAGGCGCGGCAAACGCTGCGTGCCACCGCCACCGGGCAACAGGCCGAGCTTGACTTCGGGCAGGCCCAGTTTGAGTTTGGGATCGTTGAGCGCGATGCGTGCGTGGCAGGCGAGTGCAAGCTCGAGCCCGCCCCCCAGCGCCGTGCCGTTGATGGCCGCCACCACAGGCTTGCCGCACTTTTCCATGCGCCGCATCATGGCCTTGAGCGCTTCGCAAAGCGTAAAAGCTTCTTCAGCAGATGTGATCTGCGAGAGCTGATCGATGTCGGCCCCCACGATAAAGGTCGGCTTGCCCGAAGTGATCACCAAGCCCTTGAGGGCGGCATCCGTTTCGAGGCGCTCCACGATGGCGGCGAAGGGCTCAACCAACGTGGGGTTGAGCACGTTCATCGCGCGGCCCGGCTGATCGATGGTGACGAGGCCGATGCCGTTGGCGTCGACATCGATGCTGACAGTGCTGTGTTGTTGGGTCATTGCTTGGCCCCTCCTCAAACGCGTTCGATGATGGTGGCGATGCCCATGCCGGCACCGATGCACAGCGTGGCCAGCGCGGTGGCCTTGTTGCTGCGCTCCAGCTCGTCGAGCGCCGTGCCCAAAATGATGGCGCCCGTGGCACCCAGCGGGTGGCCCATGGCGATGGCGCCGCCGTTGACGTTCACGCGGTCGAGCGACACACCCAGATCGCGCGCGGTTTTCATCGGCACGGTGGCAAAGGCTTCGTTGATCTCCCACAGATCGATATCAGCGGGGGTCATGCCGAGCTTGCCCAGCGCCTTGCGGCAGGCCGGCGTGGGGCCGGTGAGCATGATGGTGGGCTCAGAGCCGATCACCGAAGCCATGCGCACCTTGGCTCGCGGCTTGAGCCCGGCCTTGAGGCCCGCTTCTTTGCTGCCCAGCAGCACCAACGCAGCACCATCGACGATGCCCGAAGAGTTGCCCGCGTGGTGCACGTGATTGATCTTCTCGATGGTGGTGTATTTGTCGAGCGCGGTGGCATCAAAGCCCATCACGCCCATCATTTCGAATGACGGCTGCAGTTTTTCGAGCGACTGCACCGAGGTGCCAGGACGGATGGTTTCGTCTTTGGCCAGCATCGTCATGCCGTTGAGATCTTTCACGGGCACGACCGATTTATCGAAGTGGCCCGCAGCCTGCGCAGCAGCCGCGCGACGGTGCGACTCAGAGGCAAAAGCATCGAGATCGGCACGGCTGTATCCCTCGAGCGTGGCAATCAGATCGGCGCTGATGCCCTGCGGCACAAACGCCGTGCCACTGTTGACGCGCGGATCCATCACCCACGCACCACCATCGCTGCCCATGGCCCAGCGGCTCATCGACTCAACGCCGCCAGCCACCACCATGCTCTCCATGCCCGACATGATCTTGGCTGCCGCCAGGTTCACGGCCTCAAGGCCCGAAGCACAAAAACGCGACAGCGTTACGCCCGCCACGGTTTGCGCCCAGCCGGCATCGAGCACCGCCGTGCGTGCGATATCGGCGCCCTGCTCACCCACGGGCGTTACGCAGCCCAGCACCAAATCATCGACCAGCGAGGTGTCGAGTGCATTGCGCTGTTGCAGCGCCTGCAGCAACGTGCGCAGCAGCCACACCGGCGTGGCCTGGTGCAGGCTGCCATCTTTTTTGCCCTTGCCGCGTGGCGTGCGCACGGCATCAAAAATGTAGGCTTCGATCATGAGAAGCTCCTCGGTACGTTTGTTGTGTTGGATACGAAATCAGCCGCCGATCACAAGAATCGGCTGGCGAGTTCTTTCATGATCTCGTTGGTGCCGCCATAAATGCGCTGCACGCGTGCATCGGCCCACAAGCGAGCGATCGGATACTCTTTCATGTAGCCGTAGCCGCCAAAGAGCTGCAGACACTCATCAATCAACTTGCACTGGTTGTCGGTGATCCAGTATTTGATGAGCGCAGCGCGATCCACGCCCAGCTTGCCCTGCAGGTGCGACACCATGGCCGCATCAACCAGCGCGCGCGATGCCAGCAGCGTGGCCTGGCACTCGGCCAGCTTGAAGCGTGTGTTCTGAAAACTGAAGATCGGCTTGCCAAAGGCCTTGCGCTCTTTGGTGTATTCGAGCGTCACCTTCATGGCCAACTCCATGGCGGCAATGCCTGCCACCGCCACGATCATGCGTTCTTGGGGCAGCTCTTGCATCAGCTGCACAAAGCCCATGCCTTCAACACCGCCCAGCAGGTTGTTTTCGCTCACCACCACATCGTCGAAAAACAACTCTGAGGTGTCTTGCGCCTCCATGCCGATCTTGTCGAGATTGCGGCCTCGGCGAAAGCCCGGCGCCTCATCGGTTTCGACCACCATCAGCGACACACCATGCGCGCCTTCATCTTTGTTGGTTTTGGTGACAACGATCACGAGGTTGGCGAGCTGGTCGTTGGTGATGAAGGTCTTGCTGCCGTTGATGCGATAGGTATTGCCC
>CAZUCW010000154.1:0-2940 GCA_964618825.1 uncultured Aquabacterium sp.
TGGCCACCATGTGCGCCAGGTAGCCCAAGTTGGTGCCGCCATATTCTTCGCTCACGGTGAGGCCGTGCACGCCCAGGTCGCCCAGCTTCTTCCACATGTCGGCGGGGAATAGATTTTCGCGGTCGATGTCGGCGGCGCGGGGGGCCAGCTCTTGCTGGGCAAAGCTGCGCACTGCTTCGCGCAGGGCGTCGATGTCGTCACCCTAAAATTGGTTCAGGCCGGGCAGGCTCATGGTTGTCTCCTGTGGAATGCGTGAAGGTGTTGTGAGTTTCGGATCAGGCCGGGGCGGGCTCAGGCGGTGGCGCGTTGGGCCAGCAGCGCATTGGCCACGCGCGACACGGGCTTGCGGCCCAGCGCGGTTGAGATGAAGGCGGCGGCGTCGACGAGCTGGCTCAGGTCGATGCCGGTGTCGATGCCCAGGCCGTGCAGCAGGTAGACCACGTCTTCGGTGGCCACATTGCCGGTGGCGCCCTTGGCGTAGGGGCAGCCGCCCAGGCCGGCCACGCTGGCGTCGAATGTGTGGATGCCCAGCTCTAAGCAGGCGTAGATGTTGGTGAGCGCCTGGCCGTAGGTGTCGTGAAAGTGGCCACTCAACTCAGCCAGCGGCACGCGCTGCAGGGCGCGCTGCATCACGGCCTGCACGCGCTGCGCCGTGCCTACGCCGATGGTGTCGGCGATGCTGATGTGATCTGTGCCGATGCCCAGCAGGCGGGCGACAACGTCGTCCACCGCATCCAGCCCGACGTCGCCTTGATACGGGCAGCCCAGTGCACACGACACTGCTGCGCGCACTTTCATCTTGGCGGCATGCGCGGCTTCGACCACCGGGCGAAAGCGCTCGATCGATTCGGCAATCGAGCAGTTGATGTTGCGTTGGCTGAAGGCTTCGGACGCCGCAGCGAAGATCACCACCTCGTCGGCCTTCGATGCGAGCGCGCCCTCGAAGCCTTTCAGGTTCGGCGTGAGCACGCTGTAGCGCACACCGGCTTGGCGCGTGATGCCGGCCATCACCTCGGCGTTGTCGGCCATCTGCGGCACCCACTTGGGGCTCACGTAGCTGGTGACTTCGATCTCGCGCAAGCCGGCGGCTTGCAGGCGGTGCACGAGCTCGATCTTGGTGGCAGCGGGCACCGGCTGCGCTTCGTTTTGCAGGCCGTCGCGCGGGCCGACATCGACGAGTTTGACGTGGGTGGGCAGCATGGTTGAACTCTCGCTGGCTTGCCGTGGCATCAGGCGCGGGCGTCGCGTTGGCCGAGTTGCGCCACCTGTTGCAGCCAGGCGCGGCGTTTGGCCTCGGTGGATTGGCGCACGGGGCCAAAGCTGTGGATGTGCACTGGGCGCACGCCGCAAAACTCGAGCACGGTGCGCTTCATTTGGTGGTGCGCCGGCTGGCGGTAGATCCAGCGGTAATACCACGGCGGGGTGTCCATGGTGACGAGCAACCGGGCGCTGCGACCACTCAACAGGCGATCCCACCACACCGAATCGCGCCGGTATTTAAAAGCAAAACCGGGCAAAAACACGCGATCCAGAAACCCCTTGAGCAGCGCCGGCATGGTGCCCCACCACACGGGGTAGACGAAAACGAGGTGCTCGGCGTTGCGTATGGCCTGTTGCGCGGTCTGCAGATCGGGCTCAAGCGCCTGCTCGCCCCGGTAGCCCGCACGCAAGATGGGATCAAACTGCAGCGTGCCCAGGTTGAGCGTTTGCACATGAGCGCCTGCAGCCTCGGCTTGCTCGCGGTAGCGCTGTGCCAGGGCGGCACACAGGCTGTCGGCATGCGGGTGCCCTTGAATGATGAGGATGCGGCGCATGGTGTCGTGCTTCAGAGTTTTATCGGTTGGAGGCGGCCAGACGCAGCAACTCGGCGCCTTCGGCCACCTGATCGCCCACGGCGCACAACAGCTCGCTCACCACACCATCATCGGGCGCGGTGAGTGTGTGCTCCATCTTCATGGCTTCGGTGACGGCCAGGGGCTGGCCTTTTTTGACGGCATCGCCCGCCTTCACCAGCAACGCGATTACCTTGCCGGGCATCAGTGCGGTCAGGCGGCCCGCGCCACCGTGGGCTTCGCCGGCGTGTGCCAGCGGATCGATGTAATGCACCGCACTCGCCCCTTGCGGGGCGAACACATTGAAGCGCTCGGCGAGGCGGGCGTCGCGATAAACGGCCAGCTTCACGCGCTGCGTGCCGGGGCCGTGGCCCAGCGTTACATCAAAGCGGTCTGGCCCGATCAGCGCAGCGTGCAGCGGCACCGCCTCAGCGTGTGGCGCGAGTTGCAGCAGGTGGCTGCCGTCGTGCTGGTAGGTGAGCACGGCGTGCACCACCTCGCCGGACACATCGAGCTTGAGGTGGCGCCGCGCCACACCGTGCAGCCGCCAGCCATCGCGGCGCGACCACGCATCGCCCGTGGCCAGGGCTTGTTCGTCGGCCAGCAGGCGCGCCACCACCCCTGCCACGGCCAGCAAGGGGGGCAGATCGCGGGGCACAAACAGCGCATCGCGTTCGCGCTCGATCAGCGCGGTGTCGAGGTTGGCCTGTGCAAACGATGGCGTGGCGACGATGCCGCGCAAAAAGCTCACATTGGTTTGCAAGCCGGTGATGTGCAGCTCGCTCAAGGCCGCGTCGAGCTGGGCCAGCGCCTGCTCGCGGTTGGCGCCATGCACGATGAGCTTGGCCACCATCGAGTCGTAATGGGGCGAGATCTCGTCGCCCTCGCGCACGCCGCTGTCCACGCGCACCGGGCTGATCGCAAAGTGAGATGCCGTTGGCGTGCGGTAGACGTTGAGCCGCCCAGTGGCGGGCAAAAACTGCTGCAGCGGGTTCTCGGCGCAAATGCGGGCTTCGATGGCGTGGCCGTGGAGGCGCAACTCATCTTGCCGCAGCGGCATAGGATCGACAGCGGCCACGCGCATTTTAAAATCATCAAGTTCCAGACG
>CAZUCW010000155.1:0-1217 GCA_964618825.1 uncultured Aquabacterium sp.
GCCGGCGGGGGGCAGATCAGCACGCCACTGCCTGCTTGGACTCAAGCTGATTTCAATCTGGGATGCACGCAAGCGGCGGCTGAACGAGGCAAGGCATTCGTGAGGCTTAAAAGATGAGCTCCGCTGCCAACAAACACCTTATTGCCCGCCCTTTGGCTGACAGTGAAACGCTGCATTCGGTGCTGCAAACTTTGGCGATCGATACAAACGGCAAACCTCTTGCGGGGCAATGGTATGTGCTGCTGGATGCACGCCAACAGGCCAATCCTCAGCAGGCTTTTGCCCATCCGCTGCTTAACGCCACAGAAAATCCTCGTCCCACAATCACCAACCTCTACGACGATCTTGGTGAGCTGGGATTGAAAGCCCAAGGGCCAAGGTTGGCGCTCTTATCGCCAAAAGTCGAGGCTCTTGAGCAACACCCCGCCGATGAATCGCTGCTTGATGCAAGCTATCTGTTTTCTTCGGCAACGCTCGAACAACTTGCGCAGCATCTGAAGCATTTGCGCGAGATTTCTTTGCCCGACAAATCGCAAGCCTTGTTTCGGTTTCAGGACAGCCGCGTCACCAATGCTTTGATGCCCCTTGCTTCAGCGGCGCAAGCGGGCACATGGTTGGGCTGTGCTACCTGTTGGGCGTGCGTAGATGCATGCGGCCACCTCGTTGCGCTACGGGCCGCTGCCACCACCAACAGCACGGCACAACTCTCGCTCACAAATCAGCAGATCAAAGCAGTCGACCGCGCCTTGCTGCCGCACGAGATACTGGCGCAGACCGCCGAAGCCGACAGCAGCGTGTTGCACGGCCTGAGCGCTTGTGCGCGGCTCAAGCGCGCCCGAACCCTGATCGCGCGTGCCGAACGACAAGGCTTAAAGCTGGATTCCGACATCTCTTTGTTCTGCGTGCTTGGCATGCAATTGCCCGATGATTTCGAGCTCGAAGAACCCTTTGCATCAGCTATCAAGCGCTCACAAAGATCTGGCAGCTCGTTCAGCGAGGCCCTGAATCAGGCCAAACCAGCCCATTGGGATGCCTGGAACAAACGTTTATCCGAAACGCCCTGATTTTTTGCCGATTTCTCACATGACGCCCAACTTCACCCGATGCCACCCCGCAATCAGCCTGCTGGCTTGCATCCTCATGCTACCGCTAAGCAGTTGCAGCAGCGAGCCACAAACGGTCAGCATTTCGGCAACCACCTTTAATTATTCGCCAGA
>CAZUCW010000155.1:1317-2919 GCA_964618825.1 uncultured Aquabacterium sp.
CAAAGGAGCCAAGAAAATGAGCGATGTCATCGCACCGAGAGTCCGAGCGGTTGAAAACATGGTGGCGCGGGCTCAGGCTGTGACGGGGGGGCGCAACACACAAGGCGCTTGCCTTACCTGCCACATTAAACTTTGGGTTAGCTTCTTCTTTGATGGCACGGGCAATCACAAAGAGAATGATTTCCCCACCAAGCACTCTAATGTGGCGGCACTGACGGATGCTCATTTAGATGATCGTCCCAACGGAATTGCTGCCTTCTATTACGAAGGCATCGGCACCGCCTTCGAGTTCAAGGATCGCTACGAATCTGACACGATTTATACTGAATTTGGCCCTCAAACCATTGAGGCCAAGGGCTATCGAGAAAATGAAAGCACCCTGAACAAGGCTTTTGGAACGGGCATCGACAAACGGCTCGAAAAGGCGATGCTCGACTTTCAAATCTACGTAGATCAGTGGCGTCGCCAACGACGTGTGGATGAAATCAATATCGCAGCGTTTGGCTTCTCACGCGGTGCCACCACGGCCCGGGCATTTATGCACTGGCTGCGAGCGCACAGCAAGATGAGTTTTAAGGGCGGCAAGCTGGCATATGACGGCATCCCCGTCAATATCAAATTTTTAGGCGTGTTTGATACGGTGGAATCCATTGGCTCAGCGGGTGATAACGAGCAGCCCGATCTGATAAAAACCAGCGTGCCAAGTTACGTTGAAAAATGCTGCCATATCGTGGCTGCGCACGAGTTACGCCGTGCATTTCCGGTCACAGTGCTGGGCACCTCGCGCTATACCCAGGTGGTCTACCCTGGCGCCCATGCCGATATCGGCGGCGGCTACACCGATGGCGAGCAGGGACGCACCAACTCACTGGCGCGCGTGGCCCTGCTGCAAATGCTCGATGAGGCACGCGGTGCGGGGCTGAAGATGTCATCTCTGGGTGAGATGCAACAAAAAACCATTTGGAAATATTTATTAAAACCTTCATTCGACGTGCCATCCTCTACGCGAACAGCGCTCAGCCATTACATGAAGCATGTGCAAAAACCTTCCGGCCCTCTGGCCGATGTTTTTGCCTCGCATTGCGCGCTCTATCACAAGTGGATCGATGCCGGTTTGGCCGTTGAAGACGCAGACACACGCCTTGATGCGGCGCGCAGCCAACGCAATACGCCTGAAGGGCGCGAACGCTTCAACGAGGCCGTTGTTGAATACCACCTGAAATCGAATCTGGCCAAAACACCTCGTGGACGCGGCGCCTCGATCAGCGGCGGCCCAGATCGCAAAGCAGTGCCGCCAGAAGTAGAGTCGTTCTTTGAGCGCTACGTACACGACTCGTTTCAGCATTTCTCGCTCTCTGGCGGCACGATGCAATCAGATTTCACTAACGCGGATTACTACAAGCTGAGAGGCATTCATCACCCCAAGGCGTGAAACTCCTGCAGCAAAGTATCTGCATCGCCCCACCTGAGCCACCCCCCACACGCTAGCCGTGCAGGCCGGCACCACGCCGTGGGCCGCTCAGGTGGCGCTGGCGCAGCAGGCCCAAACGCTGGCTCAGGCGCTGCAGCGCGCCACACACGCCCACCACAGCGTAACGCTGG
>CAZUCW010000156.1:0-2830 GCA_964618825.1 uncultured Aquabacterium sp.
TCCATGTTGCCCGCCGTCACGCCAAAAAACAGATTGGGTTTGCCCAGCTTCTTAAAGGCCTCGGCGCTGTGCCAATCGGGTTGCGCAATGATGCCCACGCGAAAGCCTTGAGCCTCAAGCACACGCCCGATCACGGCCATGCCGAAGCTGGGGTGGTCGATGTAGGCATCGCCGGTAACGATGATGATGTCGCAGCTGTCCCACCCCAGCGTTTCCATCTCGGCGCGGCTCATCGGCAAAAACGGCGCCGGGCCAAAGCGTTTGGCCCAGAACGGCCGGTAGCTGGTGAGCGGCTTGGCTCGCGGCGGGGTGATGGCGGGGTGGGCAGACACAGCGATTGGGGCGAGGATGCGGGCGGGGCAGCGCCCCGATCAGCGCCCGGCTTCGGGCAGCTCGATCTTTACCTCAAGCACTTCGAGATCATCTTGGCGCTCAAGGTTGACCTTGATGTCGGCGGGGTTGATCGACACGTATTTCGAGATCACCGCCACCAGCTCACGCTGCAGATCGGGCAGATACGAAGGGCTGGCCGCCGATCGACCGGCGCGCTCGTGCGCCAGGATGATCTGCAGGCGCTCTTTGGCCACACTGGCCGTGCTCTTTTTTTCGCCCAGAAAGAACGACAGGAAACCCATGGCTTACCTCCCGAACAGGCGCTTGAAGAAACCGGGCTTCTCGGCATCGATGAAGCGCAGCGGTTTGTCTTCGCCCAAAAAACGGTCGATCACATCGCGGTAGGCCTCGGACACATCCGTGCCCTGCAGGTGGATGGCCGGCACGCCTTGGTTGGATGCGTTGAGCACCGATTCGGATTCAGGGATCACGCCGATGAGCTTGACGCGCAGAATCTCGTGGATGTCGTCGAGCGACAGCATCTGCCCGCCTTCAACACGGTTGGGGTTGTAGCGTGTGATCAGCAGGTGCTCTTTAATGGGCTCGGCACCATCGATGGCGCGTTTGGTTTTGCTGCCCAGCATGCCCAGGATGCGATCCGAATCGCGCACCGATGACACCTCGGGGTTGGTTACCACGATGGCCTCGTCGGCAAAGTGCATCGCCAGCAGCGCGCCGGTTTCGATGCCGGCAGGCGAATCGCACACAATGTACTCAAAGCCCATATCGCCCAGCTCTTTGAGGATGCGCTCGACGCCTTCTTTGGTGAGGGCGTCTTTGTCGCGCGTTTGCGAGGCCGCCAGCACAAAGAGGTTGTCGCAAGTTTTGTCTTTGATGAGCGCCTGGTTGAGATTGGCCTCGTTGTGGATCACGTTGATGAGGTCGTACACCACACGACGCTCGCATCCCATGATCAGATCGAGGTTGCGCAGGCCAACATCGAAATCGATCACCACGGTTTTATGCCCGCGCAGCGCGAGGCCCGACGAGAAACTGGCGCTGGTGGTGGTTTTGCCCACCCCACCTTTGCCTGAAGTCACCACAACGATTTTGGCCATGGGTTGCTGTCTTTCTTGATTGCGAAAAATTCAGGGTTTGACGGCTTCAAAAACCAGCCGCTCGCCATCGAGGCGAACATGCGCGGCGCGGCCCACCACATCGGTCGGCAGCGGGTTTTCGGTGGTTCGGTAGGTGCCGGCGATGGCCACCAGTTCGGGTTCGAGGCACTGCGCAAAAATGCGCGCGGCGGTGTTGCCCTTGGCGCCGGCAATCGCCTTGCCGCGCAGTGGGGCATAGATGTGGATGTGGCCGTCGGCAATCACTTCGGCGCCAGGGTTCACGGCGGCCAGCACGATCAGATCAGTGCCTTTGGCATACACCTGCTGGCCTGAGCGCAAGGGTTTGTCGATCACAAGCGCAGGGGTGGGGGTGGGGATAGGCACCTCAACACGCACCTCGCGCACCACCTCTTGAATCACCCCGCGGGGTTCGCTGCGCGGGGTTGATCCGGCCTCGGCTTCGGTCAGGCCAGCGGCCTGTGCCGCCAGCGTTTGCTCGGTGTTGCCGGCGCGCACGGCAATGGGCAGCATGCGGTGGCGGCGCAGCAGCGCTGCCAATGCGGCAAAGTCGATGGGGGTATCGTCGCTGGCTACCGGGGCGAGGTCGATCACCACGGGCTCTTGATCGAACACATCGGGTGTGGCGCCCAAGCGCTGCTGCAGTTCGTCGGCCAGCGCGGCCAGATCGGTGGTTTTGAGCACCACGGCAACCAGGGTCAACGATGCGCTCTTGATGTCGAAAACGCCGGGCGCGTGCCCGGTAGAACTTGCAGCCATGAAAGGGGCGGCGCGCAAACGCCGATCACCAGAAAACAAGGGCCGCAGTTTAATGCCTGGGGGGATGCGGCCCGGGGCAGTGGCGCCGCCGCCGCGTATCAATCGGCACCCAGAAAACCGCCGCTCTGATGTGCCCACAGCCGCGCATAGAGCCCACCACGTGCCAGCAGCTCGGTGTGCGTGCCTTGCTCGACGATGCGGCCCGCATCGAGCACGATCAGTCGATCCATCGCGGCGATGGTCGAAAGCCGGTGCGCAATCGCCACCACTGTTTTTCCTTGCATGAGTCGATAGAGGCTGGCCTGAATGGCGGATTCGACCTCGCTGTCGAGCGCGCTGGTGGCTTCGTCGAGTAGCAAGATGGGCGCGTCTTTGAGCATCACACGGGCGATGGCAATGCGCTGGCGCTGCCCGCCTGAGAGCTTGACGCCGCGTTCGCCCACATGGGCATCAAAACCGTTGCGCCCGTGCGGGTCGGTGAGGGTGGTGATGAACTCATGCGCTTCAGCGCGGCGCGCGGCGGCCATCATGTCGGCCTCGCTGGCGTCGGGGCGGCCGTAGAGGATGTTGTCGCGCACCGAGCGGTGCAGCAGCGAGGTGTC
>CAZUCW010000157.1:0-2827 GCA_964618825.1 uncultured Aquabacterium sp.
GCCATGAAATCCGCACGCCGCTCAACGGCGTGCTCGGTTTTGCCGACATCGGCGCCCGCCATTACCAGAACAGCGAGCGGGCCCTCGACGCCTTCACCAAGATCCAGACTTCGGGCCAACGCTTGCTCGGTGTCATCAACGACATCCTCGATTTTTCCAAATTCGATGCCGGCAAGCTCGATATCGAGCAGACCGAAGTGGCTCTCGAAATGGTCGTCGACAACACCCTGGAACTGGTCCGCGACCGGGCTGCCGCCAAGGGGCTGGAGCTCCGGGTCGAACTGGCGCCAGACCTGCCGCGGGTCTGCATCAGCGACCCCTTGCGCATGGGGCAGGTGCTGCTCAAGGGGCCGGATGCGGCTGCAGCGCTCGAAACGCTGGTGCCGGTCGACGTGATCGATTTGCCCCTGCTCAAGCAGCGCTACGCGCTGTTCACCAACGAGCAAGGCGGCATCCTCGACGATCTGATGATCACGCGACGCCCCGACGATCTTTTCGTTGTCGTCAATGCCGCATGCAAGGCCCAAGACATCGCGCACCTGCAACGCCACCTCGGCACGCGCTGCGCGGTGCAGCCGCTGCCTGATCACGCCTTGCTGGCACTGCAAGGCCCGCAAGCGGCAACGGCACTGGCACGTCTGAACGCCGATGTGGCGCAACTCACTTTCATGAACGGCGGTTTTTTTACGCTGGCGGGCATTGATGCCTTTCTCACCCGCTCCGGATACACGGGTGAAGACGGCTTCGAGATTTCGGTGCCGGCAGCGCAAGCCCAAGCGCTGGCCCGAGCCCTGTTGGCTCAGCCCGAAGTGAAGCCTATCGGCCTGGGCGCGCGCGACACGCTGCGGCTCGAAGCCGGCCTGTGCCTTTATGGGCACGACATCAACACGGCCACCACGCCGGTCGAGGGGGCGCTCACCTGGGCGATCCAGAAAGTGCGCCGCGCTGGCGGTGCACGCGCCGGCGGCTACCCTGGCGCTGCGGTGATCGACGCTCAACTCGCCAACGGCGTGGCACGCAAACGCGTGGGCTTGATCAGCACCGAGCGTCTGCCCGTGCGCGAGGGCGCCAAGGTAATCAGCGTTGATGGCGCCGAAATCGGCCTCGTTACCAGCGGTTCGCTGGGCCCCACGGTCAATCAGCCTGTTGCGCTGGCTTATCTGGCCAGCCCGCACACAGCCATTGGCACTGAAGTGTTTGCCCTGGTGCGCGACAAACGCGTGCCGATGCGCGTAGCTGCCCTGCCTTTTGCCCCCAACCGCTACTACCGCGGCTGAACCGGTTCACCCGTTGCCGTATCCGTTTTTCAATCTTCAGACCCAGGAGCACTTCATGACGATCAAGTACACCCCCGACCACGAGTGGATCAATGTTGACGCCAACGGCACGGCTACCGTGGGCATCACCGTGCACGCACAAGATGCGCTGGGCGACGTGGTGTTCGTCGAGCTGCCCGATGTGGGCAAGACGCTGGCACAAAAAGATGTGGCCGGCGTTGTCGAATCGGTCAAGGCTGCAGCTGATGTCTACGCCCCGGTGTCGGGCGAGGTGGTAGCCGTTAACGAAGCACTGCGCGATGATCCTTCGCTGGCCAACAGCGATCCGCTGGGCGCGGGCTGGTTCTTCAAGATCAAGCTGTCGAATGCAGCCGAAGTCGACGCGCTGCTCGACGCGACGGCTTACGACGATCTCGTTAAACACAGCTGATCGCGCGGCCCGCTGCCGTTTTTCTCGTTTTGCTTTTTGCCTTTTTGTCGGCGCCCGGATGTTCGGGGCGCCCAAGGATCTGCCATGTCGATGCCCGCCTCGTCTGCCCTCTCGCCTTTGGCTCAACTCGAAAACAATGCCGAATTTCTGGCCCGACATCTGGGCCCGGATGCGGCTGATGAGCAGCAGATGCTCAGCGTGATCGGTGCGGCCTCGCGTGCCGCGCTGATGCAGTCCATCGTGCCGGCAAGCATTGCCCGCTCTTCACCGATGCAACTGCCAACGCCCACCACCGAGGCTCAGGCGCTGGCTGAGCTCAAGGCCATTGCAGCACACAACCGGCAGCTCAAAAGCTGCATCGGGCAGGGCTACTACGGCACGCACACGCCGGGCGTCATCTTGCGCAACATCCTCGAAAACCCCGCGTGGTACACGGCCTACACGCCGTATCAGGCTGAGATTTCGCAGGGGCGCATGGAGGCGCTGATCAACTTTCAGACCATGGTGGGCGATCTCACCGGCCTGAGCATTGCCAATGCGTCCATGCTCGACGAGGCCACCTCGGCCGCCGAGGCGATGACGCTGGCCTCGCGGGCTGGCAAAAGCAAGAGCACGCGCTTTGTGGTGGCACACGATGTGCTGCCGCAAACGCTCGAGGTGGTGCGCACACGCGCCACGCCGCTGGGCCTGAGTGTTGAGGTGCAACACGCCAGCAAGATCACCGGCGAGGGCGCTTTTGCGGTGCTGCTGCAATACCCCGGCGTTAACGGGCAAGTGCGCGATCTGCGCCCGATCATCGCGGCAGCGCATACCAACGGAGCACTGGCCATCGTGGCCGCTGATCTGCTGGCGCTGACGCTGCTCACGCCGCCAGGTGAGCTGGGTGCCGACATTGCCGTGGGCAGCACACAGCGCTTTGGCATGCCCATGGGCAATGGCGGCCCGCATGCTGCCTACATGGCCACGAAGGATGAGTTCAAGCGCTCGATGCCCGGCCGTCTGGTGGGTGTGAGTGTCGATGCACACGGCGCACCGGCTTACCGCTTGGCGCTGCAAACGCGCGAGCAACACATCCGCCGCGAAAAGGCCACCTCCAACATCTGTACGGCGCAGGTGCTGC
>CAZUCW010000158.1:0-2787 GCA_964618825.1 uncultured Aquabacterium sp.
CCAGGAAATCAAGGAAGGCCGTGGCTGCGGCCCCAACAAGGACTACGTGCTGCTGAAACTCGACCACCTCGGTGCCGAGACCATCATGAAGCGCCTGCCCTCGGTTTACGAAATTGGCCACAACTTTGCCAACGTCGACATCACCAAAGAGCCAATCCCTGTGGTGCCAACCATTCACTACCAGATGGGTGGCATCCCCACCAACGTTCATGGCCAAGTAGTGGTGCCGGCCAACGGCAAGCACAACGAGGTTATCAACGGCCTGTACGCCGTGGGCGAGTGCTCGTGCGTGTCGGTGCATGGCGCCAACCGCCTGGGTACCAATTCGCTGCTCGATCTGGTGGTGTTTGGTCGTGCAGCTGGCAACCATATCGTCGATTTCAACCTCAAAAATAAAGAGCACAAACCGTTGCCCAAAGATGCGGCTGACCGCACTCTGGCTCGTCTGGCGCGTCTGGATAGCGCCACCAACGGTGAATACGCGCAAGACGTCGCCAACGACATGCGCTCGACCATGCAGGCTCACGCCGGCGTGTTCCGCACTCAGGCCATGATGGATGCCGGCGTCAAGAAAATCGCCGAGGTGGCTGAGCGTGTGAAGTCGATCGGTCTCAAAGACAAATCGAAGGTGTTCAATACCGCACGTGTCGAAGCGCTCGAGGTAGAGAACCTTATCGAAGCGGCTCGCGCCACGATGACCTCGGCTGCAGCACGCCCTGAAAGCCGTGGCGCGCATGCTCACAACGACCACCCGACGCGCGACGATGTCAATTGGATGAAGCACACGCTGTGGTATTCCGAAGACGGGCGCCTCGACTACAAGCCCGTGAACCTCACCCCCTTGACCGTTGAGTCGGTGCCGCCGAAGGCCCGTACCTTCTGATCGCGCGATCTGCCTACAGAGAACACACCATGAGTCAAAAGCGCACTTTCCACATCTACCGCTACGATCCCGACAAGGATGCCAAGCCGTACATGCAGACCGTCGAGGTCGAGCTTGAGGGCAATGAGCGCATGCTGCTCGATGCTCTGCTCAAGCTCAAAGCCGTTGATCCGTCGCTGTCGTATCGCCGCTCGTGCCGTGAAGGCGTTTGCGGATCTGACGCCATGAACATCAACGGTAAGAACGGTCTGGCCTGCCTGACAAACATGCGCACGCTGCCCGATACCGTGGTGCTCAAACCTCTGCCGGGGCTGCCCGTTGTTCGCGACCTGATCGTGGACATGACGCACTTCTTCAACCAGTACCACTCGATCAAGCCGTATCTGCAAAACGATACGCCACCGCCCGAGAAGGAGCGCCTGCAGTCGCCCGAAGAGCGTGAGGAGCTTGATGGCTTGTACGAATGCATTCTGTGCGCCAGCTGTTCCACCAGCTGCCCCAGCTTCTGGTGGAACCCGGATAAGTTTGTTGGCCCGGCTGGCTTGCTGCAGGCCTACCGCTTTATCGCTGACAGCCGCGATCAGGCCACCAATGATCGCCTCGATAACCTCGAAGATCCGTACCGCCTCTTCCGTTGCCACACCATCATGAACTGCGTTGATGTGTGCCCCAAGGGGCTCAACCCCACCAAGGCCATCGGCAAAATCAAAGAGCTGATGGTGCGTCGCGCGGTGTGATGCCCGCGCGGTCCATCGATGTCTGCAACCCTGGCCGCTGCGATAGCCATGAACAATCTGCCCGACAACGCACCATTGGATGCCGATTCGCAGCGGCGCCTGGGCTGGCGCTGCCGTCGTGGATTGCTCGAAAACGATTTGTTCGTCGAGCGGTTTTTGCAGCGCCACCAAGCCAGCCTCACGGTTGGACAGGCGCGGGGCTTGATGGCGTTGATGGACTTGCCTGACAATGATTTGCTCGATCTCTTCTTGGGGCGCACTGAGCCTCAAGGTGAGTTCGATCAGGCCGAAGTCAGGCATGTGCTGCAGTTAATGAGAACCTCAAACAAAGACTGAACCGCTATTTCTAGGAGCGCCCATGATTCCGTCCGATGTCAAAGCCACGCTGTCGTTCTCTGATGGCAGCCCCAATATGGAACTGCCGATCTACAAGGGCACGATTGGCCCTGATGTGATCGATATCCGTAAGCTCTACGCACAGACAGGCAAGTTCACCTACGACCCCGGCTTTTTGTCGACGGCGTCGTGCAACTCAAAGATCACCTACATCGATGGCGACAAGGGCGAGCTGCTCTACCGTGGCTACCCGATTGAGCAATTGGCAACGCAGTGCGATTTTCTTGAAACCTGCTATTTGCTGCTCAACGGTGAGCTGCCCAATGCTGCTGAAAAGGCCGAGTTCGTTGGCCGCGTGACCAATCACACGATGGTCAATGAGCAGATGCAGTTCTTCTTGCGCGGCTTCCGCCGTGATGCGCACCCTATGGCCGTGATGACAGGTTTGGTGGGCGCGATGTCGGCCTTCTATCACGACAGCACCGACATCAATAACCCCGAGCACCGCAAGATTGCAGCGATTCGCCTGATCGCCAAAATGCCTACGCTCGTGGCCATGGCTTACAAGTATTCGGTGGGGCAGCCCTTCGTTTATCCGAAGAATGATCTGTCGTACACCGAGAACTTCATGCGCATGATGTTCGCCACGCCGTGCCAAGACTACAAGGTTAACGATGTGCTGGTGCGCGCCATGGATCGCATCTTCATCCTGCATGCTGATCATGAGCAGAACGCGTCGACTTCGACGGTGCGTTTGTGCGGTTCGTCGGGCACCAACCCGTTTGCCGCTATCGCCGCTGGCGTGGCCTGTCTGTGGGGGCCGGCTCACGG
>CAZUCW010000159.1:0-2611 GCA_964618825.1 uncultured Aquabacterium sp.
ATACGGTGCAGGACAAGTGGTATCGGTTGATCAATGAGGAGTGGGTGAATCCGGCGAACTCCAAGACATCCAACATTGACAAAACAATCAAAAGCCTCAGGGTGGCCAAAAAATTTCATCAACAGATCAGTACCACCTACCACCCCGCCACCTACCTGAGCTACGGCGCCGATCTCAAGCAAAAGGCGTGGGGCGAGGTGACGTGGCAAACCGGCCAAGCCCCCCTGCTGCACGGTGGCCTGGGTCAGTCACTGGGCCTGGAGCACCTGCACGTCGAAGGAGCCGCCTCCGGGTGGCAGACCGACTTCGATGATGGCGATGGCTGCATCGTGCTGCGCGACGGCCTACCCCAACGCCCGGGCCAACGCTTCAGCGCCACCATCGCCGAGCCCGCTCAACCAGGTGATGGCACCGTGCCCGCCGAGCGTTCAGCACAAGACCCGGTGCGCCAAGGCAAAGCGCGCATCGCCTATCAGCAAACCGGCTACGACCATCAGGCCAGCTACGGCAACGACGTGGTGCTGTCCTGCACCCTGCACGCCGTGTGCAAGATCGCCTTGCAAGCCTTTACCTGGAAGACCTGCTCATGATGCATCGCCGCCTACTCACCACCGCCCTGCTCGCCCTGCCCCTCACCTTCTGCATCTCTTGCCACACCGAGGCCCGCAACATGACCACGCCCCGCATCGACAAGCTGTTTGAGAAAACCAAGCCCGTGTGCTTCGGCCGTTTTGTGCTGGATGTGCCCGCCAGCGCCACCGTGGTACCTGGGCCGCAAGCATTCGGGCCCGACATTGAATCCTTGCCCAACGACGTGAAGTCATTGGCGCGGCGAGCCAAGATCAAGAGAGATGAGATTCAGAGCAAGGCTCACACGATCGATCGAGCTGAAGTGATTTCTCTAACGGAAGGTCCCACCCAAGGAAGCTGGACATTGATGTACTGGAACGACGACATTGCCAAAGAGGTTGGCATCGAGTCGATCAGTGGATTTCTGGCGGCTGGAACGCATGGGTTCACATATTTCACTGAGACCGCCCCTAGAAGTGGCCGCACGGTTGAAAGCGAGATGAAGGAACTTACCTACGTCGCCACCCACCTGCGCCCTCGCGACCCCAGCGACATCCCCGCCGACCCCGGCGTGTGCCTGGACGTGGGCTTCATCGCCGACGACAGTGGCAAGTTTCAAGAGATCTTCGGCGTCGGCTTGCGCTTTGCCGAGTGGCCCGACGTGAGCTTCTCGGTGTCGTCCAACAAGGACGCCCAGCAGGGCGACAGCTTCGAGGCTCGCCGCGCCGAGGCCAAGCGCGCGGCCATGCTCGTCGCCCCGCTGGCCACGCTGTTCAGCAAGGTCAAGACGCTGCGCGAAGGCAAGCTCAAGGTGCAGCAGGGCCGAGGCAGCGAGGCCCTGTTTCGTCATCCGATGGATGAGGACGAGCACAACGGCAAGGGCGTATGGCACGAGTTCTTGTTCGAATACGCCGGCACGCGCTTCGACCACCACAACCCCTCGTGGGACGCCTCGCTCTTCACTGGCGTGGTCAACAACAACGCCGGCTCCACCCCGTCCACCCTCACCGATGACGAAGCCGTGGCCCTATGGGACCACCTCATGGCTTCGGTGCGGCTGCGCGTGCCGGGTAAGTGATCTGCACAAGCGCCGCTCAGGCCGCATCCTGGGGGCACCTGGGCCATGTGGTGCAGCAGGGCTTGTCGGCCCAACGCGGAGCGTTGCTGGGTGCGGGGTTTTATGCCCACACCGAGGGCTGGGCGGTGCTGCGCGCCGGCCAGGGTTTGTTGCTCACCACCGCCGCGCGCACGCAGCGTGGCACGAGCGTGGCCAGCTCGCAGATGGACGCCGCCGAGGCCGCCGCCGCTTTGCGCGCTGCACAGGCGCTGTCCGCTGCTTTGGGGGATGCGGCACAGGCTCAGGCGAGCTGCGCCTGGGCTGAGGTGGCTCACGCCGCAGGCGCGGTGGCCGACAGCCTCGGCTCGCCGCACGCTTTTGGCTCGCCGCATCTGGTGGTAGACGCCGCCGCCTCTCAGAGCTGGGCCACGCCCGGGCCGCTGGCGTGCTTTGCGGGCCAGCACGCAGGGTGGGTGGCTTCGGGCGATGTGCATGTGGCCGCCGCTCACACGGCCAGCGTGGCCTCAGGCAGCACGTTGAGCCTGTACACCCACAGCGGCCCCGCCCAGGCCATCGCCGCCACCGGCGCACTGTCGGTGCGCGCTCACACCGGCTCGCACGATCTGCTGGCCAGCCAGAGCATCTGCGCCACCAGCAGCACCAGCGAGATCCACCTGCAGGCCAATCAACGCATCACCCTCACCGCCGGACACAGCCAGATCGAGCTCAACGAAGGCAACATCACCTTCTCTTGCCCAGGCACCTTCACCTTCAAGGCCGCCGCCCACGATTGGAACGGGGGCAGCTCCGCCAGCGCCGTGATGGCAGGGTTGCCGGTGGATTTGACGCAGGTGGCACCAACAAACGCGCAGCTGCGCTACGCCTATCACGACGGTGAGCCCGCCAAGGGCGCCCCCTACACGGCCCGATTGGCCGATGGCAGCGTGCGCAGCGGCACGCTGAACATGCTTGGATTTGCGCAGC
>CAZUCW010000160.1:0-2445 GCA_964618825.1 uncultured Aquabacterium sp.
CTCGAAAACATGTTCGAGAACATGGGCCAGGGCGATGTGCAGGTGCTGCCGCTGATCATCAAGGCCGACGTGCAGGGTTCGCAAGAAGCGCTGGCAACATCGTTGCTCAAGCTGTCGACCGACGAAGTTAAGGTGCAGATCGTGCACTCTGCGGTGGGCGGCATCAGCGAGAGCGATGTCAACTTGGCGATTGCGTCCAAAGCCGTCATCATCGGGTTCAATACCCGCGCCGATGCCAATGCGCGCAAGTTGGCTGAGAACAACGGCGTCGATGTTCGTTACTACAACATCATTTACGACGCGGTTGATGAAATCAAGGCAGCGATGTCGGGCATGTTGGCCCCCGAGCAGCGCGAAGAGGTTATCGGCACAGCCGAGATCCGGCAGGTTTTCAAGGCATCGAAGATCGGCTCGATCGGTGGTTGTATGGTTACCTCGGGTGTCATCCGCCGCAACGCACGCTTGCGTTTGCTGCGCGACAACGTGGTGGTCTTTACGGGTGAGCTCGAATCCCTCAAGCGTTTCAAGGACGATGCCAAAGAGGTGAAAGAGGGCTTTGAGTGCGGCCTGAACATCAAGAATTACAACGACATTGCCGAGGGTGATGTGCTTGAGTTCTTCGAGATCAAGGAAGTGGCGCGCGTTCTGTAAGCCAAAGCCATCGATTTCAGCTTCGTGAGCCTTCGGGCTCGCCAAACCCCGCCTTCGCGAGATGGCGGGGTTTGTGTTTCATTGGCCCGCGCGGAGTTTCATCATGCGACACAAACGATCTACACCGAATCGCGGTCTGCGCGTGGCAGATCAGATCCAGCGCGATTTGGCTGAGTTGCTGCGCGATCTCAAAGATCCGCGCGTGGGTATGGTCACCATCAACAGTGTTGAGGTGACGCCTGATTACGCGCATGCCAAGGTGTTTTTTTCGCTGCTCATCGGACAGCCGCACGAATCTGAGCAGGCGCTCAATGAAGCGGCAGGTTATCTGCGCAATGGCTTGTTCAAGCGTTTGCAGATTCATACCGTGCCGACGCTGCATTTTCATTTCGACCAAACCACCGAACGCGCTGCCGAGCTCAGTGCCTTGATCGTCAAGGCTAATGCGGATCGCGCGAAAGACGAGTGATTGCTTGGGCTGGGTGCGGTGTGCAATGGTGAATGCGCTTTTGATGGATACGGCAGACGGTGCGTCGGCTGAGGCGTCACGCGACGCAGCGGCTCGTGGCGCGCGCACGGCGCGTCCAAAAGTCGTGCGGCGCGCGGTGCACGGCGTGCTGTTGCTGGATAAACCGCTGGGGTGGTCGAGCAACGATGCGTTGCAAAAAGTGAAGTGGCTGCTGCGCGCCGAAAAAGCAGGCCACACCGGCACGCTCGATCCGTTGGCCACGGGTTTGTTGCCGCTGTGTTTTGGCGCTGCCACTAAGTTTTCTCAGGTGAGCCTGGACGCTGATAAAACCTATCGCGCCACGTTGCGTTTGGGGCAAACCACCACCACCGGCGATGCCGAGGGCGAGGTGCTGCGCGAACGTGCTGTGTCGGTGTCGCACGAAGCCATTGAGGCAGCGCGTGGCGCATGGCTGGGCGAGATCGAGCAGATGCCGCCGATGTTTTCGGCGCTCAAGCACGAGGGCCGGGCGTTGTACGAATACGCGCGTGCGGGGATCGAGATCGAGCGTGAGCCGCGCCGTGTCGTGATCCACAAGCTTGACATCTTGAGCTGGCAAGGTAGCGCGCTCGACATCGAGGTGCGTTGCAGCAAGGGCACGTATGTGCGCACGCTGGCGCAGGATCTGGGTGAGGCGCTGGGGTGCGGCGCACATCTTACGGCCCTGCGTCGTGTGGCCAGCGGGCCGCTTGAGGTGCATGAGGCCGTGACGCTCGATGCCTTGATCGAGATGAACGAAGCCCAGCGCGATGCTTTGCTGATGCCGCCCGATGCGCTGTTGGCCGATTGGCCAGCTGTGCAGCTCGACGATGCCGAGGCCGGGCGTTTTTTGTCGGGCATGCGTCGCCGTGTGGCGCAGCCCGATGCGCAGCAGGTGCGTGTCTACGGGCCGCAGCCGCAGGCGTTTTTGGGCAGCGCGCATATCAAGGCTGGCGAGCTGATCCCGGGCCGTTTGTTGAGCCCTGTTGAGGTGCAGGGCCTGCTGAATCAGGCCTGATGCACAGAGCTCCCCACACGAATGAATGTTTAAGTTTTTAAGAACCTGCAAGATCCGCTAGGAACACCACCATGAGTACTCCCATTCGCAACATCGCCATCATTGCCCACGTCGACCACGGTAAGACCACCATGGTCGACCAGTTGCTGCGCCAGAGCGGCACCTTTGCCGAGCACGAAAAAATTGTCGATACGGTGATGGACAACAACGCCATCGAGCGTGAACGCGGCATCACCATCCTGGCCAAGAACTGCGCTGTGAGCTGGGAAGGCACCCACATCAACATCGT
>CAZUCW010000161.1:0-2429 GCA_964618825.1 uncultured Aquabacterium sp.
GGATTACCGCCAGCAGTTCAAAAAAGATGTGGTGGTCGACATCATCTGCTTCCGCAAGCTGGGCCACAACGAGCAAGACACTCCGGCACTGACGCAGCCGCTGATGTACAAAAAAATCGGCCAGCATCCGGGCACCCGCAAGGTCTACGCCGATCGCCTGGTGGCTCAGGGCACGCTGGGCGCCGAGGTGCCCGATCAGTTGGTGAAGGAATACCGCGCTGCAATGGATGCCGGCAAGCACACGGTCGATCCGGTGCTGACCAACTACAAGAGCAAGTACGCCGTTGATTGGTCGGTCTACCTTGGCAAGAAGTGGACGGACACGGCAGATACCGCATTGCCGCTGGCCGAGTTCAAGCGTCTGGCCGAGCGCATCACGACCGTGCCAGAGGGCTTCAAACCGCATCCGCTGGTTGAAAAAGTGCTGGCTGATCGCGCGGCCATGGGGCGTGGTGAAGCGCCCATCGATTGGGGTATGGGCGAACACATGGCCTACGCCTCGTTGGTGGCTAGCGGCTACGGTGTGCGGTTGTCGGGCGAAGATTGCGGACGCGGCACCTTCGTGCATCGCCACGCCGTGTTGCACGATCAAAACCGCGAAAAATGGGACATCGGCACCTACATTCCGCTGCAGCATGTGGCCGACAACCAGGCGCCGTTTGTGGTGATCGATTCGATCCTCTCTGAAGAGGCTGTGTTGGGCTTTGAATATGGCTACGCCAGCGCCGAGCCCAACACGCTGACGATCTGGGAGGCTCAGTTTGGCGACTTTGCCAACGGTGCTCAGGTGGTGATCGATCAGTTCATCGCCGCCGGCGAGGTGAAGTGGGGCCGTGTTAACGGTCTGGTGATGATGCTGCCGCATGGCTATGAGGGCCAGGGCCCCGAGCACAGTTCGGCACGCCTTGAGCGTTTTATGCAGCTGGCGGCTGACAACAACATGCAGATCTGCCAGCCGACCAACGCGAGCCAGATCTTTCACCTGTTGCGTCGCCAGATGGTGCGGACTTTCCGCAAGCCGCTGATCATCATGACGCCCAAGTCGTTGCTGCGTAACAAAGACGCCACCTCGCAACTCAACGATTTCACGCGCGGCGAATTCCTCACCGTGATTCCTGAAACGCGTGCCGAGATCGATGCTGCTAAGGTGAAGCGTTTGGTGGTGTGTTCGGGCAAGGTCTACTACGACCTCGTCAAGAAACGCGATGAAAAGAAGGCAACCGATGTGGCCATCATCCGTGTCGAGCAGCTCTACCCCTTCCCGCACAAAGCGTTTGCGGCAGAGCTCAAAAAATACCCCGACGTGACAGACATCGTGTGGTGCCAGGACGAGCCACAAAACCAGGGGGCGTGGTTCTTTGTGCAGCATTACATCCACGAAAACATGTTCGAAGGGCAAAAGCTGGGATACGCCGGGCGCCCGGCCTCGGCCTCACCTGCCGTGGGCTATGCACACCTGCACCAGGATCAGCAAAAAGCGCTGCTGGATCAGGCATTTGCCAAGCTCAAGGGCTTCGTTCTTTCGAAATAAGAACGCACGACAAAAGAACACGGAGAAACTCACATGGCCATCATTGAAGTCAAAGTTCCGCAGCTCTCTGAATCCGTGGCTGAAGCCACGCTGCTGCAGTGGAAGAAAAAAGCCGGCGAAGCCGTTGCTGCCGACGAGATCCTCATCGAAGTCGAAACCGACAAAGTGGTGCTCGAAGTGCCCGCACCCGCCGCTGGCGTGATCACCGAGGTCGTCGTGGCCGACGGCGGCACGGTGGTGTCGGATCAGCTCATCGCCAAGATCGACACCGAGGCTTCGGCGGGTGCGGTATCTGCTTCGGCAGCAACGGTGGCACCGGCTGCTTCTGCGGCTGTTTCTGCACCTGCTGCTGCCGCCGCGCAAGGCGGCAGCAAAGGCGACGTGGCCATGCCTGCTGCCGCCAAGCTGTTGGCCGACAACAACCTCAGCACCGCACAGGTGGCCGGCTCGGGCAAAGACGGCCGCGTTACCAAGGGCGATGTGCTTGGTGCGATCAGCGCGGGTGCGGCCAAGCCTGCTGCTGCGATCCCTGCACCGGCAGTGCCCAAGGCGCTGCCGGCGGTATCGGTGCCGCTGTCGCCTGCCATCAGCCTCGATGATCGCCCCGAGCAGCGCGTGCCCATGAGCCGTTTGCGTGCCCGTGTGGCCGAGCGGCTGCTGCAATCGCAGGCCAGCAACGCCATCCTCACCACATTCAACGAGGTCAACATGGCCCCGGTGATGGAGATGCGCAAACGCTTTCAAGAGAAGTTCGAAAAAGAGCACGGCGTAAAGCTTGGCTTCATGAGCTTTTTCGTGAAGGCCGCGGTGCATGCGCTCAAAAAATATCCGGTGCTCAACGCTTCGGTCGATGGCAACGACATCGTCTACCACGGCTACTTCGACATCGGTATCGCCG
>CAZUCW010000162.1:0-2422 GCA_964618825.1 uncultured Aquabacterium sp.
GCCTTCTCGTCGGGGATCTCCAGCAGTTGCAGGATCACGGGCTGATCCTTGCCCAGCATCTCGCCAGAGGCGATACGGAACAACAGGGCGTAACCGATCTGGCCAGCGGCGCCGGTAACGGCAACACGGACGGGTGCTTTACTCATGTGGTGGCTCCAAAGAGTGGATAACAAGTGAACAAAACAAAAAAGGATTCGGCAGACGCCCGGCGTGCCGGTGTGGTGCAACGAAAAGGCCGCTGCACCGTCCGCGAAGCCCGCAAGTGTAGGCCAGTCTGACGCGCAAGAGGCGGGTTTTCCATGCCCCGCATAGGTGCGAGCCTGCACCACTCTTATGTCTTATATAAAACATCTTTCATGGGTCATGGACGAAGCGCGCATGCTTGTGGTGCAATCCTGCCTATGAGCAGTTCAACGTCGGTCACCGCCAAGCAAGCCATTGATGCTGCGGCAACTCCGGTTGCCGCGGGCGGGCCGGCGTTCAGCCCGCTCTACCAACAAATCAAAACCCTGCTCATCCGCAGCCTGCAGGCTGGCGAGTGGCGTCCTGGCGAAGCCATCCCCTCTGAGGTTGAGCTAGCGGCACGCTACAAAGTCAGCCAGGGCACGGTGCGCAAAGCCATCGACGAAATGGCCGCCGAGAACCTGCTGGTGCGTCGCCAAGGCAAAGGCACCTTTGTGGCCACGCATGCCGAAGAGCAGGTGCAATACCGCTTTTTGCGCCTCACTCCCGATTCGGCTCAAGATGCCGGGCCCGTAACGCGCGACGTGCTCGATTGCAAACGCATGCGAGCCCCTGCTGATGTGGCGCGCGCCCTCGAACTCAAATCGGGTGACACCGTGGTGCTGGTGCGCCGTGTGCTCAACTTCGCGGGGCGTCCCGTGGTGCTCGACGAAATCTGGCTGCCCGGCCATCTGTTCAAGGGCCTGAGTGCCGAGCGTCTGGCCGAATACCGCGGCCCGATGTACGGATTTTTTGAGTCTGAATACGGTGTGCGGATGATCCGTGCCGAAGAAAAAATCCGTGCAATCGGTGCCGATGATGTTGTGGCAAAGATCTTGCATGTATCGCCCGGCTCGCCGTTGTTGTCGGTTGAGCGCCTGAGTCGCACCTACGACGACAAACCCGTTGAGTTGCGCTTTGGCCTGTACCAAACCGACGCACATCACTACCGCAACGAATTGAGCTGAACCAACCAACCCGTTCTTTTCTGCTTTTTCCGTCCTTCTTTTGGGGTGCTCCGCTCGGGGCTTGCCCTAAAATCCCGCCTTTCGCTGTTCCTACCTTCCATCCCCCCCCATGACGCCAAGCCGGAGCCCGACCAAAAATGGCTGAGACCGCAAAACAACGCCCCGTCTACCGCAACATCCACATCACCGACATCGTGGCCTATCGGCTGCCGCTGGCGGGGATTGTGTCGATCCTGCATCGCATCAGCGGTGCCGTGCTGTTCCTGTTGTTGCCTTTCGTGATCTGGATGTTCGACACCAGCGTTACATCCGAGATTTCATACGAAGCGTTCACAAGCGTCTTCGCCTCGGGCTGTGGCGTGATTCCAGCCTGGTTCATCAAGCTGGTGGCAGTGGGCATCATGTGGTCGTATCTGCAGCACTTTGCCGTCGGCGTGCGCCATCTTTGGATGGATGCCACGCACAGCGTCAGCAAAGAGCAGGGCAAGTCTTCAGCCATCGTGACGCTGGTGGTCGCCTTGCCGCTCACGGCCCTGTTTGCTGCCCGTTTGTTCGGTCTGTACTGATTCATCTTCGGGGATTACCGCCATGTCTTCTACTACTTACGGTTCAAAGCGCCTGGTTGTTGGCGCGCATTACGGATTCCGCGATTGGTTGTCGCAACGCATTACCGCTGTGCTGATGGCGCTCTACACGGTGGTGTTGTTGGCTCAGGTGCTCACGGGTGAGCGGCTGTCTTACACCAAATGGTCGGGCATCTTCTCTCAACAGTGGATGAAGTTCCTCACTTTTGTTGTCGTCCTGGCGCTGCTGTATCACGCCTGGGTGGGTATTCGTGATATCTGGATGGACTACATCAAGCCTGTCGGCATTCGTCTGGCGCTGCATGTGTTCAGCATTGTTTGGCTGGTCGGCTGCGCCGGCTGGGCGGTTCAAGTTCTGTGGAGACTGTGATGCAAGTGGGAAGCTCTTTGCCCCATCGCCGATTTGACGTCGTGATCATCGGGGCTGGTGGCTCCGGCATGCGTGCGTCGTTGCAGCTGTCGCTGGCTGGCCTCAACGTGGCCGTGCTGTCCAAGGTCTTTCCCACGCGCTCGCACACCGTGGCTGCGCAGGGGGGCATTGGGGCCTCGCTGGGCAATATGTCTGAAGACAATTGGCACTATCACTTTTTCGATACGGTCAAGGGTTCCGATTGGCTCGGCGACCAAGACGCCATCGAATTCATGTGC
>CAZUCW010000163.1:0-2296 GCA_964618825.1 uncultured Aquabacterium sp.
CGACGTGGTAGTCCTCCAGATAGACCTCGATGAAGGTCTTCCAGTTGTAGTTGCAGGTGTGCAGCTCAACGTGATCGAGCACGTAGCCCGAAAAATCGAGATCGCCACCGGGCTTGAAGCGCGCATCGATGCCAGCCAGATCGGCGGCAACGTTGCGTCCGTTGTCTTCGAACAGCAGGCCGTTCCAGTTGCGGAGCTTGTAGTTGTTGAGATTGAGGCAGGGATCGTGATCGAAGTGCGGCGCGCCGATGAGCTCGCCGCCGAGGGTATACGTCCAGCGGTGGATGGGGCAGACGATGTTGCTGCGCGAGGCGCCAACGTTGCCGCGTCCTTTGAGCATGAGGGCCTGGCGGTGCCGGCAAACGTTGGATACCAGCGTCAGGCCCTCGGGTGTACGCACCAGCACGCGTCCACCGTTTTCTTGCGGCAGCGCGTAGTAATCGCCCACCTCGGGCACGGCCAGCTCGTGAGCCAGATAGCGCGGGCCACCCGCGAAGATGCGCGCCTGCTCTTGCTGGTAAAGCGCCTCATCAAAATACACCGAGACGGGTAATTGGACGCTGCTGTTGCTGGAACCGCGAAGGCCGCAGGTGCTTTGAAGTGATGTCCGGGCGGTGCTCAGTTCCGACATGATCCCCAGGATCTCCATCGATCAAGAAGACGAAGGGGGCAATTTTACCGTCGGCGCCTCTACCCACATAAAATGCAAAACTTTTTCTTGCCTCGCCACCTCGGCAGCCATGGCCAAATCCCGCTCTTCTTCCCCCACGCCCACATTCGCCGAGCCTGCCACCTACGAGGCAGCGCTCGACGAGCTTGAGCAACTGGTTGCGCGCATGGAATCCGGCCAGCTACCGCTCGATCAGCTGCTGGGCGGCTACCAGCGCGGCGCCGAGCTGCTCAACTTCTGCCGCGCACGGCTGCAAGCCGTCGAGGCCCAGGTAAAAGTGCTCGAAGACGGGCAGCTCAACCCCTGGAGCCCCGCCCCATGATCGCGCCCCACGCCGCTGCCGATGCCTCGGCCTGGATCGCGCGCGAGCTCGCCGAGGTCGAAGCCTGCCTCGACGCCTGGGTGCGCCCCGACGCGCCCGCGGGGCTGGGTGAGGCGATGCGCTACGGCGTGCTTGATGGCGGCAAGCGTCTGCGCGCACTGCTGGTTCTGGCCGCCGCCACGGCAGTGCACGGCCAGCGCGACGCGGCCTTGCGCGCGGCCTGCGCGGTCGAGCTGATTCACGCCTATTCGCTGATCCACGACGACATGCCCTGCATGGACAACGACGTGCTGCGTCGAGGCAAACCCACGGTGCATGTGCGCTATGGCGAAGCCATGGCGATGCTGGCTGGCGATGCGATGCAGGCCTTGGCCTTCGAAGTGCTCACCCCCGACGACACGGCTGAGGTGCCGCCCGCACTGCAAGCCCAGCTGTGCCGATTGCTTGCGCAAGCCGCCGGCGAAGCGGGCATGGCCGGCGGGCAAGCCATCGACCTCACCAGCGTGGGGCAAGATCTCGATCTCGACACCCTGCGCGATATGCACCGGCGCAAAACCGGCGCGCTGCTGCAATCGAGCGTGCTCATGGGCGCGGCTTGCGGCAACCCCTCGCCCACCACGCGGCAGGCACTGCTCGATTACGGCGCCGCCATCGGCCTGGCGTTTCAGGTGGTCGACGACATCCTCGACGTCACCCAAGCCTCTGAAGCCCTGGGCAAAACGGCTGGCAAAGACGCCCACCACGGCAAACCCACCTATGTGTCGCTGCTGGGTTTGGATGGCGCGCGCCAACAGGCTGACGATCTGCTGGCCCTGGCCCTCGCAGCGCTGGAGCGCAGCGCCCTGCCCGACACGTCCTGCCTGCACGCGCTGGCCAAGCGCGTCGTGAGCCGCGACAACTGAACCAACCATGATGAACCACCCGCTGCTGTCCACGATCGACTCGCCCGCCGACCTGCGCAAGCTCTCACGAGCCGAGCTGCAGCCGCTTGCCACCGAGTTGCGTGATTACGTGCTGCACAGCGTGTCGCGCACAGGCGGGCATTTATCGTCCAACCTCGGCACGGTCGAGCTGACGATTGCACTGCACTACGTGTTCAACACGCCGCACGACCGGCTGGTGTGGGATGTGGGCCACCAAACGTATCCGCACAAAATCCTCACCGGCCGACGCGAGCGCATGGCCAGCTTGCGCCAATGGGGCGGCATCAGCGGTTTTCCGCGGCGCGACGAAAGCGAGTTCGACACCTTCGGCACGGCACACTCCAGCACCTCGATTTCAGCGGCGCTGGGCATGGCACTGGC
>CAZUCW010000164.1:0-2205 GCA_964618825.1 uncultured Aquabacterium sp.
CTTCACCACCTGCGGCAAAAACATCTTGCCCGCGCCAAACAAATCCCCCACCGTATTCATGCCGGCCATCAGCGGCCCCTCGATCACATGCAGCGGGCGTCCGCCGCCGGCCTTGATCTGCTGCCAGCATTCTTCGGTATCGGCGGTGATGAACTCGGTGATGCCATGCACCAGCGCGTGGCTCAGGCGATCGCCCACCGACACCGGCTGCTCAGGCGTGCCGCGCCACGCCAGCTTGGCCGAATCGTCTTTGGCCGCGCCCTTCACCCGCTCGGCCATGGCCAGCAGCCGCTCGGTGGGCGTAAGGCGGGTGTCGTCTGCCTCGCGGTAAACGGGTTGACGGTTGAGCACCACATCTTCAACGCGCTCGCGCAGCTCGGGGTCGAGATCGTCGTACACCCCCACCATGCCGGCATTGACGATGCCCATATCCATGCCCGCCTGAATGGCGTGATACAGAAACACGGTGTGGATCGCCTCGCGCATCGGCTCGTTGCCCCGAAAGCTGAACGACACATTGCTCACACCGCCCGACACCTTGGCACCCGGCAAATGCTGCTTGATCCAGCGAGTGGCGTTGATGAAATCGACCGCGTAGTTGTCGTGCTCTTCAATGCCTGTAGCGATGGCAAAAATATTCGGATCGAACACGATGTCTTCGGGCGCAAAGCCCACCTCAGCCACGAGGATGCGGTAGGCGCGCTCGCAGATCTCGATCTTGCGCTGGTAGGTGTCGGCCTGGCCGGCCTCATCAAACGCCATCACCACCGTGGCCGCGCCATAGCGCTTGATCAACGCGGCCTGGCGCTTGAACTCGGCCTCGCCCTCTTTGAGCGAAATCGAGTTCACGATGCCCTTGCCCTGAATGCACTTGAGCCCGGCCTCGATCACGGCCCACTTCGACGAATCGACCATGATCGGCACGCGCGCAATCTCGGGCTCGCCAGCGATCAGATTCAAAAAGCGCACCATCGCGGCCTGGCTGTCGAGCATGGCCTCATCCATATTGATATCGATGATCTGCGCGCCGTTTTCAACCTGCTGGCGCGCCACCGACAGCGCCTCTTCAAAACGCCCTTCGAGAATCATGCGCGCAAAGGCCTTCGAGCCCGTAACGTTGGTGCGCTCGCCCACGTTCACAAACAGCGATCCCTCGCCGATGAGCACCGGCTCCAAACCCGACAAACGCATCGGCGGCATGGGCACAAGGGGAGCAACGGCCGGGGCCGCGTCAGAGCAAAGAGTTGAGGGCTGATTCATCCGCGCATTGTAAAAAGCCCAAAAAAAAGCGGCGCCCCACATGGGGGAGCCGCCTTACAGAGCCGCCCGCTTGGCAGACGACGCAAGCCGTCAGGCCTCAGGCCATCAGCAACTTGTAGAGCTCATCCTTGAGCCGCACGCGCTGCTGCTTGAGCGCCTCAAGCTGATCGTCCGACAGATTTTCGATGCGCGTCTCGACACGCACGATCTGCTTGTCGAGATCCTCGTATTCTTTTTCGAGCCTGCCGAAATGCGCCTGCCCCTTGAGCGCGTGAATGCGCTCGCGCAACTCAGGAAAGTCTTTGATCAGCGGGTGATGTTCAACGGTCATCTTGCAGGTCTCCAACAGTGGTTTTCGGTGTCGGGCCCACCCGCAGCCTCCACGCCTAGGGTGAACCCTTAGCCTCATTGTGCGCAGCGCGCGCGCCACGTCTGTTGAGATACATCAATCAGACAACGCGGCACGCTCCGGAATGCCCCGCCAAAACCCCCAAAAAAACACTGTACAAACATCCAGCTTATTGACGCATAATCACGCCATCATTTGGAGACCTCGATGGACGCACCCACCCGCCACAATACTGCAACCTCATCGCTGAACACCGAAAAAGCCAAAGCCCTGCAGGCCGCGCTGGCCCAGATCGAAAAACAATTCGGCAAGGGCTCGATCATGCGCCTGGGCGAAGGCGAGGCGATCGAAGACATTCAGGTGGTATCCACCGGCTCGTTGGGCCTCGATATTGCCTTGGGCGTCGGCGGTTTGCCGCGCGGCCGGGTGGTCGAAATCTACGGCCCCGAATCGTCGGGCAAAACCACGCTCACGCTGCAAGTGATTGCCGAGATGCAAAAGCAAGGCGGCATCTGCGCCTTCATCGATGCCGAACACGCGCTCGATCCGCAATATGCGCAAAAACTCGGTGTCAATCTGTCCGATCTGTTGATCTC
>CAZUCW010000165.1:0-2157 GCA_964618825.1 uncultured Aquabacterium sp.
GATGACCATAGCGAGGTGGTCCCACTCCTTCCCATCCCGAACAGGACAGTGAAACACCTCAGCGCCGATGATAGTGCGGGTTCCCGTGTGAAAGTAGGACATCGTCAGGCTAGTATTGAGAAGGTAAGGGCCCCGGATTTTTTCGGGGCCCTTTTCTTTTTTGTTCGAATATCTTTGCATGTTTGCGCGCCGCTGGAGCGCGCGAATCTCCCTACTGCAGTAGTCCACATCGTCCTTGCCGACAAGAGCGGCGTGGATGGGCAGGATCAGTAGTGCCGGCGCCGACTCTCGGATGGATAGCGCTCTGCACGGCAGCTTAGGGTTGCGTGTACCGGATCATGATTCGAGTGCGTTCAACAGTTTTTGGTGTATGCCGCCAAAACTGCCGTTGCTCATGCACAGGATGTGATCGCCCGGGTGGGCGGTTTGTTTGATGCGTTGGATGAGTGTGTCGAGGTTGTCTGATACCACGGCACGGGTTGACATTTCGACAAGGGCTTCGGCGGGACTCCAATCAAGACCGGCGCTGTGGCAGAAGGCTTGATCGGCCTCTTCGAGCGACCATGGGAGCTGCGCTTTCATGGTGCCGAGTTTCATGGTGTTGGAGCGCGGCTCGAAGACGGCCAAGATGCGCGCGTTGGGGCCAATTTTGCGACGCAAGCCGTCGATGGTGGTGCGGATGGCGGTGGGGTGATGAGCAAAATCATCGTAGACGCTGATGCCATTGGCCACGCCGCGAAGTTCCATGCGGCGTTTGACGTTGGCGAAGGTGCTCAACGCGGCTGCCGCTTCTTGCGCAGTGACGCCGATATGCTCGGCGGCGGCAATGGCCGCGAGCGCGTTCATTTGGTTGTGTTCGCCCAAGAGCGCCCATTCAAGGCGCGCTACTTGCATGCCAGATTTGAGGATGTCGAAGGCGTGCGGCTCGCCCCGCGCGCGAAAGCCTGGCGCATCGCCGCGCACGCCGAAGTGAACAACGTCGCTCCAGCAGCCTCGGGTGAGCACGCGCTGCAGGGTGCTGTCGCGGGCGTTGATCACGATGCGGCCTTGGCGAGGAATGGTTCGCACAAGGTGATGAAACTGGGTTTCGATGGCGGCGAGGTCGCTGAAGATGTCGGCGTGGTCGAATTCGAGGTTGTTGAGGATGGCTGTGCGCGGGCGGTAGTGGACAAATTTGCTGCGCTTGTCGAAGAAGGCCGTGTCGTATTCATCAGCTTCGATTACGAAGCTTGAGCCTTTGCCGAGTTGCGCGGATACCCCGAAGTTTTCAGGGACGCCGCCCACCAAAAAGCCCGGACGCATTCCGGCCTGATCGAGGATCCAGGCCAGCATTGAGGTTGTGGTGGTTTTGCCATGGGTGCCTGCAACGGCCAGTACGTGTCGGCCTTGCAGGACGTTTTCGGCCAACCATTGGGGCCCGCTGGTGTAGGGCAGGCCGGCATCGAGAATGGCTTCCATCAAGGGGTTGCCGCGCGAGACGACGTTGCCGATGACGAAAATGTCGGGCTTGAGCGCCAGTTGATCGGGGGTGTAGCCTTCGATCAACTCGATACCGAGTGCGCGCAGTTGATCGCTCATGGGGGGGTAGACGCCCGTATCGCAACCCGTGACGCGATGGCCGGCTTCGCGGGCGAGTGCGGCAAGGCCGCCCATGAAAGTGCCGCAGATGCCGAGGATGTGGATGTGCATAGCTCAATAGGATGGGTGTGCGCTAGAGCAGTGCGTGGGTGGGCTTCAGCCCAGCGCGGCACGAGCGGCTGTCAGCGTTTCGGCAATGTCGGCTTCGGTATGCGAGGCGCTGACGAATCCTGCTTCGTACATCGCAGGGGCCAGATACACACCCGCATTGAGCATGCCGTGGAAGAAGCGGTTGAAGCGATCTTTGTCGGTAGCCATGACGGCGCCGTAGTGCTGCGGATGCTTGGCTGCAAAGAAAAAGCCAAACATGCCGCCTTGGCAATCGCCCACCATGGGTACGCCTTGTTCGCGGGCCACGCTTAACAGGCCATCGACCAACGATCGGGTGCGGGCACCGAGGGCGTCGAAGAATCCGGGTTTTTGAATTTCGCGTAATGTGGCCAAGCCGCAAGCCGTGGCAATCGGGTTGCCGCTGAGCGTGCCGGCCTGATACACCGGACCCAACGGCGCCAGTTTGGC
>CAZUCW010000166.1:0-2142 GCA_964618825.1 uncultured Aquabacterium sp.
GTAAGCGTCCGGCCAACTCACCTTGAAGCAGCGACGCTCGCCGGCAAGGATCGTGTCCACGTAACTTAGGTGGACACGATGGCAAGCGACAAGACGCTGACGAGGCGGCGGTACAGCGAGATAGAGAAGGCGCAGGTGCTCGCCGAATGCGCGCAGCCGGGTGCCTCGGTGGCCAAGGTGGCGCTGGCCCACGGCATCAACGCCAACGTCGTGCACCGTTGGCGCCAACTTGCCCGCGAGGGCGCACCCGATGGCGCGAGCCAGCGGGCTGAGTTCCTCGCACTGCCGCTTCCCGCGCCGGTGGCTCCGTGCCCGTCAGCGGCTCCAGCACCATCAGCCGACATCTGCATTGAGTTGCAGCGCGGCCCGCTTGCATTGCGCATCACGTGGCCGACCAGTGCAGCGCAGGAACTGGCCGCCTGGACCCGCGAGTTGCTGCGTTGATCCGCGTCGACGCCATCTGGCTGGCCGTCGAACCCCTGGACATGCGCGCCGGCACCGAGACCGCGCTGGCCCGCGTCGTCAAAGTATTCGGTCAGGCGCGGCCGCACCACGCCTACCTGTTCGCCAATCGGCGTGCCAACCGCCTCAAGGTTCTGGCGCATGACGGCATCGGCATCTGGCTCGCGGCGCGGCGCCTGCACCAGGGCAAGTTCGCTTGGCCCGAGCACCAAGGCGGCACGCTGAGCCTCACCCGCGCGCAGCTCGACGCGCTGGTGCTGGGCCTGCCCTGGCAACGCATCGGCCAGGCCGGGGTGATCACGCTGCTGTAGTCCATCGAGGCATGCGCCAATGGTGCGAGAGCCTGGCCACCGGCAGCATGACCTCCCGTGATCGCCGAAGACCTCGACGCCCTCGATGAACAGCAGCTGCGCCAGCTGCTGCGCAATGCGCAGCAGGAACTGAGCGGCGCCAAGCAGACCATCGCGTTCAAGCAGGCCGTCATCGACAAGATCACGCACGAGAACGCGCTGCTCAAGCGGCTGAAGTTCGCGGCCAAGTCCGAGGCGTTCAACGCAGAGCAGCGCACCTTGCTGGACGAGACGCTGGACACCGATCTGGCCGCTGTCGCTGCCGAGATCGAGCAGCTGCAGCTCCAGCCCAAGACGGGCGGCGACAAGCAAAGTCCTAAGCGCCAAGCGCTGCCTGCGCACCTGCCGCGCCGCGATGTGCGCCACGAGCCCGAGGCGACCGACTGCCGCTGCGGCAAGCCACTGCAACGAATCGGCGAGGACGTCAGCGAGAAGCTCGACTACCAACCCGGCGTGTTCACCGTGGAGCGGCACATCCGCGGCAAGTGGGTGTGCCGCTGCTGCGAGACGATCACCCAGGCTCCCGTTGAAGCCCAAGTCATCGACAAGGGCCTGCCCACGCCAGGGCTGCTGGCCCAAGTGCTGGTGGCCAAGTTCCTGGACCACCTGCCGCTGTACCGCCAGGAGGCGATCTTTGCGCGAGCCGGCCACGCCATTGCCCGCTCGACGCTGGCGCAGTGGGTCGGGGAGTGCGGTGTGCAGTTGCAGCCGCTCGTCGATGCGCTGGCCGAAGAACTGATGCGCCAACGTGTGCTGCACGCCGATGAGACGCCGGTGGCGATGCTCAAGCCGGGCCACGGCAAGACGCACCGCGCTTATCTGTGGAGCTACTGCACCACGCAGACCAGCAGCGTGCAGGCCGTGGTGTTCGACTTCGCCGAGACGCGCGGCGGGCAGCACGTGCGCGACTTCCTGGGCCTGCCCGGCACAGCCAGTAAACCCGGCTGGCAGGGCAGCCTGGTCACCGACGACTTCAGTGGCTACAAGGCGCTGTATTCGATGGGTGTGACCGAAGCGGGCTGCATGGCCCACGCGCGGCGCAAGTTCCACGAGCTGTGGGCCAACCACCAAAGCACGGTCGGCGAACAGGCGCTGAAGTTCTTTGCTGAGCTGTACGCGGTGGAGCGCGAGATCTCAAACCTCGACAGCGCGGGTCGGCTGGAGGGGCGGCGACGACGGTCACAGCAAGTCGCCGACGCGCTGCACCAGTGGCTAGGCCAGCAGCGGCAAAAGGTGCCCGACGGCTCGGCCACGGCCCGCGCCATCGACTACAGCCTCAAGCGCTGGGCGGCGCTTACACGCTACATCGACGACGGCGAACTGCCGATAG
>CAZUCW010000167.1:0-2133 GCA_964618825.1 uncultured Aquabacterium sp.
CGAAATCGCCAAAGGGCTGGCGGTGCAGCAGCCGGCAAGGACGAGGCCGGCGGCAAATGCGGCTTACGACCGCTGCTTTCGCTTAACCGACAGTCTCACAGGCGCCCCGCTGGCTCGACAGCCCTATCGGCTCGAAGCCAACGGGCAGGTGCTTGAAGGCATGACCGATGAAAACGGGCACACCGCCCCCATCCCGACAGGCACCCGCAAAGAAAGCGTTTCGTGTTCAGTGCTGGGCGAGGTGCTCGATGGCTAACGGCTCTGCAATCCAGGTGATCCTCAAAGGCTCAGCGTGGTCTACCCCAAAATCGGACACGACCCCGGCGCAACTCGTCGGCAACGAACTCGAAACAGCGCTGCGCCTCATGCAAGCCGAAGCCGCCGCCTTCGCAGAAAGCGTCATCAAAGATCCGGCTGCGCGGGCTGAGTACACCAAGCAAACCAAAGCAGCATGTGATGAGCTGATTGAGCGCGTGAAGCAGCGCCGAATCACGCCTCACGAGGCCGCGAAGACGGCCAATGCCATGCGCAATCAAATCATGGAGCTGGCTCGGGCTCGGCTGACTGATTTTGGTTTGACGTATTCGAAAGATATTAAGGACGGTGGCAGACCTCTGAGCTACATGCAAGACAGAAAAGCGAATCAGCTTTTTGCCAAGTCTTTCGATGCGTTGACGTCAGGAGAAAAAGAACGTGTTTGGTGCGCGATCGTTGAAAGTGCCGGCCAGTCCAATGGCAAAGTTAACCTGAAGGTTCGACTGTACGGATTGGCAGGACGCACGTTTCTCGTCGCAACCCTTGCCTTCTCCGTCTACAACGTTGCCACGGCAGATGACAAACCACGACAAACTGCTAAAGAGGGGGCAACGATTATTGGCGGAGTCACTGGAAGCGCTGGGGCTGTTGCAGGCGTTGTCTTTGTCGCGAGCAACCCAGCAGGCTGGGTTGTTGGCGCAGCAATGTTTGTTGGCGCGGCGCTTGGTGCAGTTGGCGCATCCTCTGCTTTTGAGTATTTCTGGCCAGAGAGCACGCCATGACACAGCCCAGTGAGTTCTTCTTTGCCCTTTGCCCCGCGTTGGCTATGGCTATGGCCATATGGCTGGCTTGGCGTGCTGCGCGCGACGTCACGTTTGAACCCTTGCCTCACAGGCAAATGGTGGGTATTTGGGGAGGCCTGTTTTTATCGGGCGCTGTTTGCTCGACTCTGATAGCAGTGCTGATTTTTTCTGGATGGCGCTATGCCTCTCATCTGTTGGCTTTGGCGGCGGCGGCGGGGGTGATGTATCTGCCGCTGACGCTTTCTCGTGACTTCTCTGGCGAGACTGAACAGGTGCCGCTGTTTGCGTTCGCCAAATCGGCGATGAGCGTGGGGGTCTGTTTTGCTGCGCTTGCGGGGTTGATGGTTTTGAGGATGCGAGCATGAGATATGTCGACGCTCCCAATCGGCACGACGAAGCCATGACCCCGATCACCCGATTCAGTTTTCAAAAGCCAACCTACGCCCACCATGAAGAGGGCTTCGGTTGGCTCGCACAAGATGGGCGCCATTGCGGCATCAGGATCGACGGCGAGTTTTTGGTTGGGCAGTTCGAATTGCCAGACCACTCGTTCTTGTTGCTAACCCATGAGGACTACCCCGGTGATAGCGCCACACACTTGACCCTGCTAGATCGGTCGTTGCGGGTATTGGCGCGCAAACGCATGACCGCACCTCACCGGTGGTACGAGAAAACCCAGCCGTACCTCGATCAAGCGCACCAACCCGAAGGCGACTGGACATTGCTAGCTCGCCAGCTCGACGAATCGAGCTGGTCGTGTCGTGTGATCGTGCGTCCGAACGGAACCGGCTTCTGGGCCCCTCGAATCAGAGTCGAACACTTGGGGTGAAGCAATGAATTCCCCGCGCACCGCCGACAAGCCCCCTCTTCTGGCCTTGATCATGGCTTTCTTGCCTCTGGCGACGTGGGCGACGGATGCCCAGGTCCGAATCCATGAAGGACAGCCCTTTGTGGCTGCCCGCAAAGCGCTTTTGAAGGATCGTTGGCGGCCCATCCCCATACCGAGGCTTTGATTCGCAGCCTATTCGCGGCGTGCTCGGCGCCTATTGAGCGAGCACTGAAACACGGCGTTACA
>CAZUCW010000168.1:0-2105 GCA_964618825.1 uncultured Aquabacterium sp.
CTACGGCATGTGTGGCCGCAGTTTTAACCCGCGCTTTTTGTGGATGTGGCCAAACGCGCGCATCTCGGTGATGGGCGGCGAGCAGGCGGCAAGTGTGCTGGCCACGGTAAAGCGCGACGGCATTCAGCTCAAGGGCGGCACCTGGAGCGCCGACGAAGAAGAAGCCTTCAAAGCACCGATACGCCAGCAATACGAAGAGCAGGGCCACCCCTATTACGCCTCGGCGCGCCTGTGGGACGACGGCGTGATCCGCCCCGCCGACACCCGCCGCGTGCTGGCACTGGCCCTGAGCGCCAGCCTCAACGCCCCGATCGAGGACACGCGCTACGGCGTGTTCCGCATGTGAACGATCTGAGCACCGCAGAGAACATGCCATGAGCAATATCCTCATTGAACGCAGCAGCACGCACAGCGCCATCGCCCACGTTTGGCTCAACCGCCCCGAGCTGCGCAACGCTTTTAATGACGCCACCATCGCCGAGCTGACGCACGCCTTCCACACCCTGGGGGCTGACGCCAGCGTGCGCGCCATCGTGCTGGGCGGCCACGGCAAGGCCTTCAGCGCGGGCGGCGATCTCAACTGGATGCGCGCCATGGCCGATTACACCTGGGGCGAAAATTTTGCCGACGCGGGCCGCATGGCCGAGATGTTTTGGGCTATCGCGCATTGCGCCGTGCCGGTGATCGCCCGCGTGCAGGGCGACGCCTACGGCGGCGGCGTGGGCCTGACCGCAGCATGCGATATCGCCGTGGCTTCGAGCAGCGCCCACTTTTGCCTCAGCGAGGTAAAGATCGGCCTCATCCCCGCCACCATCAGCCCCTACGTGTTGCGCGCCATCGGCGAACGCGCGGCGCGGCGCTACTTCACCACCGCCGAGCGCTTTGATGCGGCGCGCGCGCAGCAGATCGGCCTTGTGCATGAGGTGACGACCCCCGAGGCGCTCGACGACACCGTGCACGCCATCGCCCACGCCATCGTGGCCAACGGCCCGCAAGCCGTGCGTGCAAGCAAACGCCTGATTGCCGAGGTGGCCGGCGCCCCACTGAGCACCGAGCTGCGCGATCAAACCGCGCGGGTGATTGCTGACGTTCGCGCCAGCGATGAGGGCAAAGCCGGGCTGCAAGCCTTTTTGAACAAAGCCACGCCGCCGTGGCAGCACGCTTGAGAGGCGTCTTCGCTCTATGTTCACCAAAATATTGATCGCCAACCGCGGTGAAATCGCCTGCCGCGTGGCCGCTACGGCACGCCGCCTGGGCATACGCACTGTGGCCGTCTATTCGGATGCCGACGCTAACGCCAAACACGTGCAGGCGTGCGATGAGGCCGTGCACATCGGCGGCCCCGCGCCGCGCGAGAGTTATCTGCTGGCCGATCGCATCCTGGCCGCGGCGCAAGCCACCGGCGCACAAGCCATTCACCCCGGCTATGGTTTTTTGAGCGAAAACGAAGGCTTCGCCCAAGCCTGCGCCAATGCAGGCATCGCTTTCATCGGTCCGCCGGCTTCGGCCATTGCAGCGATGGGCAGCAAGGCTGCCGCCAAAGCACTGATGGAGCAAGCCGGCGTGCCGCTGGTGCCCGGCTACCACGGCGAGCGGCAAGAGCCCGCGTTTTTAAAAGCCGAGGCCGAACGCATCGGCTTCCCCATACTGATCAAAGCCAGCGCGGGCGGTGGCGGCAAAGGCATGCGGGCCGTGCAAAAGGCCGAAGAGTTCGACACCGCACTGGCTTCGTGCCAGCGCGAGGCATCAGCCAGCTTTGGCAACGATCATGTGCTCGTTGAGCGCTACGTGAGCCGCCCACGGCACATCGAAATCCAAATCTTTGGCGACCGCCACGGCAACTACGTGCACCTGTTCGAGCGCGATTGCTCGGTGCAGCGTCGGCACCAAAAAGTGCTCGAAGAAGCCCCCGCCCCCGGCATGACGCCCGAGCGCCGCGCCGAGATGGGCGCCGCCGCCATCGCCGCGGCCCGCAGCGTGGGCTATGTGGGCGCCGGCACGGTTGAGTTCATTGCCGAACAAGACGGCCGCTTTTACTTCATGGAGATGAATACGCGGCTGCAGGTCGAGCACCCGGTAACGGAAGCGATCACAGGGCTGGATCT
>CAZUCW010000169.1:0-2029 GCA_964618825.1 uncultured Aquabacterium sp.
CGGTCAGTCCATCCAGCGTGTCGATGAAGACTGTGATGATCTTCTCGGGCGAGATGTGGGCCACTTCTTCGATATCCATGCCGCCTTCGCTAGACGCGATGAAGGCGATCTTTTGCGTGCCGCGATCGGTGACGACAGACACGTAATACTCTTTTTGAATGTCAGCGCCGTCTTCGATGTAGAGGCGGTTGACCTTCTGGCCTTCGGGGCCGGTTTGATGGGTTTTGAGCTGCATGCCCAGGATCTGGCCGGCCAGCTTCTTGACGTCGTCTAGGCTCTTGGCCACCTTGACGCCGCCGCCCTTGCCACGGCCACCGGCGTGGATTTGGGCCTTGACGACCCAAACGGGGCCGCCGAGTTGCTTGGCGGCTTCGACGGCTTCGTCGACGCTGAACGCCGGGATGCCGCGCGGCACGGGCACACCGAATTTGCGCAAGAGTTCCTTGCCTTGGTATTCGTGGATTTTCATGGGGCTTGCTCTGCTGTGGGAGAAGGGGTGGCGGAGGCCGCCGGCGGCGGTTGGTACCAGCGAGGGTAATACAGTCGGGCGGCATCGCCGCTGCTGCGCAAGGCATGGCAGCGGTCGAGTTGGAAGGGGCGAGCCCCTTCTTGCTGCGCGCCGTCGGCTGCACGGAACACCGTGCCGGCGAAGGCCTGCACCACAGCTGTAGGCAAGAGTTGGGCCAGCTCGGTGAGGTGGGTGCAGCCCAGCACGCCCGACAGGCGCTGTTTGACGGCATGCCGAAAGCCGTGCATGAGGTTGAGGCCGATCAGCTGGCGGTAGGCATCGCCATGCTCGCCACAATGCTCGGGGTAGGGTGTCCAGGCGGATTGCGATCCGGCATCGAGGATGTTGAAGCCGGTGTCGACCACAAGGCGCAGTTGCAGCTCGTGCAGCGGGGTGTTGGCCGGGCGCACGCCGGTTTTGAGGCGCAGATCGAAGGGTTTGGTGTCGGTGAGCCGGGCATCGACCTCCCACAGCCCGTCGCTCCGCTCGAACACTTCGAGCTCGATCAGCCGCCGGTGACGGAGCTGGCGTTGGGGGTTGGCGGGGGGCAGGGCCATGAGGGCAGCGGCAGAAAATCAGTAGCGGCAGGCGCGTTGGCGGGCGGGGGGCATCGCCCGATCGCCGGGCCCGCGAGCCCGTGGGCCGCGACGCGAGCGAAGAATGTAGCATGTTGCAACGCACCAGCGCTGCGCCATTTTGTGCACGGTGGGTGTTGGTGTTGCCCCAAAGCGGTGCAGTGTGCGGCGCGGGGTGATCCGTTGGAGGTGATCAATCGGCGTCAGGCTGGGCCGCTTGTTGCAGCACTTGCCGGATGGTGGCGCCTGAAAAACCGCGCCCGGCCAGAAAGCGCGCTTGCCGGGCGTGCTCTTCGGGGGTGGCGGGCGGGGTGCCGAAGCGGCGCTGCCAGACCGCCAGCGCGCGTTGCGGCTCGCTCTCGCGCAGGGCCTGCAAGGCGCGGTGGGCTTCGTCGCCCAGGGCGCCGTGTTGTTGCAGCTCGTGGCGGATGCGGGCAGCACCCAGGCGCTCGGCCCGACGGTGCACGATCGATTCGACAAAGCGCGCCGTCGACAGCCAGCCCTGAGCGGTCAGTTCGTCGAGCACGCGTTCGATGGCGTCGAGATCTTCGCTGTAGCGGGCGAGCTTGCGGGCCAGCTCGCTGCGCGAGTGCTCACGTGCGCTCAGGTAGCGCAGGGCGCGGCCTTTGAGTGAGAGCGTGGCACCACGCATGGGCGGCTGGCTGGCGCGGTGGCTCAGGGGCTTGGGGCGTCGTCGGTGGTGGCCGACGGCAGCAGCGCGATGCCCAGCGATTCGCGGATCTTGTTTTCGATCTCGTGGGCCAGTTCGGGGTTTTCGCGCAAAAACTCGCGGGCGTTGTCTTTGCCCTGGCCGATTTTTTCGCCGCTGTAGGCATACCAGGCGCCTGATTTGTCGACCACTTTGGCGGTGACACCCAGATCAATGATCTCGCCCTCGCGGCTGATGCCCTCGCCGTAGAGGATGTCGAATTCGGCGGTTTTGAAT
>CAZUCW010000170.1:0-1995 GCA_964618825.1 uncultured Aquabacterium sp.
CTTCCATGGAGCGGGTATGGATCAGCGCGCCACGGCCTTCGAGCGAGGCGCGGATGATGCTGGCGCGTGATTGTGTGGGCAGCAGGCGCTCAATGGCGGCCTGCACCTGGGCGATGTAGCCGGCATCCGGGCACAGCAGAATGCTTTGCGCCAGCTCATCATGCTCGGCTTGGCTGAAGAGATCCATGGCTACCCAATCGGGCGGTGTGCTGCCGTCGGCCAGCACCAAAATCTCACTCGGGCCGGCGATCATGTCGATGCCCACGGTGCCGAACACGTGCTTCTTGGCGCTGGCCACATAGGCGTTGCCGGGGCCGGTGATTTTGTCGACCTTGGGCACGGTGGCGGTGCCATAGGCCAGTGCGGCCACCGCTTGGGCGCCGCCGATGGTGAAGGCGCGCGTTACGCCTGCCACGGCCGCAGCGGCCAGCACCAATGGGTTGCGTTCGCCCTTGGGGGTGGGCACCACCATGATGATTTCGGGCACGCCCGCCACGTGGGCTGGGATGGCGTTCATCAGCACGCTCGACGGATACGCCGCCTTGCCGCCGGGCACGTAGATGCCGACGCGATCAAGCGGCGTCACCTTCTGGCCGAGCAGCGAGCCATCGTCGTCGCGGTAGCTCCATGAGCGTCCGCAGGCATCGAGCTGTCGCTCGTGATAGGTGCGCACGCGCCGGGCGGCGGCTTCGAGTGCGGTGCGTTGTTCGGCAGGGATGGCCTTGAGGGCCGCCTGCAGTTCGTCTTGCCCCAGCTCCAGCGCCTGCACGCTGCTGGCGGCGAGGCCATCGAAGCGCTGCGTGTAATCGAGCACGGCCGCGTCGCCACGGGTTTTTACATCGGCCAGGATGGCGGCGACGCGTTCTTCGATCGCGGTGTCTGTTTCGGCCGACCAATGCAGCACGCGCTGAAACTCGGCATCGAAATCGGCTTGCGTGGTGGCGAGGTGGCGGATCGAGACGGTCATGGCGTGGGGCAGTTTGTGGCGTTGGCTCAATCTTTGGGGATGGCGGATTCGAATGCGGTGATCAACCGGCGGATCGGCTCACGCTTGAGTTTGAGTGAGGCCGGATTGACCACCAGACGCGAGCTGATTTGCATGATCTCTTCAACCTCAACCAGCCGGTTGGCTTTGAGCGTATTGCCGGTCGACACCAGATCGACGATGGCATCGGCCAGCCCGGTGAGTGGGGCCAGCTCCATCGAGCCGTAGAGTTTGATGAGATCGACGTGCACGCCCTTGTTGGCAAAGTGCTCGCGGGCGATGTTGACGTATTTGGTGGCCACGCGGATGCGCGAGCCTTGCTTTACGGTGCTGGCGTAATCGAAATCAGCGCGCACGGCCACGCTCATGCGGCAGCGGGCGATGTTGAGATCGAGCGGCTGATACAGCCCCGGGCCATCGTGTTCGAGCAGCACATCGCGGCCCGCTACCCCCATATCGGCGCCGCCGTGCTGCACGTAGGTGGGCACGTCGGTGGCGCGCACCAGCACCACGCGCACCTCGGGGCGGTTGGTGGGCAGGATGAGCTTGCGGCTTTTTTCGGGATCTTCGGCCACCTCGATGCCGGCGGCCTTGAGCAGCGGCAGGGTCTCTTCGAAGATGCGCCCCTTCGAGAGGGCCAGCGTAATGGTGTCGGCCGTAGCGATCATGTGGATGTGAGCCTTTCGATATCGGCGCCGACGCTCTTGAGCTTGGCTTCCATGCGGTCGTAGCCGCGGTCGAGGTGGTAGATGCGCTCGACGGTGGTTTCGCCCTCAGCCACCAGGCCGGCGATCACCAGGCTGGCCGAGGCGCGCAGATCGGTGGCCATCACCGTGGCGCCCGAGAGTTTTTCGACGCCATGCACCACTGCCGTGTGGCCATCGACCTCGATGCGTGCGCCCAGACGCACCAACTCGTTAACGTGCATGAAGCGGTTTTCAAAAATGGTTTCGCTGATGCGCGCCGAGCCTTCGGCCACGCAATCGAGCGCCATGAACTGCGCCTGCATG
>CAZUCW010000171.1:0-1958 GCA_964618825.1 uncultured Aquabacterium sp.
ATGTTGACGATCACGCGCCGGGTGTGGTGTTCTGGCATCCCAAGGGCTGGACGGTGTGGCAGGCTGTTGAGCAATACATGCGCCAGATTTATCGCGATAACGGCTACCAAGAAGTTAAGGGCCCGCAGATCATCGACCGCACCTTGTGGGAGAAAACCGGCCACTGGGACAAATACCGCGAGAACATGTTCACCACCGAATCGGAAAAACGAGATTACGCGCTCAAGCCGATGAACTGTCCGGGCCACATCCTGATCTACAACCACGGCATCAAGAGCTACCGCGATCTGCCCATTCGCTATGGCGAATTTGGCCAATGCCACCGCAATGAGCCGTCGGGTGGCTTGCACGGCATCATGCGTGTGCGTGGTTTTACGCAAGACGACGGCCACATTTTCTGTACCGAAGATCAGATCCTGCAAGAGTGCGTTGATTTCACGGCGTTGCTGCAAAAGGTGTATGCCGATTTCGGCTTTACCGACATCATCTACAAAGTGGCCACGCGCCCTGAGGCGCGCATTGGCTCTGATGAGATATGGGACAAGGCCGAGCAGGCGCTGATAGCGTCGCTCAAGGCCACGAACAGTGAGTTCATCATTGCCCCGGGGGACGGTGCGTTTTATGGCCCCAAAATCGAATACACGCTCAAAGATGCGCTGGGCCGTCAGTGGCAGTGCGGCACCATTCAGGTTGATTTTTCGATGCCGCAGCGTTTGGGTGCCGAATACGTGACCGATACCAGCGAGCGCAAGCATCCCGTGATGCTGCACCGCGCGATTCTGGGCTCGCTTGAGCGGTTTATCGGCATTCTTGTTGAGCAACATGCCGGTGCGTTGCCGGTTTGGCTGGCGCCGGTGCAGGTGGTGGTGCTCAACATCACCGATACCCAGGCAGATTACGCCCGAGAAGTGGCGAAATCTCTGAAAAAACAAGGAGTTAGGGCCGAGGTTGATTTGCGCAACGAGAAAATCACCTATAAAATCCGCGAGCATTCTTTGCAAAAGGTTCCGTACATCCTCGTCGTTGGTGATAAGGAAATGGCTACCGGAGCCGTTGCGGTGCGCGCCCGAGGCAATATCGACCTCGGCGTGATGGCCCTAGACACGTTCTCCCAGAGGCTTGCTAGTGACATCGCCCACAAGGTGTGATGCGGACGGCTGTTTCCGACGCTTCCTTGATGTGTCTGCAGTTGGCGCGCAAATGTTTGGTTTGAGGGCCTGAGCCCCGGAGGATATCCACCATCGCTACTTTCATGGATCGCCGCACGCCCAATGCGGAGCGCAAGCATCGACTGAACCGCGAAATCACCGCGCCTGAAGTTCGTCTCAACGGACCCGAGAACGAGCCCTTGGGCATCGTGAGCATCCAAGAGGCCCTGCGGCTGTCCACCGAATACGACGTGGATCTTGTCGAAATTGCAGCTCAGGCCGACCCTCCGGTCTGCCGCCTGATGGATTACGGCAAGTTCAAGTATCAAGAGCAGAAAAAAGCTCACGATGCCAAGCTTAAGCAAAAGGTCATCGAGGTCAAAGAGGTTAAGTTCCGGCCTGGCACCGATGAGGGCGACTATCAGATCAAGCTGCGTAACCTGCGGCGTTTTCTTGAGGATGGCGACAAGGGCAAGGTGACTTTGCGCTTTCGTGGGCGTGAGATCACCCACCAAGAGCTTGGGATGCGTTTGCTTGAGCGTGTGCGCGACGACCTTGTTGATTGTTCGACGGTCGAAAACATGCCCAAGCTCGAAGGCCGGCAGATGATCATGGTGCTGGCCCCGAAAAAGAAGAAGTGATAGTGATCGTTTAAGTTCTGAATGACACGGGGCGGTTTGGTCGCCGGCCCGTGATCGGCAGGAGGATGCTCGCGGCTCAGCCGCAAGAGGTTCTCCTTGGTGCGCAGGCTATCAAGATCGCGAACTGGTTCGCGGCGCCTCGTGCAGCTAACAAAAGGAGCAGTCATGC
>CAZUCW010000172.1:0-1928 GCA_964618825.1 uncultured Aquabacterium sp.
GGTGCAGGACGTGTACCGCTTGCAGGGCGTGAAGATCAACGACAAGCACATTCAGGTGATCGTTCGCCAGATGCTGCGCCGTGTGCAGATCGTCAACCCGGGCGACAGCCACTACATCGGCGGCGAAGGTGTCGAGCGCTCTGAGTTGCTGGGCACCAACGACAAGCTGCGTGCCGAGGGCAAGATCCCGGCAACCTATAGCGATGTGTTGCTGGGCATCACCAAGGCCTCGCTGTCGACCGATTCGTTCATCTCGGCGGCGTCTTTCCAAGAGACGACCCGCGTGCTCACCGAGGCTGCCATCATGGGCAAGCGCGACGAGCTGCGTGGCCTCAAAGAAAACGTCATCGTGGGTCGTTTGATCCCGGCGGGCACGGGCTTGGCTTTCCACCAGGCTCGCAAGGCCAAAGAAGAGATGGACGACGCCGAGCGTCGCTCGATCGCCATGCAAGAGGCCGAAGAGCGTGCCGCGCTGGCCATGGCTCAACTCGACGAGGTGTCTGCCGAAGAGGCGGCGCCGGCGGCAGGCGATACGCCGGCCGAGTGATCGGTTGGCGCTGCGCTCCGGCTTCGTCCATCACGGCGGGGCCGCGCAGCCCCGCTGTTGCATGCGCCACATGGCAACCCACCGAGGGCTCACGCTCCGGTGGGTTTTTTTATGCTTGGGCGGGCAATGCCGGGATGAGCGCGGCGCACCACGCGGCGAGCGTTTGCACCTCGGTGCCTTGCGCGCGCGCGCGTCGGGCAAGCTTGAGCAGCGCGGCATCTTTGCTGAGCAACCAGCGGGCTTGGTGCGCCAGCGCCAGATCGATAAACACCTGATCCGCCGGATCTTTGCAGCGCATCGGGCCGCGTGGCGGATCGGCCACGATCTCGGCCAGCTCGAACGCAGCTTGCGCACGTGCAGCATCAGGCTGCCAGCGCGTAAAGGTGGGACGCGGCCAGACGTGGCTCCACTCGTGCTGCATTTGTGGGCAGGCCAGCCAGCGCAGCGTGCCGGCGCGCAAGGCGGCTTCGAGCGGCTGCGCGATCGGATCGCGAAAGACGAACCAATCGAGCAGCGCGTTGGTGTCGAGCACGATGATCGGCGCGGTGGCGTTGCTCATTGCGCTTCGGCGATCACGCCCCCACCCAGGCACACTTCGCCCTGATAGAGAACAGCCGATTGCCCCGGCGTTACGGCCCATTGCGCTTGGCCAAAGCGCAACCGCAGTGTTGAAGCCGTTGCCTCGGCGATTTCGCACGGCGCATCGGCTTGCCGATAGCGTGTTTTGGCGGCGACACCAGGCTGTGCGGTCTGTGGCCCAGGCCCGTCGACCCAGCTCAGATCGTTGGCCACCAGCGTGTGCTGCAGCAGCCAGGGGTGATCGTGGCCCTGCACCACGTAGAGCGTGTTGCTGGCCATGTCTTTGCGGGCCACAAACCAGGGCTCGTGTTCGCCGCCACCGCGTGGTGCGCCTTTGTCTTTGATGCCGCCAATGCCGATGCCTTTGCGCTGGCCCAGCGTGTAAAAGCTCAGGCCCACGTGCTCGCCGATCTTGCGTCCACGGTCGTCTTTGATCGGGCCAGGCGTGTTGCTCAGGTAGCGGTTGAGAAACTCACGAAACGGCCGCTCGCCGATAAAGCAGATGCCGGTCGAATCCTTTTTTTGGGCGTTGGGCAGTTTGATTTCATCGGCGATGCGGCGCACCTCGGTTTTGGGCAACTCGCCCACCGGAAACATCGTCTTGCTGAGTTGTGCCTGGTTCAGGCGATGCAAAAAATAGCTCTGATCCTTGAGGGGATCCAGGCCTTTGAGTAGCTGAAACTGTTCGCCAATCTGCCGAACGCGCGCATAGTGTCCCGTGGCGATTTTCTCGGCGCCCAGGCGCATGGCGTGATCCAAAAAAGCCTTGAACTTGATCTCGGCGTTGCACAGCACATCGGGG
>CAZUCW010000173.1:0-1890 GCA_964618825.1 uncultured Aquabacterium sp.
GAGTTTGGCAAGCATGCCCTCAACGTTGATGCCGCGATTGGCCGCGTCGTAATAAGGGTAGGTATCGACCGCGAAGCCAGCGGATTCGAACAGCGCGCGGTGGTTCTCCCAGCTCGGATCAGAGATCAGCACTTGCGCGCCGGGGTTGAGGCGCTTCAAAAAATCGGCACCCAGCTTGAGGCCGCCGGTGCCGCCGATGGCTTGCGCCGTGGCGATGCGCCCGGCCTTGACGGCCGCGTGATCAGCTCCGAACACCAGGCCCTGCACGGCTTTGTCGTAGGCCACGATGCCGTCAATGGGCAGGTAGCCGCGGGCCTTGGGCGCTTCGAGCATTTGCTGCTCAGCAGCGGCCACGCATTTGAGCAGGGGCAGCTTGCCGTTGTCGTCGGTGTACACGCCCACGCCGAGGTTCACTTTGTTGGGATTGGGGTCGGCGTTGAATTGCTCATTCAGACCCAGGATGGGGTCGCGGGGGGCCATTTCGACGGCAGAGAACAAAGACATTCGGCGAATCCTTTGGTGGTTGATCAAGTGTGCGGGCCGGTGGGCGCGGCGGTGCGCTGCAGGCCGTGCACCATCCGCCGGGCTGAGGTAGTCTGACGGTTTGCGCCCGATGGCAATGCGCGCTCAACGGGGCGCGCGCCACCCACCGGGTTTGCCCGAATTTTAAGCGTTTCGGCGTGCTTGCTGCGCCGCCGCACGCCCGAAGGTTTGTCTCATGTCCGTGATTCCTCCCGCTGTTGCTCTCGAACTTGCTGCCTCGGCTGGCGCTGGCAGATCGGCGCCGGGTGCCGGCCCATTGGGGGCAGATGAGGGGCAGTTTGTGCGCTTCGAAGGCTCGCCTTTCGAGCTGTTTCAGCCCTATTCGCCGGCAGGCGATCAGCCGGGCGCCATCGAGCAACTGGTTGAGGGTGTCCGCGATGGGCTCACCTACCAGACGCTGCTGGGTGTTACTGGCTCAGGCAAAACATTCACGATGGCCAACACCATCGCCCGGCTGGGGCGTCCGGCCATCGTGTTTGCGCCCAACAAAACACTGGCGGCGCAGCTCTATAGCGAGTTTCGCGAGTTCTTTCCGAACAACGCGGTTGAGTATTTCGTCAGCTACTACGATTACTACCAGCCCGAGGCCTATGTGCCGCAGCGCGATCTGTTCATCGAAAAAGACAGCGCCATCAATGAGCACATCGAGCAGATGCGCCTGAGCGCCACCAAGAGCCTGCTCGAGCGGCGTGATGTGGTGATCGTGGCCAGCGTGTCGGCCATCTACGGCATCGGCAAGCCTGAGGATTACATGCAGATGGTGCTGATCGCGCGCGTGGGCGACAAACTCGGCCAGCGCGATGTGATCGCCCAGCTCGTGCGCATGCAATACCAGCGCAACGATGTCGATTTCGAGCGCGGCACGTTTCGCGTGCGGGGCGACACGATCGATGTTTTTCCGGCGGAACACTCTGAGCTGGCCGTGCGCATCGAGCTGTTCGACGACGAGATCGAAACCATCCAGCTTTTCGATCCGCTCACGGGCCGCATCCGGCAGAAGATTCCGCGTTTCACCATCTACCCCAGCAGCCACTACGTAACGCCGCGCGAGCGCGTGCTGGCGGCCATCGACACCATCAAGCAGGAGCTGCGCGAGCGCCTGGACGAGCTGGTCAAGGCCGGCAAGCTGGTGGAGGCCCAGCGACTGGAGCAACGTACCCGTTTCGATCTGGAGATGATCCTGGAGATCGGCTACTGCGCCGGGATCGAAAACTATTCCCGCTTTCTCTCCGGTCGAGAGGCCGGTGAGCCACCGCCGACCCTGTTCGACTACCTGCCGGACTCCTCCCTGCTGGTGATCGACGAGTCCCATGTCACCATCCCCCAGTTGGGCGGCATGTACCGGGG
>CAZUCW010000174.1:0-1885 GCA_964618825.1 uncultured Aquabacterium sp.
GCCTACACCAGCGAAAGCTTGGGCGACTATTGCGCCGGCCCCAACCATGTGCTGCCGACCTCGGGCACCGCACGCTTTTCGTCGCCGCTGGGCGTGTACGACTTTCAAAAGCGCAGCAGCCTGATCGAGGTGAGCGAAGCCGGCGCACAAACGCTGGGTGGCATCGCCTCGGTGCTGGCGCACGGCGAGGGCCTGCAGGCGCATGCGCAAGCTGCCGAGTTCCGCTTAAAAACCTCGCGCTGACACCCCTTCAACATCCAGCCGACATTCAACCCCAGCCCACCACGAGACGCCACGATGAGCCGCTACTGGAGTGAGATCGTCCATGCGCTAACGCCTTACGTGCCGGGCGAACAGCCCAAGATCGATGGCTTGGTAAAACTCAACACCAACGAGTGCCCCTACGGCCCCAGCGCGGCGGTGTTGGCAGCGATTGCCAAGCACAACAGCGACGATCTGCGCCTCTACCCTGATCCGCAAGCCAGTGTCTTAAAGGCCGCCATCGCCCGCCACCACGGGCTGGATCCGGCACAGGTGTTCGTTGGCAACGGCTCAGACGAAGTGCTGGCCCACATCTTCATGGCGCTGCTCAAACACCCTGCGCCGCTGCTCTACCCCGACATCAGCTACAGCTTTTATCCGGTCTACGCCAAGCTCTACGGCATCACAGCCAAAGAGATTGCGCTGGCCGATGATTTTTCGTTGCGCGTCGATGATCTGCTGCAGGCCGGCCCCAACGGCGGCATCATCTTCCCCAATCCAAATGCGCCCACCGGCATGGCCCTGCCGTGCGCCGAAATCGAGCGCTTGTTGCACGGCAACCCGAACTCGGTGGTGGTGGTGGATGAGGCCTACATCGACTTTGGCGGCCAAACAGCGGCCCCCCTGATCGATCGATTCCCGCAGCTTCTGGTGGTGCGCACGCTCTCAAAATCGCGTGCGCTGGCCGGTTTGCGCGTGGGCTACGCCCTGGGCCACCCCGATCTGATCGACGCCCTCACACGCGTCAAAGACAGCTTCAATTCGTATCCGCTCGACCGCCTGGCCATCGCCGGCGGCGTGGCTGCAATGGACGACGTGGCCTGGTTCGAACAAACCTGCCAGCGCGTGATCACCACGCGCGAGCGCATGGTGGCGGGCCTCCATGCTCTGGGATTCGAGGTGCTGCCCTCATCGGCCAACTTCGTCTTTGCCCGGCTGCCCAGCCGTGATGGTGCCGAGCTGGCCGCCGCCCTGCGCGAACGCAAAGTGCTGGTGCGCCACTTCCGCCGCCCCGAGCGCATCGCTGCATTTCTGCGCATCAGCGTGGGCACCGATGAGCAAACCCATGCGCTGCTTGCCGCTCTCAACGACATCCTGAGCACCCCATTGCGCGCTACGCTTGCACCCTGATGCAGCCCCACCCCTCCAAGGCCCGAAGCATGACATCCTCTCGCGTTGCCACTGTCACCCGCAACACCAACGAAACGCAGATCACCGTGCGCGTCAACCTTGACGGCACAGGTGTGGCACAGCTCGATACCGGCATCGGATTCTTCGATCACATGCTGGATCAGATCGCGCGCCACGGCCTGATCGATCTCTCGATCTCTGCCAAAGGCGATCTGCATATCGACGGCCACCACACGGTTGAAGACGTCGGCATCACGCTGGGCCAGGCCGTGGCGCAAGCCGTGGGCGACAAAAAAGGCCTGCGCCGCTACGGCCACGCCTATGTGCCGCTCGACGAAGCGCTGTCGCGCGTGGTGATCGATTTCTCGGGCCGCCCCGGGCTTGAGATGCATGTGCCCTTCAAGGCCGGCATGATCGGCGTATTCGACAGCCAACTCGCGTTCGAGTTCTTCCAAGGTTTTGCCAACCACGCAGGCGTTACGCTGCACATCGA
>CAZUCW010000175.1:0-1846 GCA_964618825.1 uncultured Aquabacterium sp.
GGATGCAGGCGTTGCCGCTCTTGATCGCCAGCGAGGCGGCCTCGATGGTCACGTTGGGCCGGCTCTCGTAGATCATGCCGAACACGCCCAGCGGCACGCGCATCTGGCCCACGCTGATGCCCGTGGGGCGGCGGCGCAATTGCGTGATCTCGCCCACCGGATCAGGCAACGCCGCCACCTGCTCGGCGTTTTGCGCCATTTGCTCGACGATCTTGCTGGTGATGCGCAGCCGATCAACCATTGGCGCGGCCAGCCCTGCCTCTTCGGCGGCAGCGATGTCTTTGAGATTGGCGGATTGCAGCAACTCGCCTTGGGCGCGAATCAGCCCGGCCAGTGCCAGCAGCGCCGCGTTTTTTTCGGCGGTCGAAGCGGCGGCCATCACCGTGGCGGCGGCGCGCGCCCGGCGGCCCAGATCGTTCATCAACGCCTGCACATCGTGCGCGGCCAGCGGGGCAGCGTGTGTCGAGGCAAGTGAGGTCGGTGTGGTGTGCGTGATCATGGTGCTGAATTGTCGCAAAGCAGCCTCGCGAAAAAAATCTCTAAAAAAACCTCCCCAACGGCCCGGATTTCTGCAAAATAGCACGACCGTTCGTTTTAATTTTTTTAGCCTTGAGCGATCTGCACACCCCTGAGCGCGAAGACAGCGACCTCCGCCCCGGCGATGAAGCCGGGCGGGTGCGTGCGCGCGCCGAAGCGCGGGGCGATGCACGTGTCGACATGCGGGCCGAGGCCGCGCGCCACGACGCCCGGGGCCTGCACAAGGGCCAGCAAACCCGTGCCGCCATCCTCGAAGCCGCCCTCGGCCTGGCCTCGCAGATGGGCATCGAAGGCCTGTCGATCGGCGCACTGGCCGAAGTAACCGGCATGAGCAAATCGGGCGTGTTTGCGCACTTCGGCTCGCGCGAAGAGCTGCAGATTTCGGTGATCCGCGAATACCACCGCAAATTTGAAGAAGAAATCTTCCGCCCGGCCATCGAAGCCCCGCGCGGCCTGCCGCGTTTGCGCGCGCTGTTTGAGGGCTGGGTGCGCCGCGTGGCCGCCGAGATCGATTCGGGTTGCATCTATATCAGCGGTGCGGTTGAATTCGACGACCGCCCAGGGCCTGTGCGCGATGCGCTGGCCGGCATGGTTATCACATGGCATGCGGCGCTCAGCCGGGCCATTCAGTTGTCGGTCGAGTGCCAGCATCTGCTGCCCGATACCGATCCGATGCAGATGTTGTTCGAGATTCATGGGCTCATCCTCTCGCTGCACCACGACGCGCGCTTTTTGCGCTCGCCGGGGTCGGTCGAGCGGGCCCGTGTGGCCTTCGAGCGCGTGGTGGCCTACTACGCCTCGCCGGCCGTTCATGCGGCAGTAGCCGCGGCAGCGCCCGGGGCCGTGCCCCACACGCTTTCTGTTTAATCACACCCATAACTTTCGTCACTTAGGAGCACAACGATGCCCAGCTACACCCCGCCCCTGCGCGATCAGCAATTCGTCATTCATGAGCTGCTTGGCGCCGTTGAAGAACTCAAACAGATCCCGAAATACGCTGATCTCGACGCCGACACCATCAACGCCGTGCTCGAAGAAGGCGGCAAATTCGCATCCAAAGTGATCGCCCCGCTGAACCTGGTGGGCGACGTGCAGGGCTGCGTGCTCGACAAAGCCACGCACGAAGTTAAAACGCCCGATGGCTTCAAAGAAGCCTACAAGCAGTACACCGAAAACGGCTGGTCGGCGCTGTCGGCTGATCCTGAGTATGGTGGCCAGGGCATGCCCCAGCTGGTGAATCAGGCCATCTACGAAATGATGAACTCGGCCAACCAGGCCTGGACCATGTACCCCGGCCTGAGCCACGGCG
>CAZUCW010000176.1:0-1815 GCA_964618825.1 uncultured Aquabacterium sp.
CGTCGGCCGAGTTGTCCAGCACCTCCTGGAGGATGTGCAGCGGGTTGTCGGTGCGGGTGTACATGCCCGGGCGCTGCTTCACGGGCTCGAGCCCCTTGAGCACACGGATCGAGGCTTCGCCGTAAGCGGCGGCCTTATCGGCAGATCGGTCGTTCGGTTTGGATGCCATGGGCTCGCATTCTAGGGAGCCACCGTTGCGGGTTAGCGCGCTCGCCCCGTTGCCAGCGCCTGCGGCATGATGGCCGGCGCTTCAGCCACACCTTGCCTATACGGGGGCGGATCATGCACGTCGTCATCATCACTGGCGCGTCCGACGGCATCGGCGCAGAGTTGGCCCGCCAACTGGCCGAACAGCACGGCGCGCAAATCGCACTCGTGCTCGCCGCGCGCAGCGCCGACAAGCTCGAACACGTGGCTGCCGCCTGCCGCCGACACGGTGCCCAAGCCCTGGTGCACCCCACCGACGTGAGCCACGAACCCGCCTGCCGCGCCCTGATCTCTGCCGCACTGCGCACCTATGGCCGCATCGACACCCTCATCAACAACGCCGGCATCTCGGCACACGCCCTGCTCGACGACGTTACCGATCTCAGCTGGTACGAGCACCTCTTTCGCATCAACGTCTGGGGCAGCATTTGGTGCACGCACGCTGCCCTGCCCCACCTCAAGGCCAGCCGCGGACGCATCGTGGCGCTCTCCAGCCTGGCCGGCTTGGTAGGCGTGCCCGGGCGCACGGCCTACTGCACCAGCAAATACGCCATGAACGGATTTTTTGAAGCCCTACGCGTCGAACTGCTGCCCCACGGCGTGAGCGTCACGCTCGCCTATCCGGGCGTTGTCACCACCGAAATCCGCAGCCGCGGCCTCAATGCCCAAGGCCAACCCCTGGGCGTGAGCTCGCTCGACGAACGCGGCGCGATGCCGGTCGACACCTGTGCGCAGCTCATCATCGAAGGCATGGATCGCCGCCAGCGCGAAGTGGTAATGACGCTCAAAGGCAAGCTCAGCCGCTGGATGAAACTCATCGCACCGCAACTGGTCGATCGCATGGCCTTGGCCGCGCTCAGCCGCGAAGTGCACCCCCAATGACACTGGCCCCATCGCTCGCCCCCTCCCCTTGGATCATCCGCTGGTCGCACCTGATCCAACCCGGTGATCACGTGCTCGACGTGGCCTGCGGCACAGGCCGCCATGTGCGCTGGTTTGCACAACGCGGCTGCCGCGTCACCGGCATCGACCGCAATACCGAGGCCCTCGCACCGCTGCAGGCCCTCGCCCGCGTCGTGGCATCCGATCTCGAAGCCGACCCCTGGCCGCTGGGCAACGAGCGCTTTGCTGCCGTCATCGTCACCCACTACCTCTGGCGCCCCCTGCTGCCCACCCTCATCAAGAGCGTGGCGCCCGGCGGCGTGCTGCTCTACGAAACCTTCAGCGCCGGCCACCAGAGGCAAGGTCGCCCGATTCGGCCCGAATTCGTCTTGCAACCTGGCGAGCTGCTGCGCACCGTTGATGGCCAACTCGATGTGCTGGGCTACGAATGCGGCCACCTCGATCTGCCCGAGCGCGTGGTGCAGCGCATCGCCGCACGCTGCCCTGCACCAACCGCCCCAACCGTCATCGCCCTACCCCAGGCCAGCCCCCACCCGGCTGGGTAGAATGAAAGATTCGAGAGGCTCAGCATGAACATTCTTGGCAGCATCGTCGCGCTCATCACCCCGTTGCACGAAGACGGCAGCGTTGACTACCCCACCCTGCGCAAACTGATCGACTGGCACATCGCCGAAGGCACCGACTGCATCGGCGTCGTCGGCACCA
>CAZUCW010000177.1:0-1793 GCA_964618825.1 uncultured Aquabacterium sp.
GCAATGGGGGTAACGATCGCCAGCTCAGCGCCGGCCAGCGCATTGAGCAGCGAGCTCTTGCCCACGTTGGGCTGTCCGGCCAGCACCACGGTGATGCCTTCGCGCAGCAGCGCACCCTGCCGCGCCTGGGCCAGCACCGCATCGAGCGCCGCCGCCGTGCGCGCCAGCCGCCCGCGGGCATCGGCCTGATCCAGAAAATCGATTTCCTCTTCCGGAAAATCCAGCGTTGCCTCAACCAACATGCGCAACTCAACAAGCCGCTCGCGCAACGTATCGACCTCGCGCGAAAACGCGCCGCTGAGCGAGCGGCTGGCCGAGCGCGCAGCGGCCTCGGTGCTGGCATCGATCAAATCGGCAATGGCCTCCGCCTGAGCCAAATCGATCTTGTCGTTCAAAAAAGCCCGCTGCGTAAACTCACCCGGCCCGGCCAAACGCAAATTTTTCAGACGCGGCCGGCCATACGCGCCCGGGCTCTGCGCCGCCTCGAGACAACGCGCCACCAACAACTGCAGCACCACCGGGCCACCGTGCGCCTGCAGCTCGAGCACCTCTTCGCCCGTGTAGCTGTGCGGCGCCGGAAAGTGCAGCGCCAGCCCATGATCGATCGGCTGCCCGGCGGCATCAAGAAACGGCAGATACGTAGCCACCCGTGGCGCCAGCGTGCGTGCACACACAGCCTCGATCAACGGCCCCAGCCCGTGGCCCGACACCCGCACAATGCCCACCGCACCGCGCCCCGGGGCAGAGGCAATGGCAACAATGGGGTCGGTGCGGGGCAAGGCAGGCGCGCTCATGGGCGAGATTGTCCACGCAGCGCACCGCAGCACCGTCAACGAACGGTCACCGGCGCGTCTCAAGCCCGTCACACAGCGCCGCGACCATCGCGGTATGCGTGCCGATCTTCAAGCCGGTTTGTTGCGAGAGCTGCTTCAGGTGCCTCCCGAGCCCCTGAAGCCTGCGCCTGCCGCCGCCGACGGCTCCGCCCGTGTGCGCACCGTCTGGATCTCAGACGTGCACCTGGGCACCCCCGGCTGCCAAGCCCACGCGCTGCTCGATTTTTTAAAGCACGTCGAGTGCGACACGCTCTACCTCGTGGGCGACATCATTGATGGCTGGCAACTGCGCCGCACATGGTATTGGCCACAAGCCCACAACGACGTGGTGCAAAAACTGCTGCGCAAAGCGCGCAAAGGCACGCGCGTGATCTTTGTGCCAGGCAACCACGACGAATTCGCGCGCAAGTATCTCGACCACACCTTCGGCGGCATCGAAGTGGTTAAAGAACACCTGCACACCACCGCCGATGGCCGCGTGCTGTGGGTTACCCATGGCGATCTCTACGACGGCGTGATTCAGTGTGCCCGCTGGCTTGCGCACCTGGGCGACACACTCTACGAATTCACCCTCAAGCTCAACCGCTGGCTCAACTCAGCACGCGCGCGCATGGGCCTGCCCTATTGGTCGCTGTCGCGCTATCTCAAACTCAAGGTCAAACGCGCCGTGAGCTACGTCGGTGATTTCGAATCCGCACTGGCCCGCGAAGCCCGCAAGCGCAATGCCGACGGCGTGGTCTGTGGCCACATCCACCACGCCGAAATGCGCACCATCGACGGCGTGCTCTATTGCAACGACGGCGATTGGGTCGAAAGCCTCACGGCTTTGGTCGAACACCCCAGCGGCGAACTCGAAATCCTCGATTGGGCCGCACGCGGGTTGCGCCACACCGCACCCGCCGCTATCAAATCCGCTGAAATCAGTTCGTCACGCCAAGTTGCCGGTTGATCATCCACTGC
>CAZUCW010000178.1:0-1765 GCA_964618825.1 uncultured Aquabacterium sp.
GCAGGTCATGCGCGAAAGCACGGGCACCGACGTGGCCAGCACCAGCAGTACTGCAGCGACCAGATAGGCTCCCGCGGCAATCACAACGCCGCGCAAGCGCTTGTCACCATGCGGCCCACCGGAAATCCTGGCAAGGAAGTCTATGCGATACCCCTTTGTTTTACGTCTTTCAGACGCAAGCATACCGGCAAGCGATGAACTTTGGCGAGCCTGTCAAAAAGAGCTGCAAAAATTCCGGCGCGAAGCGAAGCGTCAGCGCACGCAATCCACGTAGTAGGCGCCGTCCTGGCCCTTGACCAGCCCGTGCACGTCGGTTTCGAAGCCGGGGAACGTGGCGTTGAATTCGCGGGCGAACTTGAGGTAGCTACAGATCGTCCGGTTGAAGCGTTCGCCCGGAATCAGCAGCGGAATGCCCGGCGGATAGGGCGTGAGCAGCACGGCCGTGACACGGCCTTCGAGTTCGTCGACCGGCACGCGCTCGATCTCGCGGTGCGCCATCTTGGCGAAGGCGTCGGCCGGACGCATCGCCGGCACCATGTCGGACAGGTACATCTCGGTGGTCAGGCGGGCGACGTCGTTCTGCTTGTAGACGCTGTGGATCTGCGTGCACAGGTCGCGCAGGCCGACGCGCTCGTAGCGCGGATTCTTCTGCACGAATTCGGGCAGCACCTTCCACAGCGGCTGGTTCTTGTCGTAATCGTCCTTGAACTGCTGCAACGCGGTGACCAGCGTATTCCAGCGGCCCTTGGTGATGCCGATGGTGAACATGATGAAGAAGCTGTAGAGGCCCGTCTTTTCGACCACCACGCCATGCTCGGCAAGGTATTTGGTGACGATGCTCGCGGGGATGCCGGTTTTGGCGAATTTGCCCGATACATCAAGCCCCGGCGTGATGATGGTGCTCTTGATCGGATCGAGCATATTGAAGCCCGGCGCAAGGTTGCCAAAGCCGTGCCACTTCTCGTTGGCTTTGAGCATCCAATCGTCGCGATTGCTCATGCCCGAGGTGGCGAGCTTGTCGGGGCCCCACACCTTGAACCACCAATCGCGGCCAAACTCTTTATCAACCTTGCGCATCGCGCGTCTGAAATCCAGCGCCTCGACGATGCTTTCTTCAACCAGCGCCGTGCCGCCGGGGGGCTCCATCATTGCTGCGGCCACATCGCAACTGGCAATGATGGCGTATTGCGGGCTGGTGGATGTGTGCATCAGATACGCCTCGTTGAAGAGCGATCCGTCGAGCTTGCGCTGCTCAGAATCCGCCACCAGGATTTGCGAGGCCTGGCTCAGGCCAGCCAGCAGCTTGTGCGTGGATTGCGTCGAAAACACCAGCGCCTCTTTGGTCTTGGGGCGATCGCGGCCAATGGCGTGCATGCCTTTATAAAAATCGTGGAAGGTGGCATGCGGCAGCCAAGCCTCATCAAAGTGCAGCGTATCGATCGTGCCATCGAGCATGTTCTTGATCTGATCGACGTTGTAGAGCACGCCGTCGTAGGTGCTTTGCGTGATGGTGAGCACACGCGGCTTGACCTTTTTAGGATCAACGCCCTTGAGCAGCGGGTTGGCGGCAATCTTTTTGCGGATGGTTGCGGGCTCAAACTCGCTTTGCGGGATCGGGCCGATGATGCCGTAGTGATTGCGCGTGGGCGTTAAAAACACCGGCACGGCGCCCGTCATGATGATGGCGTGCAGAATCGATTTGTGGCAGTTGCGATCAACCACCACCACATCGCCGGGCGCCACGGTGTGGTGCCACACCATCTTG
>CAZUCW010000179.1:0-1762 GCA_964618825.1 uncultured Aquabacterium sp.
CTCATGACCGCCGCCGGCACCATCAAGGCTGCCCGCGTGGTGATTCTGGGTGTGGGTGTGGCCGGCCTGCAGGCCATTGCCACGGCCAAGCGCCTGGGTGCCGTCATCGAAGCGTCCGACGTGCGCCCCTCGGTGAAAGAGCAGGTTGAATCGTTGGGTGCCAAGTTCATCGACGTGCCCTACGAAACACAAGAAGAAAAAGAAGCGGCCGAAGGCGTCGGGGGCTATGCCCGCCCGATGCCGCAAAGCTGGCTGGATCGCCAAAAGGCTGAAGTGGCCAAGCGCGTGGCTCAGGCCGATGTGGTGATCACCACCGCGCTGATCCCGGGCCGCGCCGCGCCGGTGTTGGTAACCGAAGAGATGGTCAAGGCCTTGAAACCCGGTTCGGTCATCGTGGATCTGGCCGCGCCAGCCGGCGGCAATTGTCCGCTCACCGAGGCGGGCAAAACCGTCACCCGGCACGGCGTGATTCTCGTGGGTGAAACCAACCTGCCAGCGCTCGTGGCCGCCGACGCCTCATCGCTGTACGCCCGCAACGTGCTCGATTTTCTCAAGCTGGTTATCAACAAAGAGGGCTCCTTGCATGTCGATCTCGAAGACGACATCGTCAAGGCCTGCCTGATGTGTCGCGACGGCCAGCTCTTGCGCGCCTGATCGGTGCGCCCGTTTTATTGATCCAAGGATTTCGCCATGCAACGCATCATGCTCCGTGCCAAGCTGCACCGTGTCACCGTCACCGAAGCCGATCTCACCTACGAAGGATCGTGCGGGATCGACGAAGACTTGCTGGACGCTGCCAACATGCACGAGTACGAGCGCATCGAGCTCTACAACATCAACAACGGTGAGCGCTTTTCAACCTACATCATCAAGGCTGCGCGGGGATCGGGGGCGATCTCGCTCAACGGCGCCGCCGCGCGCCGCGCGCATGTGGGCGATTTGCTCATCATCTGCACCTACGGCCCGGTGGCTGAAAACGAGGTGCCCACCTGGAAGCCCAAAGTCGTGCTCGTTGATGACGCCAACCGCGTCAAAGAAATCCGCAAGCTCTGATTTTTGAATGCAAAACCAAGGAGACAACGATGGAAGCGCTTGAACCCATCAGCCATGTCGTCATCAACCTGACCACTTTTGTGCTGGCGATCTACGTCGGCTACCACGTGGTCTGGAACGTGACGCCAGCCCTGCACACGCCGTTGATGGCGGTTACCAACGCCGTATCGGCCATCGTGATCGTGGGCGCCATGCTTGCAGCTGCCCTCACCATTACGCCGCTGGGCAAGATCATGGGCGTGCTGGCCGTGGCGCTGGCGGCAGTGAATGTATTTGGTGGCTTCCTCGTGACACGCCGCATGCTTGAGATGTTCAAGAAAAAAGACAAAAAGGCAGGAGCCAAGTAAATGAGCATGAACCTCATCGCACTGCTGTACCTCGTTGCCTCGGTGTTCTTCATCCAGGCGCTCAAGGGCCTCAGCCATCCAACCACATCGATTCGTGGCAACGTCTTCGGCATGACCGGCATGACGATTGCCGTGCTCACCACGGTGGGCCTGATTCACGGCCAGGTGCAGGCGTTGCAACTCAACTTTGCTGCGGGCATCGGCTATGTGCTGGCAGGCTTGGTGATCGGCGGCGGTGCCGGCGCCATCATGGCCAAGCGCGTCGAGATGACCAAAATGCCCGAGCTGGTGGCCTTCATGCACAGCATGATCGGCCTGGCCGCGGTGTTCATTGCCGTGGCTGTGGTGGCCGAGCCCTATGC
>CAZUCW010000180.1:0-1758 GCA_964618825.1 uncultured Aquabacterium sp.
TCAATAGGGTTTGAACCTGTTTTGATCGGGTTAGGCCTTGTCAGGATCGTTTGAGCAGGGGGCCTGCGGGTTCAACCCCAGCCTGGCTTCCATGGCCAGAACGCGAGCCTCCCGCACCTCCAGCTCCTCGATCAGTGCCTGCGCTTCGAGCATCGTCTTGTGCGCGAATGAGCGAAGCTGACGGTCACGCTCACCAGTCCCACGCGTGATCTCACGCGCGCGCTGGAGCAGCGCGGCCTGCGCCGGCAGCCCGAGCTTCACCCGCGTCCACTGCGCACGACTCATGCGCTGTCGGCCCGGCCCCAAGCGAGCGAGTCCCGACGGCCCGGCAACGTGCTCCCAGAATCGGTCCTGAAATGCGCGCATTGCCGTGTTGTAGGCAAGGCGTTGCTCCTTGGGTGTTTGAGCGCCCTTTGCCGCGCGGAAGCCGGGGTGCAAGTCCTTGACGTTGCCACCGTCAGGATTGACGACATAGAAGTGGAGGTGCGGGTGCGCCTCATCGGTGTGCTCGACAACGGACCGAAGGCGATCACCGAATTCGGTTTGCAGCCACTCCAAGGCGCTTTGCTTCCAGTAGCCGTACTCCATGCCGCCACGAGGATACGACGCTACGCCAGCCAGCAGGACAGACGCATCCTTTCGCAAACGGCGACCAGCTGCGTCACGGCTGCGCGCATGGATGGCGCCAATCTCGGCTTCCAGCTCTGCCAGGCTGGGACCATGCAGCAGGTTGGGTGGCCTCGGTCTCGGCACATGCAAGCAGGCTTGCGGCTCGCGGCTGGCTTCAGCAAGCACGTCGCGCACAGCCCATTTTCGATCTGCTCCCCGCGAGGTTTTCTTCGGTGGGTGCAGCGAATAGACCGATATGTGAACAAACTGAATGCCGCCTGTGATCATGGGGCACCGTCGCTGAAAACATAGTGACCGACTATATTTATCGCCGCTGTCGCAACAATAAATGTCGGCCAGGGGAAAATCCCCTGGACCCCGCCGCCCAATGTGCGAACAGTGTGTTGAAACTGTGCGAACCAATGGGCGAAACTGTGTGAACAACTGGCCGACTTGATGCCCACCCTTGTGTTAACAGTGTGGCAACCATGTGGGGGCACTGTGGCGCATATTGTGTAATCAGTGTGTGAGTTGCCCACGACGCCTCCGCTGATTACCAAAAACTTGCACGAGCAGACCGTCATCCGCCAGGCCATTCAGCAATTCCGGCGCGGCCAAATGGACTGGAGTTGATGGGACTTGGCGAAGCCTGTCGATGACAGCATCGAATGAAAGTCGGGCCACATACTCGCGGAGCACGAAGCCGGTGTCCGTATATTCGATCAACGTGGTCTGATCGAGCGCAATGAGGCAAAGCCGCATGCATCGGTCGTTACCAAGAGCTGGTTGCTGTACGCATTCAATATTGACCCTGCCCGTCGCCACGGTGCAGGTTTGCATCCATCCCCAGCCAGCCCATTTGTCATCCGCCACGACATCTCGCCAAGCGAATCGGCTTTCCAAGTTTTTGTTGTTCATGCTGTGCCTCGTGGCATTACCGGTGTCCGCGCCTTCTTTGCGAGTTCATCGCGCATCTGCTGGAGCCTTTCTCTGACTTGAGTCCTGTCGACCGATGGCCGATCCGTCTCGATTGTTTGAGCGGGCTCAGCTGCGGCTTCCACGGCGCGTTGCCGCCTAATGATTTGGTGAAGGTCCCGTCGCAGCTCTGACCCAGCCGACAAGCTGAAATTGCCCTCGCGCGCCCTGCGT
>CAZUCW010000181.1:0-1757 GCA_964618825.1 uncultured Aquabacterium sp.
CTCCGAGATCACGCGCTTGCTCAATCACCTGTTGTGGCTTGGCTGTCACGGGTTTGATTGCGGTGCGATGAATATCCTCATCTACTGTTTCCGCGAGCGCGAGGATCTGTTTGATATGTATGAGGCGGTGTCCGGTGCGCGTATGCATGCGGCCTATTTCCGTCCCGGTGGCGTGTATCGTGATCTGCCCGACAGCATGCCTCAGTACAAGGCGTCGAAGGTGCGCAATGCCAAATCGGTGGCGCAGCTCAACGAAAACCGCCAGGGGTCGCTGCTTGATTTCATCGACGATTTTGTGGCCCGCTTTCCTAAGCTTGTCGATGAGTATGAAACTCTGCTTACCGATAACCGTATCTGGAAACAGCGCACCGTGGGCATTGGTGTGGTGTCGCCTGAGCGGGCCCTCAATCTGGGGCTGACCGGCGCGATGCTGCGCGGTTCGGGTGTGGCTTGGGATTTGCGCAAAACTCAGCCCTATGACGTGTACGACCGCGTCGATTTTGATATCCCGATCGGCAAGAGTGGCGATTGCTACGACCGCTATGTCGTTCGTATCGAAGAGATGCGGCAATCCAACCGCATCATCAAGCAGTGCGTCGATTGGTTGCGTGCCAATCCGGGGCCGGTGATCACCGATAACCACAAGGTCGCGCCGCCATCGCGTGTGGGCATGAAGACCAACATGGAAGAGCTGATCCACCACTTTAAGCTCTTTACCGAAGGCATGCATGTGCCCGAAGGCGAGGCTTATGCGGCGGTTGAGCATCCCAAGGGTGAGTTCGGCATCTATTTGGTGAGCGACGGTGCAAACAAGCCGTATCGCCTCAAGATTCGCGCGCCAGGCTTTTCACATTTGGCAGCACTCGACGAAATGACCCGTGGGCACATGCTGGCTGATGCGGTGGCCATCATCGGCACGATGGATATCGTGTTCGGCGAAATCGACCGCTGATCGGCACTCCACAGACTGCGTACCGTACCAACATGCTCAGCGAACAAACCAAAGCGCGTTTCGATCGCGAAATCGCCAAGTACCCCACCGAACAAAAACAGTCGGCGGTGATGGCGTGTCTGTCCATCATTCAGCAAGAGCGCGGCTGGGTCTCGCCAGAGAGCGAGCGCGAGGTGGCCGATTACCTCGGCATGCCTGCCATTGCCGTGCATGAAGTCACCACGTTCTACAACATGTACAACCAGCAGCCCGTGGGCCGCTACAAGCTCAACGTGTGCACCAATCTGCCCTGTGTGCTGCGCAATGGCCAGAAGGCGCTTGAGCATTTGTGCGAGAAGTTGGGCGTTGAAGATGGCGGCACCACGCCCGACGGGCTGATCACGGTGCAGCACTGCGAGTGTCTGGGGGCATGCGCTGATGCACCCGTGATGCTGGTGAATGATCGCCAGATGCTGAGCTACATGAGCGACGACAAGCTGGATGAGCTGGTCGATACGCTCAGAGCGCAGGCGAAGTGAGGGGCGGTGCCACATGGTTGATCTGAGTAAATTCCAAACGACCGGCCAGCAGACTTGCTTTCATGGTCGTCACGTTAATCCGCAAATCTATGCCGGGCTCGATGGTTCGAACTGGCAGCTCAAGGATTACGAATCGCGCGGCGGGTATCAGGCACTGCGCAAGATCTTGGGCAAGGACGGCGGTGAAGGCATGACGCCTGAGCAGGTGATTGCCGAAGTGAAAAATTCGGGGCTGCGTGGCCGTGGTGGCGCAGGTTTCCCGACGGGCCTGAAGTGGAGCTTCATGC
>CAZUCW010000182.1:0-1686 GCA_964618825.1 uncultured Aquabacterium sp.
GCGTCATCGGCGGGGCCTTGGGGTTGCTGCTCTGGTACATCGGCTCGCTGGCCAGCGGCGAACCCCCAGCCTGGTAGTTGACCTCGCTCTGGGTCACCCCCATCTTGTTGGCCTCAGCGGCATATGCGCTACCCACGAGGGCAGCATAAGCAGCCAGCGCGAGGGTCGTGGCGCGTCGAACTACGGTTCGTTTCATGCGGTTTCTCCTATTTATCCTCAGCAGCCCAAACCTGTGAAAAACAGGTGTCGCTCGGAGGTGGCTGCCATCCCTCTTGGCGGTGTGGATGCTCCCGCCGCACACCCTGTCAATCCTTGATCTGACTTAGCAGAAACACCGATACCAGCGTAAGACTGATCCAGATCAAAAGGCACGACCGCAAAAACCCTTGCCCCTTGCTTTTCGTGGCAGAGCGCCGACATCCCGACCATCGTGCTTGGCTTTGTCACACAAACGCACACAACAGCAGTAATTGACAACGCTGGCGCGCACGGCACCCCAGGCGTTAAGCTGGCACCCCATTCGCCACTGAGCTCACCACCTCACCCCCCGCCATGCTGGTACGCATCTTGGTCGTCGACGACCACACCCTGTTCCGACGCGGCCTGATCGCCCTGCTGTCACGCGAGGCGCATCTCAACGTTGTGGCCGAAGCCGCCGATGCCGGCGAGGCCTTGCGCCAGGCACAGGCCACACAACCCGATGTGATCCTGCTCGACAACCACCTGCCCGGCGTGCACGGCATCGACGCCCTACCCCAGTTGCACGAAGTCGCCCCGCGCGCTCGCATCGTGATGCTCACCGTGAGCGAAGACGCCAGTGATATGGCTCAAGCGTTGGCGCGTGGTGCCGCCGGTTACCTGCTCAAAACCATCGAGGGCGACGCCCTCTCGCAAGCCATCGACCGGGTGCTGGCCGGCGAATCCGTGGTGTCCCCCGAGATGACAGGCAAACTCGTGGCGGCCTACCGCAGCGCGGTCGCTCAACCTCAGCCAGACGAACGCCCCGACGCCGCGCACGCCATGGCGCCAACAACGTCGGCCAGCACCGCGCCCCCCCCCCTCATCAGCGAGGACCCGGCCTCGGCGGCCTTGGGCACCCTATCGCCGCGCGAACTCGACATCCTGCGCGAAATCGCCCGCGGCGCAAGCAACAAAGATATCGCCCGCACCCTGGGCATCGCCGAAACCACCGTCAAGATTCATGTGCAGCACATCTTGCGCAAACTCGGCCTCACATCGCGCGTGCAGGCGGCCGTGCTCGCCTCAACCCAGCGCAACACATACTGATTTAGCGCAAACAATGATGATCTCAGCCCAAGGGTAGTTCTTTAGAACGACCCCCATGCGGCAACCAGCACCCAACCATCCTCCTTCTGGATGGACTCGCATCACCGAGCGGAGGATGTTCATCACTAGGGTGAATACCGACACTGCCAGGCATGGAAAAGGAGTCCACCATGCCTGCCCCCAGCGCCCCTGCAACAAAAACCTCCGGCAAGGCCTTGTCGGTGCTGATCGTCAGCACCCTGGCTTTCACCGTCTGCTTCATGGTCTGGATGATGTTCGGCGTTATCGGCATCCCGATCAAAAAAGCACTCAACCTCAGCGCCACTCAGTTTGGCCTGCTCACAGCCATGCCGGTGCTCACCGGCTCGCTGGTGCGCGTGCCGCTGGGCATCTGGACCG
>CAZUCW010000183.1:0-1677 GCA_964618825.1 uncultured Aquabacterium sp.
ATACGGTGCAGGACAAGTGGTATCGGTTGATCAATGAGGAGTGGGTGAATCCGGCAAAACTCAAGAGCTCTTCTTTCAAGGACACACGCGATGCCATATACGACGCTCGCAAGCTTCATAGAAATATCGGTACAACCTACCACCCCACCACCTACCTGAGCTACGGCGCTGATCTGAAGCAAAAAGCCTGGGGCGAGGTAACGTGGCAAACCAGCCGGGCCCCGCTGCTGCACGGCGGGTTGGGCCAATGGCTGGGTTTTGAGAAGCTGCACATCGAGGGCCCGGCCTCAGGATGGCTTATCGATGAAGACGAAGGCGACGGTGCCGTGGTGCTGCGCGATGGCCAGCCTCAAAACCCGCATCAGCGCTTTGGCGCCGCCATTGCCGAGCCGGCTCAACCGGGCGATGGCACTGTGCCCGCCGAGCGTTCGGCACAAGACCCGGTGCGCCAAGGCAAGGCGCGCATCGCCTATCAGCAAACCGGCTACGACCATCAGGCCAGCTACGGCGATGACCTTGTGCTGTCCTGCACCCTGCACGCCGTGTGCAAGATCGCCTTGCAAGCCTTTACCTGGAAGACCTGCTCATGATGCATCGCCGCCTACTCACCACCGCCCTGCTCGCCCTGCCCCTCACCTTCTGCATCTCTTGCCACACCGAGGCCCGCAACATGACCACGCCCCGCATCGACAAGCTGTTTGAGAAAACCAAGCCCGTGTGCTTCGGCCGTTTTGTGCTGGATGTGCCCGCCAGCGCCACCGTGGTACCTGGGCCGCAAGCATTCGGGCCCGACATTGAATCCTTGCCCAACGACGTGAAGTCATTGGCGCGGCGAGCCAAGATCAAGAGAGATGAGATTCAGAGCAAGGCTCACACGATCGATCGAGCTGAAGTGATTTCTCTAACGGAAGGTCCCACCCAAGGAAGCTGGACATTGATGTACTGGAACGACGACATTGCCAAAGAGGTTGGCATCGAGTCGATCAGTGGATTTCTGGCGGCTGGAACGCATGGGTTCACATATTTCACTGAGACCGCCCCTAGAAGTGGCCGCACGGTTGAAAGCGAGATGAAGGAACTTACCTACGTCGCCACCCACCTGCGCCCTCGCGACCCCAGCGACATCCCCGCCGACCCCGGCGTGTGCCTGGACGTGGGCTTCATCGCCGACGACAGTGGCAAGTTTCAAGAGATCTTCGGCGTCGGCTTGCGCTTTGCCGAGTGGCCCGACGTGAGCTTCTCGGTGTCGTCCAACAAGGACGCCCAGCAGGGCGACAGCTTCGAGGCTCGCCGCGCCGAGGCCAAGCGCGCGGCCATGCTCGTCGCCCCGCTGGCCACGCTGTTCAGCAAGGTCAAGACGCTGCGCGAAGGCAAGCTCAAGGTGCAGCAAGGCTCGGGCAGCGAGGCTTTGTTTCGCCACCCCATGAGCAAGGACGACGGCCAAGGTGTTTGGCACGAGTTCTTGTTCGAATACGCTGGCAAGCAGTACGACCACCACAACCCCTCGTGGGACGCCTCGCTCTTCACCGGCGTGGCCCACAACAACGCCGGCTCCACGCCGTCCACCCTCACCGACGACGAAGCCCTCGCCCTGTGGGATCGGCTCATGGCTTCGGTGCGGTTGCGCGTGCCGGGTAAGTGATCTGCACAAGCGCCGCTCAGGCCGCATCCTGGGGG
>CAZUCW010000184.1:0-1669 GCA_964618825.1 uncultured Aquabacterium sp.
CGTCCATGAGCCTTCACGACAGCCTTCTTTGCGCAGCTTATCGAGCGTGGCAGTGAGCTCGCCTTCGTCGAGCGCGTAGAGCTTGGCCGCCGGTTTTTTTCCGCGCGCGGGCGCATCCACCCGAAACAACGGCGGGCGCGCCACGCAAATGTGTCCACGTTCGATAAGTTTCGGAAAGTGCCTAAAAAACAGCGTGAGCAACAACACCTGGATGTGCGATCCATCAACATCAGCGTCGCTCAAGATGCAAACCTTGCCGTAGCGCAAGCCACTCAGATCGGGCTCATCACCGGGGCCGTGCGGATCGACACCGATAGCCACCGAGATATCGTGGATCTCGTTGTTGGCAAAGAGCCGATCGCGCTCCACCTCCCACGAGTTGAGCACCTTGCCACGCAAGGGCAGGATGGCTTGAGTCTCTTTATTGCGGCCCATCTTGGCGCTGCCGCCAGCCGAATCCCCCTCAACCAAAAACAACTCGTTGATGCTCACATCGCGGCTCTCGCAATCGGTGAGCTTGCCCGGCAGCACGGCCACGCCAGAGCCTTTTTTCTTCTCGACCTTTTGGCTGGCGCGCTGGCGCGTCTGCGCCTGTTTGATGGCCAGCTCGGCAAGCTTTTTTCCGTAATCCACATGCTGGTGCAGCCACAGCTCAAGTGCTGGCTTCACGTAGGTGGCCACCAAACGCAACGCATCGCGGCTGTTGAGTCGCTCTTTTGTCTGCCCCTGAAACTGCGGATCGAGCACCTTGGCACTCAACACAAAGCTGGCGCGCGAAAACACGTCTTCGGGCATCAGCTTCACGCCCTTGGGCAGCAAGGCGTGCAGCTCGATAAAACTCTTCACCGCGTTAAACAACCCGTCTTTCAAGCCTGCCTCGTGCGTGCCACCGGCCACGGTAGGGATCAGGTTGACGTAACTCTCGCGCACCGGCGCACCATCCTCAGTAAAAGCCACGGCCCAGGCCGCGCCCTCGCCTTCGGCAAAGTTTTCGGTCTCGCCCGCCTCGGCGTAATGCTCACCCTCAAACAACGGAATGATCGGATCAGCGTTAAGCGTTTGCGTGAGGTAATCGCGCAGCCCCCCCTTGTAGAGCCAAGTCTGCACCTCGCCGGTTTTTTCGGTGATGAGCGTCACTGTCACGCCCGGCATCAGCACCGCCTTGCTGCGCAGCAGGTGCACCAACTCACTCTTTGGCAGCTCGGCGCTCTCGAAATATTTGGCGTCGGGCCACACACGGGCGCTGGTGCCGCTTTTGCGGCTGCCCGATGGCGCCTTGGCCACAGCAAGGGGCTCGATCACATCGCCACCGCTAAAAGCCAGCGTAGCTTGCTGCCCCTCGCGCCACACGCTCACCTGCAGCCGCTTGGCCAGCGCATTCGTCACGCTCACGCCCACGCCGTGCAAACCGCCCGAAAAACTGTAGGCGCCGCCCGATCCCTTGTCGAACTTGCCCCCAGCATGCAAACGAGTGAACACGATCTCAACCACCGGCACGCCTTCTTCGGGGTGCAGGCCAAAGGGGATGCCGCGGCCTTCGTCGTCCACACTCACCGAGCCATCGGCGTGCAGCGTCACAGCGATTTTTTTGCCGTGGCCGGCCAGCGCTTCGTCGGCGGCGTTATCGATCACCTCTTGCACGATGTGCAGCGGGTTGTCGGTGCGGGTG
>CAZUCW010000185.1:0-1660 GCA_964618825.1 uncultured Aquabacterium sp.
CCCATCAGGATCACATCGGGCGCCTGACGCAGCGTGTTTTTGAGCGCCAGATCCCAGCCATCGGTATCGAGCCCCACTTCGCGCTGCGTGATGATGCAGTTTTTATGCGGGTGCACGAACTCAACTGGATCTTCGATGGTGATGATGTGGCCGTGCGAATTCTGGTTGCGATGATCGACCATCGCCGCCAGCGTGGTCGATTTGCCCGAGCCAGTGGCGCCCACCATGATCACGAGGCCGCGTTTGGTCATCACCACATCTTTGAGCACCTGCGGCAGGCCCAGCCCATCAATCGTGGGCAGCTCTTGCGGAATCACCCGCAGCACGAGGCCGACACTGCCCATCTGCACAAAGGCGTTGGCGCGAAAACGCCCCACTCCGCCCGGCGCGACGGCGAAGTTGCATTCTTTGGTGCGCTCGAACTCGGCAGCCAGCTTGTCGTTCATGATTGAGCGCGCCAGCGCAACTGTGTGCTGCGGCGTGAGCGGCTGGGGCGACACTTTCACAACCTTGCCATCCACCTTGATGGCCGGCGGAAAGTCGGCCGTCAGGAAGAGATCGGAGCCACCGCGCGTCACCATCAGGCGCAACAAATCGGTGATGAATTTCGAGGCCTGATCGCGTTCCATGGTGCAAAACCTTCCTGCAGATGTTCGAAAAAACCGTTGCGGATCGATTGAAGAAAACGAAAGGAAACCGCCCGTGCTTCAGGTGGCCGAGAGCAAAGCACTCAGGCGCGCACTCACCTGACGCATGCGCAGCGACAGCCGCCGCGCCAGCGAAGACATCAGGGCCATGCCCAGCCGGGGATCATCGCGCGCAATGGCGTCGAGTGCCTGCTGCGTGATCACGGCAAAAACGCAGCGGCTGAGCGTGACGCACGCCGAAAAGCGCATGCCCGCATCAAGCAAAGAGAGCTCGCCCAGCACATCACCATCGCGGGCCTCGGTGAGCCGCGCCCGTGCGCCCCAGGGTTGCACGCGATCAACCGCTACCATGCCCTCGAGCACGATGAGGGCGAAATCGCCCGGCTGATCTTGCGAGATCACCTCGCGCCCGGCGGGCACGATGGCGAAATCGAGATAGTGGGCCAGCCGCGCCCGTTCGTTGTCGGCCAGCCCGGCCATGTAGCGATCGTGTCCCCACACTTTGTCGAGCAGCGCCAGCCCGGCAGCCGGGGCGCACACCTCGGTGCCAATGAGCCGCGCGCGGTGCCCGCCCGGGGGAGTGGCTGTCACCCCAGGGGTTGGCGGCGGATGATCCATGAACACGGTGGCGAAGTAGCCGGCGTCGTCGGCGGCCACGGGCTGGTGCGGATGGGGCTGCCCGGACGGCTGGCCGGGTGCGCCGTGGCCGCCCATCAATCGACCGAGCAGTTTTTTCATGGCGGGCCTGTGTGCGGTTGGCGGGAGGGCGCCGCGCCCATCAACCCGGGAAGTTCTCGGGGAACTTCGCCTTGGTGCGCGCCTCGGCGGGCGAGATCACGTTGCGGCGCACGAGATCGGTGAGGTTTTGATCGAGGGTCTGCATGCCCTGGCCCTGGCCGGTCTGGATGGCCGAGTACATCTGCGCGATCTTGTTTTCGCGGATCAGGTTGCGGATGGCCGGGTTGCCGATCATGATTTCGTGCGCCGCCACGCGGCCCGAGCCGTCCTTGAGC
>CAZUCW010000186.1:0-1637 GCA_964618825.1 uncultured Aquabacterium sp.
GCATGGAACTGCTGGGCAAGTACACCCTGTTTTCCGAGGGCTCGCGTGGCCACCTGGGCAAACAGCTCATTGCCAAGTTCAAACTTGATGAAGGGCGCGATCCGCAAAGCTACGCCATCGGCATCAAAGAGCTCTGGGAGGTCGACCCCGCCAAGGCCAAGCCAGGCCTGGTGGTGCACACCGCTGGCTGGCCGATGGACACGGCCACGTATGGCGGCGGTTTTCTCTACCACCTCGAGGGCAACAAGGTGACGCTGGGCTTCGTTACCGGCCTTGATTACCAAAACCCCTGGCTGAGCCCGTTTGAAGAAATGCAGCGCTGGAAAACCCATCCGGCCATCAAGCAACATCTCGAAGGTGCCAAGCGTTTGTCGTATGGCGCACGCGCCATCACCGCTGGCGGCATTCTGTCGCTGCCCAAGATGGCTTTCCCGGGCGGTGCGTTGCTGGGCTGCGATGCCGGCTTCCTCAACGCCGCGCGCATCAAGGGCTCGCACGCGGCCATGAAGAGCGGCATGCTCGCTGCTGATGCGCTGTTCGAAGCTCTGGGCGCCAACCGCCAGCACGATGAGCTGTCGGCCTACGTTGCCGCCTTTGAAAAGAGCTGGCTGAAAGACGAGCTCGACACCTCAAAGAACTTCAAGCAGTGGTTCAAGAAGGGCATGTATGTCGGCATGATCATGACCGGCATCGAACACTGGCTGCTGCCCAAATTGGGCATCAAGGTGGCCCCCTGGACGCTGCACCGCACCGAAGCCGACCACACCCGTTTGCTGCCAGCCTCGCAGTGCGCCAAGATCGATTACCCCAAGCCCGATGGCAAGCTCACGTTTGATCGCCTGAGCTCGGTGTTCGTCTCGAACACCAACCACGAAGAGCACCAGCCAGCGCACCTCACGCTCAAAAATGCCTCGGTGCCGGTTCAAACCAATCTGGCCACGTTCGCCGGCCCTGAGGGCCGTTACTGCCCCGCCGGCGTCTACGAGTTCGTTAAAAACGACGACAACACCGATCGCTTGGTGATCAACGCACAAAACTGTCTGCACTGCAAAACGTGCGACATCAAAGATCCGACGCAAAACATCGTCTGGATCACGCCCGAGGGCGGCGGTGGCCCCAACTACGCGGGCATGTAAGAGACACGCCCGAGGCGCGCAAAAAGCCGCACCCGGTTTGGGGTGGCTGCAGTAAACTGCGCGCCTTGCCAGGAGAGAGCCGCATCAGCATTGCCGACGCGGCCGCCGAAGGCGCAGAGAGCCCCTCAGGGCGCTCTCGAACGCTCAGGCAAAAGGACTGGCAAGCGCCCGTACACGTCGGGCGATCCTCACTGGAGAGAGGCCGCACCCGATGCGGCCCACCGAAGGGGCAAGCCGCACACCCGCACCCTGGGGCGCTGCGGCCAATCTCTCAGGTAAAGCGGACAGCGAGGGCTCTTTCACCGAAGCGCAGGCGTCGTGGTTCAAGCGACACAACGCCGCAGCGCTTCGCTGTGCAACCCGCCCTCAACGAAAGCCGCTGCCATGTCCGCCCCCAATGTTTGCGCTACCCCGCTGCTCAAAACGCCCTTGCACGCGCTGCACATCGAACTCGGCGCCATGATGGTGAACTTGTGTGTTTTAGACTTGCCCGTGCAGTAG
>CAZUCW010000187.1:0-1576 GCA_964618825.1 uncultured Aquabacterium sp.
GCTCTTGCTTGCGCCCTTCAGAGGCCGCGATCAGTGCGCGTTTTTCGCGCTCGGCAGTGATTTGTTGCTGCATCGAGCGCAGGATCTCAGCCGGCGGCGTGAGGTCTTTGATTTCGTAGCGCAGCACCTTTACGCCCCAGTTGGTGGCGGCTTCGTCGAGTGCATTCACCACGGCTGCATTGATCTGGTTGCGCTCTTCAAAGGTTTTATCGAGCTCCATCTTGCCGATCACCGAGCGCAACAGCGTCTGTGCCAGCTGCGTGATGGCAAACACGTAATTGCTTGATCCGTAGCTCGCGCGCATCGGATCGGTCACTTGAAAGTAGATGATGCCGTCGACCTGCAGCTGGGTGTTGTCTTTGGTGATGCAGATCTGGCTGGGCACATCGAGCGGGATTTCTTTGAGCACGTGCTTGTAAGCCACACGATCGATAAAGGGCAGGATCACATTGGGGCCGGGGGCGAGCGTGGTGCTGTAGCGCCCCAGCCGCTCAACCACCCACGCGTGCTGCTGTGGCACAACCTTGATGGCCTGGGTGACGAAAACAACGAACAGCACGAAGAGGACGAGGGCGATTGCCATAAGAGAGGCCTTTCTGTGAGCGTGTGGGGCGAGGGCGTTGAGTGTTTGTGCCTCAGGGCTTGGGCGTCAACACCAGCGTGGCGCCATCAATGGCGCGGATTACGTGATCGCCAGAGGCGGGGGGCGCCGTACCCTCGTGGCGTGCGCTCCAGGCTGCGCCGCGAAACTGCACGCGAGCCGTGCCGTCGGCCTGCCACTGCGCCACATGCACGGTGCTGCCGATATCGATGTTGAGATCGGGGTTTGCCTGTGCCGATGCGGGCGGGTGCTGCAAACGCAGCATGTGCCACACCACCACCGCGCCACCACCGAGCACCGCTGCCACGACAAACTGGGCCGCGTGTGTCGCGCCCAGGTGGGCCGATACGGCGGCTGCTGCCAAGCCCAGCGACACCATCAGCAGATAAAACGTGCCGGTAACGAGCTCAAGGCCCACCAGCGCGCCAGCGGCGATCCACCAGAGGGTTGCATCGTTCATATCCAACAGGCTCCTGATCAAGTGGTGTGGTGCGCGGGGCAGTTTACGCGCGTGCCAGTAAAAAAGGTGTGACCGTTGAACGCCGCTGCGGCCCTACACTTCGCGCTTTGTCGTGTCGCCATCGCCGTGCGGGCGACGTTTTTTCATCTGGCCCCGGAGGCCCGCCATGCAGCACTTTCACTTTCCGATCGTCATCATCGACGAAGACTTTCGCTCAGAAAACACCTCGGGCCTGGGCATTCGTGCCTTGGCTGACGCCATCGAAAAAGAGGGCTTCGAGGTGGTTGGGGTGACGAGCTACGGCGATCTGAGCCAGTTTGCGCAGCAGCAAAGCCGGGCCAGCGCTTTTATTTTGTCGATCGACGATGAAGAGTTTGGCGAGGGCTCGAAGGCCGAGGTTGATGCGGCGCTCAAGGCGCTGCGCGAGTTTGTGAGCGAAATCCGCTTCAAAAACGCCGAGATCCCGATCTACCTGTATGGCGAAACACGCACTTCGCAGCACATCCCCAACGATG
>CAZUCW010000188.1:0-1528 GCA_964618825.1 uncultured Aquabacterium sp.
CAACGTCCACCACGGCGCCGATGCACTGAACGATCTTGCCCACTGCTTGTGTGCTAGCCATTTTTCGTTCCTTCAATCAAAAAATTCGTGTGATCAAACCGCCGCGGCACCCGCCACGATCTCGGACAGCTCTTTGGTGATCGCAGCCTGGCGGGACTTGTTGTAGACCAACTTCAGCTCGGCAATCACATTGCCAGCGTTGTCGGTTGCCGCCTTCATGGCCACCATGCGAGCCGACTGTTCAGAGGCCATGTTTTCAGCCACCGCCTGATAGATGAGCGCCTCTACATAACGCACCATCAGATCATCGATCACCGTCTTGGCATCAGGCTCGTAGATGTAATCCCAGCGATGCGCGCCCGGCTCAATGGCAATGCGCTCAGCAGCCAATGGCAGCAGAGGCTCAACCACGGCTTCTTGGCGCATCGTATTGATAAAGCGCGTGTAGCACAGATAGATCGCATCGAGCTTGCCCTCGGCGAACGCATCAAGCAACACCTTCACGGGGCCGATCAAGCGCTCGAGGTGCGGCGTGTCGCCCAACTGGACGGCATGCGCCACCACCTTGGCACCGATACGGTTAGCAAAGCCAAACGCCTTGTTGCCGATCGCCACAACCTCAGCGGCCACGCCCGCACCCTCTTGCTCTTTGAGCTTATTGGTGAAAGCGCGCAGCACGTTGGTATTCAAACCACCGCACAGGCCCTTGTCGGTCGACACCACGATGTAGCCCACCTTCTTGACGGCCTTTTCAGGGCCAACCATGAAAGCATGGACGTACTCGGGGTTGGCCTGAGCCAGATGGGCCGTAATCGCGCGCACCTTTTCCGCATAAGGCCGGGCCGCACGCATGCGGTCCTGCGCCTTGCGCATCTTTGAAGCCGCGACCATTTCCATGGCCTTGGTGATCTTCTTGGTGTTCTCGACGCTCTTGATCTTGCCGCGTATTTCCTTGCCGCCAGCCATGACGTCTCTCCTATTGGGTCGGGGTCAGGTGGGGATCAGGCGAAGGTCTTTTTGAACGCAGCGATCGCGCCTTGCAGCTCGGCCTCGGCATCCTTATCAAGCGCTTTGTTCGCTTCCAACTTACTCACCAAGGCAGCGTGGCTGGTCTTCAAGAACTGATGCAAGCCCGCTTCAAAGGCCAGCACCTTCTTCACGTCCACATCATCGAGGTAGCCCTTGTTGACGGCGTACAGCGTCGCACCCATCAGCGAGATCGGCAACGGTGAATATTGCGCCTGCTTGAGCAATTCGGTCACGCGAGCGCCGCGGTCGAGCTGCTTGCGAGTAGCCTCATCGAGATCAGAGGCGAACTGTGCGAAAGCGGCCAATTCACGGTACTGCGCCAAGTCGGTACGGATACCGCCAGAAAGGCCCTTGATCAGCTTGGTTTGAGCGGCCCCCCCCACGCGAGACACCGAAATACCGGCGTTAATCGCGGGACGGATACCAGCGTTGAACAGGCTGGTTTCCAGGAAGATCTGGCCGTCAGTGATCGAGATCACATTGGTTGGCACGAAAGCCG
>CAZUCW010000189.1:0-1509 GCA_964618825.1 uncultured Aquabacterium sp.
CTCGATGCCAGCCTGCTGAGCGTGCCTGCTGGCGGCGCATCTCGTGCGGCATCCCACACAGCGGCAGACCGCACCCGATTCTTCATCACCGACGTGCGCCACATCGGCATCAACAACCTGCCGCGTGAGTTCTCGCGGGGCGTGGCCCAACACCTGGGGGATTTGTTCGCCGCATGCGGATGGCCCTTTGCCGGCGCAGCGGCTGGCGCCACCGCAACACCCGGCGCAACGCCCGACGATTTCACCGAACACCAACTGGGCGCGCTCTTTGAGCCCCAGCCCGACACCATGGTGCCCGGGCTCGACACCGCGCTGGCGCTCGACGCCACCACACGCAACGCGCTCATCCAGCAAGCCCAGCGCAGCGGCTACGCCAACGCCTTTGGCGCCCAGCGCGCCAGCGTGCCCTGGCGTGCCGAGCTGCCCGCGCCCCGACGCGCCCCCGGCTTGCAAACCGCCATCGTCGTCGGCCCCAACGCCCAAAGCCAGCCCGTGGGCCAAGCCGTGCACACCGACGCCCTGGGCCGCGTGCGCGTGCGCTACCACTGGCAAAGCGCACCCGAAGCCGACAACCGCACCGACAACCAACTCAGCAGCTGGGTGCGCGTGGCCCAGCGCTGGGCCAGCCCTGGCGCGAGCAGCCAGTTTGTGCCGCGTTTGGGCATGGAAGTCTTGGTGAACTTTGTCGACGGCGATATCGAGCAGCCCTTCATCATCGGCTGCCTCTACAACGGCCAAGGCGAAGCCGGCCAGCCCCCCACCCCGGGCGGGCAGGAGCCGCCATCCTCATCCCCACCCGACGCTCTGCTCAGCCAAGCCAGCGATCACCGTGCCAGCGCACAAGGCAACCTGGCCTCGGGCAACAGCCCCGTGTGGCACGGCGCCGGGGCCTGTGCCCAGCACAACGCCGCCGCCCTCTCGGGCATACGCAGCCAGGCGTTTGACGGCGACAGCGGCCACACTCAGCTGCTCTTTGATGACACCCCCGATGCGCTGGCCGTGCAGGCCGGCACCACGCAGTGGGCTACGTGGCTCAACCTGGGCCACCTGATCCACCGTGCCGACAACCACCGTGGCAGCACGCGTGGCCAAGGCTTCGAGTTGCGCACCGATGCCTTTGGTGCCGTGCGTGCCGCTCAGGGCGTGCTGATCACCAGCTACGCGATCAACCCCAGCCAAGGGGCCGGGCTCAACGCCGCTCAGGTGGCGCTGGCGCAGCAGGCCCAGACGCTGGCTCAGGCGCTGCAGCGCGCCACACACGCCCACCACAGCGTAACGCTGGCTGCCGCCGTGGGCAGCATCGGCGTCAACCAAACCTCGCTCGATGATCACGCGCCTGCGCTGTCGGCCTTGTGCACCAGCCTGGGCACGCATGTGAGCAGCCATGCGCTGGATGCGGCGCGGGGCTGTGCGCTCGATAAACAACCCCACTCTGGTGACGACAACGCCAACACCAACGCCAACCGCCACGTCCCCCACTCCGCCGATGCGCTCATCGCTTTGAGTGCG